>CAVGEZ010000018.1:0-34677 GCA_963628445.1 uncultured Eubacteriales bacterium
TTCTGAGTTGCACCGTGGCTATTACATTAAAACATCCTTATGTGGTGTTGGCATTCAAGTACCTCTTTAATGAGCTTACAATCTATTAATCTTATCCATTAAGATACCTGTCCACTTCTTAATAAATGGAACAAATCCTTTTACAATCTTCATAATAGGAGTTGATAGTAAACATAATAATGCAAGTAAAACTAAACAGTTTGGTGAAAGTGAAGGAACATTACCTCCATAAGAAACATATACATCTTTCTTTATGTTAGTTTCAATGCCATCAATAATTAAATAGCCATCACTAGAAACTTCTTGTTTAATTTCAGTTGCAGTAGTTTTGCATTCATATTCAGTTAAATAACCATCAACAATATAATAGTTACTAGGAGTAGTTGTAATAGTTGGTCTATAGTTTACACCTGAAGCAGTACCCTTAATCCAGAATTGTTGACCAGATACTGTAATACTTGCTTCATATCCATCAGTGGTATCAAATAATACATTTGTCTTAGACATATTAAGTACTAGGTGGTTATCTTCATCTGTTCCATAAACAAAACCATTTTTGAAATACACATATGGTTCTTGTCCGCTAGAAGTAGAAATTTCAAGAGGCTCTCCATTTACTAAAATATTATAATCCTCATTGATAGTAACTTCATAAGACTTGTATAGAGATTCAGCTTTAGTAACAGTAGTAACAGTTCCTATAACATAGTATCCATCAGAGTTAATAGTTACGCTTGGTAAAACATTATATCCTGTATCTTTTGTATCTTTAATTTGATTATTAGTATCATATAATACGTAAGAAACATTTCCATCTTTCTTAACTTCCGCAACATACTCTTCGTTATATTGAATATTTGTTACATAGCCATTCAAACCATAATAATATAAACCATCTACTTCATTATATGTTTTATATAAAGATGGTAAGAAATCTAGGTAATTATAATCATTAATAGATATTGTAGTTTGGTCGATTATTAATTGACCATTTTGATTAACTGAATAAGAATGGCTAGTACCTGATCCTGTAGAAACATAATATTTATTTTGATTAGAATCTACATCATTTTTATATAATACATATCCATCAATTACATAAACATCCTTTTGGCTTCTTGCAATCTCACTAGTTTTCCATCTTAAAACCTCAAGATTATCAGACCAATATGTTCCAAATGAACCTAGTGGAGAGAAATCAAAGAATCTAGGAGTAACTAGCGTTAAGAAAATAAACATTCCAAACATTGAATAGAATAATACTTTATGTACAGCTGAGAAATTAGGTTTACTACAAACATCAAATAACACCATTTCACAAGTAAATGTGGCAGCCAGTACAATAATAGTTGAAAGACTTGTTTGAGATATTGCAAGAGTTGTTTGAAGTAAGAATACGATTAGTGATTGTACAACAACAGCTATTGCACCAGGAAGGGCTGATTTGATTACATTAGACAAGAAATGTCCTTGGAATAAATCATTGTTCTTTTCAAGTACTAATACAACAGATGGAATACCAATACAGAATAAGTCAATCATAAATAATTGATTTGTAGAAATAGGATAATATCCTTTAATTAAGGCTACAATTGCAAGTAATAAACTAAATATAGTTTTAGTTAAATATAGACGTGCTACTTTAGTAATATTGTTAATAACTCTCTTACCTTCACCAACTACGTCAGGCATAGCACTAAAGTTTGAATCAAGTAATACTAAGTGTGATACATTACGAGCAGCTTCACTACCAGAAGCCATTGCGATTGAACAATCAGCTTCTTTTAAAGCTAAAATATCGTTTACACCGTCACCAGTCATCGCAACAGTTTTACCATTTTCCTTTAATGTCTTAACAAGTAATCTTTTTTGTGCAGGAGTTACACGACCAAATACAGTATATTTAGTGGCAGCTCTTACAACTTCTTTTTCACTCATACCATCTAAAGATACATAGTTATTTGCATTTTCAATACCAGCACGTTCTGCAATCTTACATACAGTAACAGCGTTATCACCGGAAATAACCTTAACTTCAACACCACGTTCTTTAAATGACTTTATAGTTTCAACTGCATCAGGTCTAATATTATCTTCAATTAATATTAAAGACATACATGTAATAGCGCCTTCTGGAAGTTCATTATTTTCAATCTTACCATCAATATGCGCAAGTAATAGAACTCTATAACCTTCTTCTGCATATTTAGATACATCATCTTTAATCTCATTATAATTAGTCTTTAAGATAAATTCAGGAGCACCTAAAACATAAGTTCCCTTTTTCTCAAAAGTTGCAGCTTGATATTTTCTCTTAGATGAGAAAGGAATTGTTGCAATACTCTTTAACACTCTTGATTTTCCGAAATACTTTTCAAGCGCAACACTTGTCATATTTCTATCATTTAGTGCATTAAGTAAAGCACTAATTGCATATTTAGTATTCAATCCGCCAGAATTTTTATATTCAACTGTAGATTTAACATTCATAGATCCATCAGTAATAGTACCTGTTTTATCTAAACATAATACATTAATTCTTGCAAGCATTTCAATACAATACAATTCTTGTACTAATACATTCTTTTTACCAAGTCTTGAAACACCTACCGCAAGAGTCATTGATGTACATAGGAATAAACCTGATGGAATCATACCAACCATCGCACCAGCTGCTTTTCTAATAGATTCAGCATAAGTCATTCCTGAATTAAATTGAATAGTAAATAAACCAAGACCAATTGGTATGATTATTACAGCCATTACATAAATAATAATTTTTAATGACTTTAATAATTCACTCTTAGGCTTCATATACTTTTTAGCACTAGTAGTTAGAGTTTCAATATAATTGTCTTTACCAACTTTTTCTACTCTAGCTTTACAAGAACCAGATACTACAAAACTTCCTGAATATAATTCATCTCCAGGCTTTTTAACAATAGAATCAGATTCACCAGTTAAAAGAGATTCATTAACCTCAATCATACCATCTACTACAACAGAGTCAGAACAAATTTGTTTTCCACCCTCAAGTACCATGATATCATCAAGTACAACTTCAGATACACCAATTTCAGCCTTTTTAGAGTTTCTAATTGTAGTTACTGAAGGAGCTGAAATTAAAGATAGTTTATCAATAGTCTTTTTAGCTCTAATTTCTTGAATAACACCAATAATAATATTTAATGAAATAATAAGTACAAATATACAGTCCTTAATTGCGTTTACTGAAATTAAGAATCCTGCAATTGTAAAAGTTAAAATATTAAAGAAAGTAAAGATATTTTGAAATAATATTTGAGGTATAGATTTACTTGTAGACTTTGGCTTATAGTTTACAAAACCTTCAAGAATTCTTTGGTTAACTTGATCATCATTTAAACCTTCGTTTGGATCAGTTTCAAAACGATCAATATATTTTGTACCAATGCTTCTTTTTCTCGAATTCTTTTTTGCAATCTTTTGGCTCTTTAAAGCTTGACGTTCTTTTTCTTTAGATTCATAATCTTTATCACGCTTCATACGAGCTTCAGTCTTACTTGCTTCACTCATCTTTTTATCAAGTTCAGCTTTACGTTTCTTTTTTAAATCTTTTTCATCTTGGGCTTTTATTTTAGCAATCTTATCATCACTTAATTTATTACCCTTCTTATCAAAAAAGCGAGGATCAATATCTTCTTCTTTATTGTCAATGTTTTCTTGATTATTCTCAATATGTTCATCAACATTATTTTTTAAATCTTCATCTTCCATCCTATTAATCCTCCTTCATATTATTTATGATATCAATAGTTTTATCTATTATTTCATTCATTCTATCCATCTTATTAGACAAATATAAATATCCTATAAGAGATTCAAATCCTGTACCTTCTAAATAATCAGCACGAGATATATTCTTTCTAATTTTTCCAACATTAGAATTTCTACCACGCTTAAACATAGAAACTTCTTCATCAGTTAATAAATTATTATCTAAAAAGTAATGCATTGCATAAGATTGGCTTTTACCTTGAGTGTAGCAAATAGCCTTTTTATGTAATTCATTTACTTTAGTTAAATTTTGACTTAATAAGTAATTTCTAATCCTAAGCTCATAAACTGCATCTCCAATATATGCAAGAGTTAATCCATTATATTGAATAGCGTCCATTAAATAATCCCTCTATCAGAAAGTAGTGCTCTAAACTTATCAGCATTTTCAAAATCTTTTTGTGATTTATATTCTTGCCACTTATTATAATTATCAATATCTTCACTAGTTAGTTCAACACTTGATAATTTAACACCTAAAACATCAAAAATAGTTTTTAATGTATTAGCCTCTGTTAATCCACTATTTAAATCATTAGCACGAACAGATACATTAATCTTTTTTAATATATCATTAGCTAAAGTTAATACATTTTGAGTGTTTAGATCATTATCCATATACTCTTCAAACATCTTTAACTCATCACTATTAGTTTCAGTTAAAGATACTTTGCTAACTTGAGATAAGACTAATACTTGTTTATATGCTCTATTAAATTTATCATATAATTTCTTATATTGGTTAAATAAATCTTCTGTAAAATCAATAGAGTTTCTATAAGGTGTAGTAATTACAAGTAAACGATAAGGCATAAATTCATCTTCCTTAAAATCCTTTACCCATATAACGTTACCTAAAGATTTACTCATCTTTTCCTTACCTAAGTTAACACGTCCGACGTGCATCCAATACTTAGCTAAGTGATGATGATATACAGCGTTAGCTTGAGCAATTTCATTTTCATGATGTGGGAACTTCAAATCCATTCCACCACCATGAACATCAATTTCTTGATGATTAAAAATTTTATCAATCATACATACACATTCTGTATGCCATCCAGGTCTTCCTTTACCAAATGGTGAATCCCATTGAATACCTTTATCAGTTTTCTTCCATAATGTAAAATCTAGTGGATTCTCTTTTTTATCAGAAACATCAATTCTTACACCATTTTCAAGTTCTTCTTTATTTTGATTAGATAAAATACCGTATTCAGCTAATTTATTAATTCTAAAATAAACGTCTCCATCAACACTATATGCAAAGCCACTTTTTAACATTTCACTAATAAAATCAATCATTTGATTAATATATTCTGTTGCGTGTGGAACAAAGTCAGGTCTGTGAGATCCTAATCTAGTACAATCAACAAAATAAGCTTTCTCATACATATTAGTAATATCTTTTTCACTAACTTGTTGATCAATAGCTTTATTAATAATCTTATCATCAACATCTGTTATATTAGATGCATAATTTACTTTATATCCTTTATACTCTAAATAATTCTTAAAAGTATCAAAGAAAATAACAGGTCTTGCATTACCTATATGAATATAATTATAAACAGTAGGTCCACAAACATACATGTTAACTTCATTTTTATTTTTAGGAATGAACTCTTCTTGTTTATTTGTTAAAGAATTATATATTTTTAAACTCATACTAATCACCTTTTAATAATTCTTATCATAATAAATAAATTATATATAATTTTTTAAATATATTCAATCAAGAAAAGTCCAAAATAATGAATTAGACTCTTAAGTTATTAAATATTAATACTCATAAAATTTAAAATAGTATTAAAAAAGCTACAGCAAGTAATCTTAGCCATAGCTTTCATTATTTAAATATTATTAGAACATCTTAATATATTTCTTGATTTCCCATTCAGTAACAGCTGTACGGAATTGATCCCATTCAACTTGTTTAGCTTCAACAATCTTCTTAGCTAAATAATCACCAACTGCTTCTTGAATTAATGCATCTTCCTTGAAGCAATGAATAGCTTCTTTTAAGTTTTCAGGTAGAGCATCAACACCTAAAGCTTCTCTTTCAGCTTGAGTGCATGCAAATAAATTTGTATGAATTTCTTCGAAATGGTTAGCCTTATGTTCAATACCAGATAAACCAGCACGAAGTAAAACACTAGCTGCAAGATATGGGTTTGCAGTACAGTCTACACTTCTAACCTCAGTACGAGTCTTATTACCTCTAGCTGAAGGAATACGAATCATAGTTGAACGGTTAGCTTCAGACCATGAAATATAACATGGAGCTTCAAAACCAGGAACGATTCTCTTATATGAATTAACTGTAGGGTTAGTAATTAAACAGAATCCCTTTGCATGAGTTAGAATACCATCAATCCAATCTTTTGCAACGCTTGATAATCTATCTTCAGTATTTGGATCAAAGAAAATATTCTTACCATTAACATCAGTTAATGAGCAGTTGCAATGCATACCACTACCATTAATACCATAAATAGGCTTTGGCATAAATGTAGCATGTAGGCCATGACGACGAGCAACGTTTTTAACAATAAGTTTAAATGTTTGTACATTATCACAAGCTTCTAGTGAATTATCAAACTTGAAATCAATTTCATGTTGACCTTGAGAAACTTCATGGTGAGCAGCTTCAACAATAAATCCAACCTTTTGAAGTTCAAGAACAATGTCTCTTCTGCAATCAACAACAGCGTCGATAGGTGCAACATCGAAATATCCACCTTCATCAGAAGGTTCAACGATTGGTTCTAAAGTTTCCTTATCTAATTTGAATAAGAAGAATTCAGGTTCAACACCAATGTTAAACTTTTCATAACCAAGCTTCTTCATATATTCAATATTTTTCTTTAATTGACCACGTGGATCACCAGCAAATGGTACTAAATTACCATGCTTGTCAGCTTGACAAACATCACAAATAAATCTTGCAACTTTACCATATTGATTATCTTCCCAAGAACAAATTAAGAATGTATTGATATCAGGCACCATATACATATCAGCTTCTTCAGTTCTTACAAAACCTTCAATAGAAGAACCATCAAACATGATTTCGTTGTTTAAAGCATCATCTAATCTATCAACAGGAATTTCGACATTCTTCATGCATCCAAGTAAATCAGTAAAAGTCATACGGATATACTTGATATTTTCCTCCTTACAGATTTTTCTTACTTCATCTTTTGTGTACTTATTCATTTTATTTCCTTTCCTTTCCAAAACACCAAAATAAAAAGAGAATCATAAGCGATCCTCTTTTTTAGGGTTGCAAAAAAGCATCACTGCTCCATTGCATTAAGTTTCATATGTGTTTTAGAATATAAGCTCCATTGCTTACGATTGTATTTTAAAATATATTAAGTGAACTTTCAATAATAACTTTTATGAAAACGCTTAAGCATTAATACTTATTCATTTAATATTTTTTTAGCTATTTCCTTCTTAGTTTTTCTCTCTTTCATAGCTTCACTTACAATATACTTATAAGCACTATCTTCACTCATACCCTTTTTCATAAGTAATAGTTTAGCTTTTTTTACCAAAACTGCCTCTTCTTCTTTTTCTTTATAATAATCTATCTTCTCATTCAAATCATTTAATAGTTTATTTTGCTTAAAAACAAAACGAATTAAATCTATATTTAGATTATTAATATCAACTGATAAAAATCTAGGAGATGATTCTAACTGAAAATAAGAAGTAAAATTATTTTGAATATAAAGTACAAATACATTCGATCTTATTATTGTAGACAAAAGATTATAATCATTTAGAGTATGGTAGTCCATAATAATCAAACTAGCTTTGTACTGATTAATTAATTTAATATAATTAAATTCGTCAATATATGTATTAATAATATGATAATTAGAACCTAATTCCCTTTTAATTCTATTATCAATTTCTCTATCATTAATGTAAAGCAGTATATTATCCATAGATATCACCTATCTAAATTATAAATTAAAATAGAATTAATTAAAAGTAAGTAAATGAATCAATAATCTTTTTACACCTTTCTACATCTTTAAAATAATTACTATTGTAATATCTATTAAACAAATCAATCTTAGAAAGTGTACTAGCTAGATACTTATTAAACTCATTTATATCTTCTATTGATTGATTATCATTCCATAATATTTTTTCACCATCAGTTAATAAACCATTTGAAAATGTTAGATTCAATTCATGGGAATAGAATATATTAGAATATTTATCATTATGAGAGAATATACTATTTCCTACATAGTAGTTAGTATTATATCTAATGCCTAAAATATCAAGTATCGTAGGTACTATTACATATGGACTTGAAAAATAACTATATTCAACGCGTCCGTCTTTAATAATAAAACCATCAAGTGAATCAATATTTGATTTAATTCTTTCTATTAAAGTAGGATTAGATATAGTCATATATGTTTCATATTCTTTAGCATAATATTCTAAATGATCATCATTAGTATAATTTGAAAAAGTATTATAAATATAATAATTTAAATGATCATCTATTCCAACACTGTAATAGCAGTCATGATCTCCGTATAAAACAAATATAGTGTTATCATATAATCCCTTATCCTTTAGATCACTTAGAAGCATACCTAAAGCTTCATCAAATACCATCATCTTACATTGGTATTCCGCAAACTGATTAGCAACAACGCTTCCAAAACTAGAACAAATATTAATCCATTTACCACGAGACTCGGCACTTTTTAATATATCGTAGTATTTAGCGTAATAAGTAGTTAGAGAATCATCGTAGTTATATGGTCCGTGAGTTGTAAGTGTAGTCCAAAATGTATAGAAAGGCTCATCAGTATTTGGAATAAAGTAATCACTTACCGCTTCATAAAATTTTGAATCTAGAGGATATTTACCACTAAATTCATTGTTAAAATCAAATCCATCAATTAATGTAACTTTGTCATATGATTCACTACCTGCTGTAGATGAAGCCATATAAGTATTGTTAAATCCAAGGTTTGGTATAATAGTTCCCCTATTATAAAATGATGCATTATTTGAATGAAAATAACTTGTTTCATAACCAAACTTATTTAATACATTAGCTAGACTATAAGGAACTGTATTAGAATATTTACTAATACCAGTTGTAACTGACCCACTTATGCCGATAAATTCAGAAATATTAGTTTTATTCTTAGAGTAATTGTTATTAAATGTAATCCCCTCGCGAGTTAAATTATATAAATTAGGTGTTAACGTCTCATTTATAACACTGTTAGTACCAGTTTCAATCATTATTTCAACTACATTATACCCTTTACAAGTTCCACTTATTGAATTACTTAATAAGTATTTTTCTTCAGTTTCTTCTAGATTACTATTACTTAAAATTTGATTTGTAAAATCAGACAAACTATAATTTAGTAAACCATAATTATAAATAGAACTTCTTTTAAGTAAAGATGAACTTTTAAGTACAATTTCATCACCACTTAAATCTTGATATAAAACATTATCTTTTTGTTTTAATTCAATACAGTCAAAAGAAATGGCTCTAATAATACTTAAAAAACTAATCACAACTAGCGAATACATAAAAGGTTTCTTAACTTTATATTCACTTGATTTAATATTATTATTAATTATATAAAGTATCAAGAAATAAATAAAAGTAAATAATATTATAAAGAAGAGATAATATATATTAACAAAGTCACTAGACATTACATTTTCAGTCTCTTTAATTAATACTAAATATTTAAATGTAAAAATATCATCTGATGCATAATATAGTTCTAAGTTTACAATTATTAAAGAAGTAACAATTAAATAAAGAATACTTGAATATATATTTGCAATAAAATTATGTTTAAACATAAATATAGGACTAGCCATTAGTAATATAAAAGTAATTTCAAGCGGTAAATATACATTTAGTCTATTAATAACAATTACATGAAATGCTATATCCAGTATAGTAACAAATATAATAAATAATAGGTATTCTAATATTCTTTTCTTAAGCCCATTTGTTTTATCCATAACATCACCTACTAACAAAGGTTTTATTGTTATTATAAAATCAATTTTTAAAATTTTAAACTAATAAATGTACTTTAAATAGAATTTTTCAAAAACTAATCCTCTAAATTTAAAAAGCAAGGACTTGAAAAATCCTTGCAATAATTTTATTTCTTATCTTCTTTAATTGTTTCTATCGCAGTTACAACCTTAGTTAAATCTTGTAAATTAGAAGGAATTATAATCTTAGTTGCATTACCATTAGAAACATTCTTTAAAGCCTCTAAGCTCTTTAATTGAATAACGCGTTCATCGGCACCAGCTTCTTTAATAGCTTTAATAGCGCTAGCTTCAGCTAATGCAGCTTTTTCAATTTGGGCAGCCTCAGCCTCAGCTTTAAGAATTTGTGCTTCTTTGTCAGCTTCAGCTTGAAGAATACGAGCTTGTTTATCAGCCTCAGCTAAATTAACTCTAGATTCTCTTTCACCTTCAGCTCTAGTGATCATAGCTTGTTTATCACCTTCAGCAAGTAAAATAGCTTGTCTCTTTTCTCTTTCAGCCTTCATTTGTTTTTCCATTGCAGACTTAATATCTTGAGGTAAATCAATATTCTTAAGTTCAAGACGAACTATCTTAATACCCCATGCATCAGTTGCAAGATCAACTGGTTCTTGAATTTTAGAGTTAATATAATCTCTTGATGTTAAAGTTTCATCTAGTGTTAAATTACCAATGATTTGACGAAGAGTAGTCATTGTTAATTTATTAATAGCCTCAATTGGTTTAGATACACCATATGCGTACTTTTTAGAATCAGTAACTCTAAAGAATGCAACAGTATCAACTAATATAGATACATTATCTTTAGTAATAACAGATTGTGGTTCAAAATCAGCAACCTGTTCCTTTAAACTAATTCTAATAGCTACTCTATCAATGAATGGTGCAATTAAATGAGGTCCTGAAGATAAAGTTTTATAATATTTACCTAAACGTTCAATTACATATTCTTCACTTTGAGATACAACCTTAACACTTGATGCAAGTATAATAACTACAACAAATAAAATTAAAACAAACGCAATAATTAATCCTATCATACTATTTCTCTCTTTCTACCTTTAAGGTAATATTTTCTTCCTTTAATACTACCACACTTTCTCCTTCTTTAATAAGATCATCGGATAAAGCAGACCAAGTAGTACCGTTTACTACAACCTTACCACCTTTTGAATCAATATCAGTTGATGCAACACCCTTATAGCCAACAAGAGTATTAATATTATCAACTTCTGTTTTCTGTTTTCCAAACTTTTTAGATAGCCAAGGACGCAAAACAGCAAAAGACAATACGGTTACTGCAATAAATGTAATGCCTTGAGCAATATAATTAGTTGGTACAAAAGCTGATACAATCATAGTTACAAAAGCACCAATTACAAACCAAACAGATATCAATTCAACTGTATTAATTTCTGCAATAAGTGCAATAATTCCAACTACAAACCATAACAATATAATTAAATATTCCACTTCTTTATCCTCCTTTGCCTCATTATATAATATTTGTAAAAAATTACAAGAAAAAAAGAGTTCTTTCGAACTCTAATTTTAATAATTATTCAGCATCCTCATCGATATCAGCATTGTGATAGATAGCTTGAACATCTTCACATTCATGTAAGATGTCTAACATATGCATGAACTTTTCTTTTTGTTCATCAGTTAATTCAGCTTTAGAATTTGGAACCATTGCAACTTCATTAGAATCATATTCTAATTCTTTTCCACAAGCTTCAAGTGCTTCAGAAATTTGAGGGAAAGCACTAGCTTCTCCTGTTACAACTGTATAACCATCTTCAGTAGTTACTTCAGCATCAACACCAGCGTTGATTAAAGCCTCTAATGCTTCATCTTCAGACATACCTTCAAATTTGATATATGTCTTACGTTCAAACATATAGCTTGCAGAAGCACCAAAAGTACCACCTGTCTTAGTGAATGCAGAACGAACAGATGTAACTGTACGGTTTACGTTATCAGTTAAGCATTCAACGATAACTGCAACATTACCATTACCCATACCTTCGTATGTAGTTTCTTTCATTGCACCACTTGTTAAACCTTGAGCCTTTTCAATTGCACGTTTAATAACGTCAGCAGGACATTGGTCCTTCTTAGCTCTTGCAATTGTATTCTTAAGGGCTTGGTTCATTTCAGGATCAGGAACACCAGACTTAGCAGCAGTGAAAATTTCCTTTCCCCATTTTGAATATTTTTTAGACTTCATTAATGCAGTCTTTGCCATAGATGCGGCACGAACTTCATGAGCTCTTCCCATAATATATTGTCCTTTCGTTATACGGATAATAAAAAATCCATAAATTTTACTTTATAATTATATATTTATTGTTTTTACTTTTCAACTAGAATTTTTTAAGATTTTGAAAATTTGTAACTAATTTTTATGTTTATAGTATAAATATGAACCTAAATATATAAATAATTCCCCAAAAAATGTTAAAAGTAGAGCTAAAAACACTTTAGCATCAAAACATCCACCGATACTTGTGCAAATACCTAAAATATAAAGACTTAACTTCATCGCAACAGCATTAGCTTCTGTCATAATATGTTGTAAACGTTCATCATGTGTCTTTATATAATATTTTTTTGCATAATCCTCGCTTGTTTCAACTCTTGCATAACAAGCTAATTTCCAGATAAGAATACCTTCAATTAAGAAAACTAAAATCAAGGCAGAACCTTGAGCAACTCTATCAACAGTCTCATTAAGTCTATTAATTTGTTCCTCTAGTTGTGAAAATACATTAATGTAATATGGAATTATAATACCAGCTAATAATATAGGTATAATAATCATTACAATAGTGATAATCATTTTAACTAGAGTTACTTTTCTATATTTAATTACATCAAATTCCATATTAATCACCCTTTTCAAGTTCAAATATATCTTCAACTTTTACGTTAAATATTAAAGCCATTTTAAGCGCTAGTTGTAGAGAGGCAACATATTTTCCTTTTTCAATAGAAATAATAGTTTGTCTTGTAACCCCAAGTTTACTAGCTAAATCATCTTGAGTCATTTTATTCAATTTTCTTAACTCGTAAACTTTATTAGTCACAATAACACCTCTTTAAATCATATTATATAATACTTTCGTAAATTTTTAAAACTAAAAAGAAAAAATTAAGTATAGAATACACTTAATTCTTCAATACTTATCTATTTTTTAATGCCAATGCTTTATTAATCATATTAGGAAAATTATATTTGCTGGCACTGTTTAATAGTCTAGATAAATTATTCTCAATGTTAAAATTATTCAATATTACCATTAATGTATAAATATTTCTTTTCTTATAGTTATGATTTTCTAATATTTTATAGATAACATCTTCATTATATATTGATGTAAATTCAGATAAATAACTATATAATGCTTCTAAATTAACATTATCATAATCATCTATAATCTCAATAAGTTCAAGAATTTCTATAGTTTTAGAAATGCATACATTTTTAAAATCAATATTTAAATACTTAATTGCAAGATTAGACATAAATCTCGTAGTCTTAATTTCTATTAAATTAGTATAAATTTCATATTTATCACTAATTTCAGGAATAATATTATATTTATATAACATGTTTGTTCCTATAATAAGACCGTTTTTATTCTTATTAGTAAAGAAATTAAGAAGCCTATCCTCACTAGGTAATCTAGTAAAATCATCTTTAAATGGTTTATAGTATAAACCTTTAGATATTTTAGCTAAATATTTCTCTTGATTAAGTCTAGCAAGAAGCTGATAAAAAGTAGCTTCTTTCATATTAGAGAAATTCTCTAAATAAGCTGTTTTAGCAAGAATTATTTCGCCTTCTTTTAATGATAATATCCATTGTTTGATATCTTTAGTAAACAATATCTCACCTCACACGAAGAGTATTATAATAAAACACGGCAATTAAGTAAAGATATTTAAAAAAATATTTTTTATTTTGAAAATATTTACTATTATGTTATTTATTATTTTTACCTCTAATTTATTTCATTTTAAAAACTTTTACTTATGTCTATTATGAAGAAAATAACTTCCGTGTATATGATTTTAAAAGAAACATAATTAGAAAAATAAGAAGTAGGGCGCCCTACTCCTTAACTTCTTCATTATTATTTTTAGCTTTTTCTTTATGTTTAATATATATAATACCTACAACGAGTCCAACAATAACAATTAAAATAAATGTTAAAATTGAAAATCCTATTCTTAGAGGAGTGTCGATTGATCTTGTTAATACATATACAAGAGAACCATAAACAATCGCAAGACAAATTGTATATATTGATATTATTTTAATTTCATAACTATATTTAGTTAAAATGTTTTTCACTGCTAATCACCTTAAAGTGATTATATCACAATAAACTATTTAATGCCAACTCTCTTGTAAATGAAATCAACATTCTTCATATAATAATCAAGAGTAAAACATTCATCAATTTCTTCATTACTTAATAGACTAGATACTTTCTTATCTTCTTTTAAAAGATCTTGATAGTTCTTCTTTTCTTCTAATGCACGCATTGCGATAGGTTGAACTGTATCATAAGCTTCTTCACGAACTAAGCCTTTATCAATTAGTTTATATAATACTCTTTGTGCAAATATTACTCCTCTAGTTAACCAAATGTCTTCAATCATCTTATCTGGATATACTACAAGATTTTCTAAGATAGATTTAAATCTAACTAGCATATAATCAAGTAAAGCTGTTGCATCTGGTAAAATTAAACGTTCAGTTGAAGAGTGAGAGATATCACGTTCATGCCATAAAGCTATATTTTCATAGCTTGTAAGCATATAACCTCTAATTACACGAGAACATCCACAAATGTTTTCACTTGAAATAGGGTTTCTCTTATGTGGCATAGCACTTGAACCTTTTTGTCCTTTAGAGAACGCTTCTTCAGCTTCCTTAACTTCTTGACGAGCTAAATGTCTAACTTCTAAAGCCATTTTTTCAAGTTCTGATGCAATTAATGCAAGAACTGACATATATTGAGCATGTCTATCACGTTGGATAACTTGTGTAGAAATAGCTGCATAGTGAATACCTAAATCGCTACATACTGATTCTTCGATTTGAGGCGGAATATTTGCAAAATTACCTACAGCACCTGATAATTTACCAACTTCAACATTTTCTCTTGCAGCTTCAAATTCTTTCTTTAAACGAGTTAAATCAGAATACCATAAAGCCCATTTTAATCCGAATGATGTAATATCTGCATGCATTCCATGAGTTCTACCAATACATGGAGTATATTCAAACTCTAAAGCTCTTTTCTTAATAACTTCCATTATGTCTAATATATCTTTATATAAGATATCATTAGCACATTTTAGTAAGTATCCATTTGCAGTGTCAACAACATCTGTTGAAGTTAATCCATAGTGAATCCATTTCTTTTCTTCACCAAGTGACTCACCTACAGCACGAGTGAAAGCTACAACGTCGTGTTTAGTAATAGCTTCTATTTCTTTTACACGTTCAATTGTATAAGTAGCTTTATCAAGCTTAGGTAGGTCTTCAGCAGGTACTACACCTAATTTAGACCATGCTTTTGCATTTAGAAGTTCAACTTTTAAATAAGTATCAAACTTATTTTTCTCACTCCAAATGTCTCTCATCGCTTTTCTTGAATAACGTTCAATCATATATACTCCTAGTAACTTAAATGTCCGATATCTGTTCTATAGAACAAATTATCACATTCGATTTTTTCAACATCTTTAAGTGCCTTTTCTTTTGCATCAATAACACTTGTTCCGTTAGCAACAACAATTAAAACTCTACCACCATTAGTAACAAGATTTTCTTTGTCTTGCTTAACACCCATATAATAAACTTTTGAAGATACTTTATCAAGATTTTTAATCACAAAACCTTTTTTATATTCCATAGGATATCCCTTAGAAGCCATTACAATACCAAGGGTATATGCCTCTATCCATTCAAGTACAGGTTTCTTATGATCTAAAATATCAAGCATTGCTTTACATAAATCACTCTTTAAACGAGGTAATACTACTTCAGTTTCAGGATCTCCAAAACGTGAATTAAATTCAATAACCTTAATACCATCTTTAGTTTTCATAAGTCCACCATAAAGTAGTCCTTTGAATGGTACACCTTCTTTAACTAAAGCACTTGATACAGGCTTCATTATATTTTCTAATGCATATTTAACATCACTATCTGAAATGATAGGTACAGGAGAATAAGCACCCATACCACCAGTATTAGGTCCTAAGTCATTATCATATGCACGCTTATGATCTTGAGAAATATCAAGTGGATATACATTAGAGCCATCCACAAAGCACATAAATGAGAATTCAACACCTTCTAGGTATTCTTCAATTACTACTTTTCCCTCACCAAATTTATCATCTACAAGCATATCTAAAAGTGCCTTATTAGCCTCTTCATATGTTTTAGCTACAACAACACCTTTACCAGCAGCTAATCCATCATATTTAATAACCGTAGGAATCTTATGAGTATTAATATATTCTAAAGCTTTGTCATAATTAGTGAATGTTTCATATGAAGCAGTTGGTATATTATATTTTTTCATTAAATCTTTTGCAAATTCCTTACTAGATTCAATTTTAGCTGCTTCCTTAGTTGGACCAAATATTTTTAATCCATTTTCTTCAAACAAATCAACAATACCTGTTGCAAGACTTGCCTCAGGACCAACGACAGTAAGCTCGATATTATTTTCTTTTGCAAATTTAAGTAAAGATTCTTTATCAGTTTCTTTAATATTAACTAATTCACATAGATTCTTCATACCATCATTTCCTGGTGCGGCATAAATCTTATCAACTAAACTAGATTCACTTAATTTATCAATTATGGCGTGTTCTCTACCACCACTACCAATTACTAATACTCTCATAATAACTCCTTATTATAAATTAATGTTTAAAATGTCTCATTCCAGTGAATACCATTGCAATACCAAGTTCATCTGCTTTTTTAATAGAGTCTTCATCTCTAATAGATCCACCTGGTTGAATAACAGCTGTTACACCGTATTCACTTGCAAGAGTAATTGTATCATCAAATGGGAAGAATGCATCAGATGCAAGTACCATTGATTTAGCACCACTTGCTTTAGCTTGTTCAAGCGCTATACGTGCAGCACCAACTCTATTCATTTGACCAGCACCAACACCTAATGTAGTTTCATTCTTTGCAACTAAAATAGCATTAGACTTAACATGCTTAACGCACTTCATTGCAAATAATAAATCTTTCATTTCTTCCTCAGTTGGAGCCTTCTTTGTAACAACTTTTAAATCTTCTTCATTATAAATTTCTAAATCTAAATCTTGATATAATAAACCACCATTTACAGTAATAGCCATCTTCTTATCAACAAATTTAGAATCCATATCAATAATCATTACACGACAGTTTTTCTTCTTTGATAATAACTTTAAAGCTTCTTCTGAATAAGATGGAGCCATAATTATTTCAAGGAATACCTTCTTATTAATTATATCTTGTGCAAGTTCTTTTGATACCTCTCTATTGAAGGCTACAATACCACCATAAATAGATACGCTATCAGCATTATAAGCTTTGTCCCAAGCAGATAAGATATCAGTACTTGTTGCAACTCCACATGGATTCATATGCTTTAATCCTACAGCACAAGGTTCACTAAATTCCTTTAAAATATTTAAGCAAGCATTACCATCTTGAATATTATTGTAAGATAGTTCCTTACCTTGTAATTGTTTACCATGTACAATTGAATAACTTGTATAAGGTCCCTTATATAAAGCTGCATTTTGGTGTGGATTTTCACCATATCTTAAACTAGCTTCTTTTTCGTATGTTAAAGATAACTTTTCAGGGAATTCTTCGCCAGTTAACTTTGCAAAATAAGCAGAGATCATAGCGTCATAATTTGCAGTTGTTCTATATACTTTAGCTGCAAGATATATTCTTGTTTCAAGTGTTGTATCACCATGTTCTTTAATTTCTTCAATAATTTTTGAATAATCAGCACTATCTACAACAACAGTGACAGATTGATAATTTTTTGCAGCACTTCTTAACATAGAAGGTCCACCGATATCAATATTTTCAATAGTTTCTTCTAAAGAAGCATTCTTTTCTACAGTCTTTTTAAATGGATATAAATTTACACATACTAAATCAATAGGTTTAATATTATGCTTCTTTATAGTTTCCATATGTTCTTCCTTATCACGACGTGCAAGTAATCCACCGTGTACATAAGGATTTAGAGTTTTAACTCTACCATCTAAAATTTCAGGGAAACCAGTAACATCTTCGATACTTATAGTTTTAACTAAAGCATCTTCAAGTGCTTTTTTAGTTCCTCCAGTAGAAATTATTTCATACCCTAAATTGGATAATTCTTTTGCAAACTCTACAACATTAGTCTTATCACTAACGCTAATTAACGCTCTTTTCATTTAATTACCTCCAAGTAATTTATTTATAGTTTCAGGATATAAGACATGTTCAATTTCATGAATTTGTGTCTCAAGTTCCTCTAAATCATTTCCATAATATTCGAAAGCCCTTTGAGAGATAATTTTTCCACCATCAAGTTCTTTTGAAACATAGTGTATAGTTACACCAAACACTTTACAACCATAATTATATGCATCAAGTATACCATGAGCTCCCTTAAAAGAAGGAAGTAGCGCAGGATGAATATTAATAATTTTATTAGGATAAGCATTAAGTAGCTCATCAGTAATAATTTTCATATACCCCGCAAGACAAATTAAATCAATATTATATTCTTTCAAAATAGATATAATATGTTTTTCATAATCTTCTCTTGATTCAAACTTTTTAATGTTTACATATTTATAACAAACATTATGGTTTTTAGCTCTTTCAATTACATACGCCTTAGCTCTATCTACAATAACTAAAGCAACGCGAGCATCTTTAATTGTTCCGTTCTCGCAAGCTTGTTGAATAGCCTCAAAATTAGTACCATTACCGCTTGCAAATACACAAATATTTTTCATAATTATTTTTCTAAATCAATTTCAACGCCACTCTTATCAGTAACACTACCGATAATATAAGCTTTTCTATTATAACTAGATAGGATATCAATTACTTTAGATGCACTATTTGCATCAACTGCAATAACCATACCAATACCCATGTTATAAATGTTAAACATTTCTCTGTGATCAATATTTCCATGATGTTCTAAGAACTTGAATACATTTAAAATAGGCCAAGTACCTTCTTTAACATATATTCCTTGTCCTTCTTTTAAAATACGAGGAATATTTTCATCAAATCCACCACCAGTGATGTGAGCAACACCGTGTACATCAACGTGTTTAATAACGTCTAATACTTCTTTAACATAAATATTAGTTGGAGTTAATAATACTTCACCTAATGTCTTATTATGGTCTAATTCAGGATATACCTTGTGTAAATCAAGATTGGCATCCTTTACAATTTTTCTAACTAAAGAGAATCCATTAGAATGTACACCAGATGATTCGATACCAACAAGTACATCATTAACTTCAACCTTAGTACCATCAATTAATTTACTCTTTTCAACAACACCAGTTGTGAATCCTGCAATATCATATTCACCATTTTCATACATACCAGGCATTTCAGCTGTTTCTCCACCAACTAATGCACAATTAGCTTGTCTACAACCTTCTGCAATACCAGAAACAATAGCTTCTACCTTAGCAGGAATAGTTTTTCCTTGAGCTACATAGTCAAGGAAAATAAGTGGTTCTGCACCTTGAGCAAGTACGTCATTAACACACATTGCAACAGCATCAATACCAATAGTATCATGCTTATCCATTTCAAATGCAATTTTAAGCTTAGTACCAACACCATCAGTACCACTAACTAAAATAGGTTCTTTAATGTTTAATTTAGTTAAATCAAACATACCACCAAATGAACCAATATTACCAACACTACCTACACGGTTAGTACTTGATACATGCTTCTTGATTCTTTTTACAACATCATATCCAGCTTCTAATGAAACACCGGATTTTTCATAATCTATAGCCATAATTTTACCTCAACTAAAATTTGTTATCTTTATTTGCATCATATATTGATGAATATAATTCTGTCGGATATTTGCCTGTGAAACAAGCTGTGCATAATTCATAGCGCTTTGAAACATCAAATAATGCTTTTTCTGAAATGAAAGCTAGTGAATCAGCACCAATTATTTTACAAACCTCATCTAGAGAATGACGAGCTGATATAAGCTCACCATATGTAGAAATATCTACACCATAAAAACAAGGTGAAATAATTTGAGGAGATGCAATACGAACATGTATTTCTTTTGCACCAAACTCACGTAATTGCTTAATAATTTTCTTACTAGTAGTACCTCTTACAATAGAGTCATCAATTAATACAACTCTCTTGCCTGAAACAATACTTCTTACAGGAGATAATTTCATCATTACTGCTCGTTCTCTTAAAGACTGACTAGGTGCAATAAATGATCTACCTACATACTTATTCTTTACAAGTCCCATTTCATACGGAATGTGACTTTCTTCAGAATAACCTATAGCTGCAGAAAGACTCGAGTCTGGTACACCGACTACGATATCCGCATCTACTGGTGCTTCACGATACAAAATTCTACCTGTTTCTTTTCTAAATGCATGTACGTTTACTCCTTCAATATCACTATCAGGACGTGAGAAATAAATAAATTCCATAGCGCACATATAATGATGTTTATATTTAGAGTAATCGTAACTTGAAATACCATTTTTATCAATTACAACAACTTCGCCAGGTTTTACATCGCGTAAGAACTTAGCACCAACAATATCAAGTGCACAAGTCTCGCTTGCAACAACGTATCCATTATTTAGCATACCAATACATAAAGGTCTTAAACCATACTTATCTCTTGTTGCATAAAGTCTATCCTTAGTAATGATTAAGAAAGCAAATGCACCTTCTAGCATGTTTAAAGCTCTAATAATAACATCTACTCTATTAGTATCAGGATCATCTTTCTTAATTAAATGAGCAAGTACTTCACTATCAGATGTAGATTGAAATATAGAACCCTTATCTTCTAAGAATCTTCTAAGTTCATTAGAGTTAACTAAATTACCATTATGCGCAAGTGCAAAGTCACCACCGTGATGGCGGAATAAGAATGGTTGAACATTCTCAATTCCTCCTCCACCACTTGTTGCATATCTTACATGCCCAATACCAGAAGTTCCTGGGAGTTTGGCTAATGATGCATTATCAAATATTTCACTTACTAATCCTTCTCCCTTTTTTCTATTCAGTTTTCCTGCGTTATCTACAACAACAATACCGCAACCTTCTTGACCGCGGTGTTGAAGCGAATGTAGTCCGTAGTATATATTTTCGCTCGCATTTTCAACGTTATATACACCAAAGACACCACATTCCTCGTGTAGACCTCTGAAAGCGTCATCTTCTGTCATTTTAATTTTCCTATCTATTACTTAATCTTCTTAAAATTTCTTCGTAAGCTTCAATAACCTTACCTAAATCTCTTCTAAATCTATCCTTGTCTAATTTATCAGATGTTGTAGTATCCCATAAACGGCAAGTATCTGGTGAAATTTCATCAGCTAAAACGATTTCTCCATCGCTTGTTTTACCGAATTCAATCTTGAAATCAACTAATGTAATGTTAATTGATGAGAATAACTTCTTTAAAATTTCATTAATCTTCATAGTTAAATCATAAATAGTCTTTAACTCATCATAAGTTGCTGCACCAAGTGCTACTGCATGATCATTATTGATAAGTGGGTCACCAAGCTTATCATTCTTATAACAAAGTTCGAAAATTGTATTTTCAATCTTTGTTCCTTCTTGAATGTCTAAACGCTTAGCCATAGAACCAGCTACAATATTTCTTACAATTACTTCAAGAGGGAAAATTTTAACCTTCTTGCATAATTGATCTCTGTCATTTAACTTCTTAACAAAATGAGTAGGAATACCATTCTTAATTAATTCATCAAAAATGATAGTAGTAATTTCATTGTTTAAGATACCCTTATCTTTAATTTGAGCTTTCTTAATACCATTGAATGCTGTTGCATCATCCTTAAAGTGCATAACGATTAAATTCTCGTCATCAGTTCTAAATACTTGTTTAGCTTTTCCTTCATATAACATTTCTAATTGTTTCATAATAATCACCTTTTTTGTTTCCTTTTATTGTTTTTTAAAATAATTTACTGCATTTAGGAAGATATTTTGTTCTTTGTTACCATAAATGTTTTTGAAATTATATTTCTCATATCTTTCTGAATGTCCCATCTTACCCAAAATTAAACCATCTTGAGATGTAATACCCTCAATTGAACAAACACTACCATTTGGATTATATGGAGTTTGTTCTACAATATTACCTTCTGTATCTGAATATTGGAAGGCAACAAGACCTTGGTCAAATAGAGCCTTAGCCATCTCAGGAGAACATACAAATTTACCTTCACCATGTGAGATAGCAATGTTGTGTACTTCACCAACCTCAAATCCTTTTAACCAAGGAGAGTTTGTATTGCATACTCTAGTTGATGCAATATGTGAGATATGTCTATTTATATCATTTCTAAATAGCGTTGGGCTCTTTAGAGTAAGTGAGTCAAATTTACCGTAAGGAAGTAATCCTGATTTGATTAGGGCTTGGAATCCGTTACAAATACCAAGGATTAAACCTTTTCTTTCAAGCAAGCCGTTAATAGCTTCCTTAATATCTTTATTGTTAAGAATATTTGCAATAAACTTACCTGATCCGTCTGGTTCATCAGCTGCACTGAATCCACCAGCTAACATTAAGATATTACATTTATCAATATTCTTCTTCATTTCTTTAATAGATTTTAATACATCAGATGATGTTAAATTCTTAAACACTTGAGTTTTAACACGTGCACCTGCTTTAACGAATGCCTTCTCAGAATCATAATCACAGTTAGTACCTGGGAATATTGGAATAAATACTAAAGGCTTTTCAATTGCTTCATATGGATAAGTTGCAACTGGCTTTTTTACTTCTTTAGTAAATGGAGTTTGTGTATTCTTAGTATCAATCTTATATACACGTGCATATTCTAAGAAGTTTGCATTATATAATTCATCAAATGTAAATTCACAATCATTAAGTTTATAAGTATCAGCTTTTGTCTTACCTAGGTAAATAGCATTCTTATATTCTAACTTTTCCTTAGATTCAACAAGAATTGAACCATATGATTTATCAAGTGGATTAGAATATACAGCATTGAAACCAATCTTTGAACCTAAACTCATCTTAGTTAGAGCTTCAATTACACCGCCATAACCAATTGCAAATGCTGAAACTATTCTTTTATTTACTACATTTTCTCTTACGTAATTCCAGTTTTCTTTTAATGCATCAATATTAGGCATATAGTTTGAATTTGGAGTATGTTTGATTAAGTAGATATAGTTACCGCTCTTCTTAAAATCAGTTGAGATAACTTCTTTGGCATCCACTAATGTAATACCAAATGCCATTAACATTGGAGGTACGTGAATTGAATCAAATGTACCAGACATTGAGTCTTTACCACCAATTGATGGAAGATGTAAGTCATTTTGAATTTTGATTGCACCAAGTAATGATTCAAATGGTTTACCAAATGTTTCTTTGCTAGTCATCTTTTCAAAATATTCTTGATAACTAAATCTCATCTTTTCATAGTTTGCACCAGCAGCTACTACTTTTGCACATGCATCAATTACTGCATATTGGCTACCTAGGAATGGGCTACACTCACTTAAATCAGGGTCATATCCAAATGCCATTATACTAGATGTAGTTGTGAATTTATTTCCAACAGGAAGTTTTTGAACAGAAACTTGAGTTTCAGATAATTGATATTTACCACCATAAGGCATAAGTACTGTAGAACGACCAATACTTGCGTCAAACATTTCAACTAAACCTTTTTGGCTTGCAACATTTTTATTCTTTAATAATTCAATTGCATCATCATGTAAATTATTGCAATCACGTTTGAAGAATTCTTGAAATTCATTCTTAACAACATGAACATTAGTTCTATGTTTAGCTCCATCTGTATCAAGGAAAGAACGCTTTAAGTTTACATATAATGTATTGTTATAATACATCTTTAATGATTCTTCTTCAGTTACATCAGCTACATGAGTAACTTCGATATTTTCTTCATGACAGTATTTGATAAACTTCTTTACGTCATTCTTATCGACTACAACAGCCATTCTTTCTTGAGATTCACTAATTGCAAGTTCAGTTGCATTAAGACCTGTATACTTAACTGGTACTCTATCTAGATAGATAGTTAATCCTTTTGCAAGTTCACCAATCGCAACACTTACACCACCAGCACCAAAGTCATTTGATTTCTTTATAAGTTTACAAACTTCTTCACGTCTAAATAAGTGTTCAATCTTACGCTCTTCAGGTGCATTACCTTTTTGAACTTCACTAGAACAAGTATCAATAGAATGTAAATTATGCTTCTTAGATGAACCAGTAGCTCCACCAATACCATCTCTACCAGTTCTACCACCTAATAATAGAACTACATCGCCAGGAACTGGACTTTCTCTTCTAATAGCGCTAGCTTTAACTGCACCAACTACAGCACCAACCTCAAGTCTCTTAGCTTTATAGCCATCATGATAGATTTCTTTAACATGAGTAGTCGCAAGACCTATTTGGTTGCCATATGATGAATAACCAGCTGCAGCACGAGTAGAAATTACTTTTTGAGGTAATTTACCAGGAATTGTATCTTCAACAGCTTCAAATATATCACCGCTACCAGTTACACGCATAGCTTGATAAACATAAGCTCTACCTGAAAGAGGATCTCTGATTGCTCCACCTAAGCACGTAGATGCTCCACCGAATGGTTCAATTTCTGTAGGATGGTTATGAGTTTCATTCTTAAATTGTAATAACCACTTTTCTTCAGAAGTATTAACCTTAACATTAACAAATATAGAACAAGCATTGTTTTCTTCAGACTCTTCAATATCATCAAGATATCCATGCTTCTTTAAGTATCTAGCTGCAATACAAGCCATATCCATTAAACATACGTCTTTAGACTCTCTACCTAAGTCAGAACGCATCTTTAAATATAAATCATATGCTTCATTAATTTCTTTAGAAATAAATGATTCATCAATAGTTATTTCTTCGATTTTTGTATTAAATGTAGTATGTCTACAATGATCTGACCAATATGTATCTAGAATTTTAATTTCAGTGATATAAGGATCTCTTTTTTCTGATTTAAAATATTCTACAACTGTTTCTAAGTCATCTTCGTTCATCGCAAGTTGATATTCATCGATGAAATCTTTTAAATGGCTTCTAGTTAAAGTTCTAAAATCAGTTAAAATCTTAACATTCTTAACTTCAGCCTTATTTAAATCTCTTAACTTCTTTAAATCTTTAACTCTAGATTCAACTTGGTTAACGTAATATTTAGTAATACGCTCAATATCTTCTTTTTTAGTTTCGTCATCGAATATTAAAAGTGTAGCAGATTTAATATGTGCATTACACTTAGGATTTATAAGTTTTAAACAAGCTTCAGCTTGACTAGCTCTTTGATCATATTGACCAGGTAAATATTCAACTGCTAAATATTTCTTTTTCTTTAAATCGATATCATAGAATACATTATCAGTTACTAATTCACCAAATACTGAGTATTTTGCACTTTCAAGTAATTCCTCAGTAATATTAAATACATCATAGATATTAATGAATCTTAAACTCTTCATTTCTAAATTTAAATTAGAATTTAATTCATTTAATAAAGATTGGGCTTCTACTCTGAATCCTTCTTTCTTTTCTACAAATATACGTTTTTTCATTTTGTTTCCTCTTATTTTAAATAGTTTTTATATTCTTCCAAACTTAAGTCTGTATATGTGATATGTCCCATTTTTCTTAAAGGTCTTACTACACTCTTTTTATAATCATGATAGTAAGAATTCTTAATATTTTTTAGTTTCTCAAGGTTAACTAAATCACGACCTAAGATATTTTTCATAATTGTTTTATGTTTTAATTTTGGTTCTTCTAGTTCTAATCCAAGTACAAATCTATCAAGTTCTTTGAATTGATTAGTTGAACATCCTTCAATTGTCCAATGACCTGAGTTATGAGGTCTTGGAGCCATTTCATTAAAATAATAATCATTATCTTTAATAAAGAACTCTATAGTAAGTATCCCGTAGTAATTAGCACTTTCCATAAACTTAATACTGTCATTTATTATTTTTGTTTCTAATGTTTTATCAATATTAAGAGGTACTACTGTTAAATCTAAAATTGAATCTTTATGAATGTTTAATCCCATAGGGAAATGAATTGTTTTATCTTTTCCTCTTACAAGTATCAAACTAGTTTCATAATCAAAATTAATCATCTCTTCTACAATTCCACTTGTTTTATCTAGATAAGGTTTAACTTTTTCGATATCAGATTCACTCTTAATTACAACTTGACCATGTCCATCATATCCTTCTCTTCTTGTTTTATATATACAAGGATATCCGAGCTCGCTTATTGCGCACTCTAGATGACTTAATGTATCGCATTTAAAATATTTACAAGTTTTAAGACCATGCTCATTTGCATTATCTTTTTCAACAAGTCTATCTTGACTATCAAGTAAAGTATTTATTCCTTGAGGAATTTTATATTTATTATTTAATAGTTTAAGTGTTTCACCTGGTACATTTTCAAATTCATATGATAATACATCTGTAATAGATCCAAGTTCATTCAACTTATCTAAATCATCATATGCACCAACGATTACTTTATCTGCCACAAAACTTGCAGAACAAGTTTCGTTTGGATCAAGTACAGCTACTGTATAACCCATCTTATGAGCTTCAATAGCCATCATTGCGCCAAGTTGACCTCCACCTATAATTCCAATATTATAATTCACAGTCAAGTACTTCCTTTGTTTGTTTATTTCTATACTCTTCTAATTTATTACTCAATTCATCATCATTTAACGCAAGTATTGATACAGCGTATAATGCAGCATTCTTAGCTCCATTAATAGCCATTGTAGCAACAGGTACACCACCAGGCATTTGCACGATTGATAATAAAGAATCAAGACCACTTAGATTGCTTGACTTAACAGGTACTCCGATAACAGGAAGAGTTGTGATTGCAGAAGTCATTCCAGGTAAATGTGCAGCTCCCCCTGCTCCAGCAATAATAACCTTTATACCACGTTCTTTAGCACTCTTTGCATATTCATACATAAGTTCAGGTGTTCTATGTGCTGAAACTATTTTTGTTTCATATTCCACATCAAATAAATCTAGTGTCTCACATGCTTGACTCATTACATTGTAATCACTTTTAGATCCCATTATAATTCCAACTTTTATCATTTTCAGTCTCCTTTATAAATGCGCAAAAAAGGAATAGATTAAAAAATCCATTCCTCACAAAAAACACTTGTATTTATATACAAACTCTTTAATTTATTGAATTGATAATTACGCTTTTTCATAAACTTTACCATCCACATCAAATTATAGATAGTAAGCAAAATTGTCGTTAAATATATTAACAACACGTTTATCTCATAGTCCTCAGATTTACGGTTAGAGGGTAGAAACTTGCTTACCAATTAAAGCCATTATATAAGATATAAGCTATTTAATTACAATTCGATTTTATCACACTATTTACAAGAAATATACAATTATTTTTATGAAATCGGTTTCTTTTTAAGAATATTTGCAATCTATTTATTAAAGAAAAACTATAAAATTTTAACAAATAATTTTACTTAAAAATAAAATATAATAGTAGTTTGCAATTTGATATTTTATTTTAGTTATATCTATAATTCAAAATATTATATTTAATAAGAATTCGGTATAAAATGTGCCACTATAGTAATCAATTTAATAATTTTAAATTTTATTAATAACTAATTTTCCCCTTAATTTATATCAAACCGGAAGAAAAATAGGTTTCCAACCGGAAGTTTGTGAAAAGTCTATTAGTTATGTGATAAGTTAAAAAAGGAAGACTCTAAATCAATAGAATCTTCTATTCTTATTTATTCCCACTTAGCATACAAATCAAAACTAGTTTCTAGTGTATTATATAATACATTAAAATCAAATTCAGTATCTGAATTTTCTAAATACCAACCCTTAAACTTTTTATCTTTAAGTGATTCTAACACCTTATCATTATCTGAATAATAAGATGGTAAATAGATATCTTTTAAAAGTTGACTATTAATATCAAAGTAATGAAGAGTTTTAACAGTCTCGTTATTTTCTCCATAATGATAATTAACTGTTTTTAATTGTTCATAATAAGCACTTATATTAGTTGTAAATGCCATATCAATAGATATGTTATTAGAAATCAATCCATCAAAGCAGTCAGCATCCCAACCCTCGATCCAAAAAGTAAATGTAGCTTTCTTAACATCATCCTTAGAATCTAGAGTTAGTAAATTAGCTGACTCATAAGTATCAAATCCTTTATATGTATAAGGAAGTGAATTATAATTTGGAGTACCTGCTCTATACTTATCTTCAGTATAATCATCAGAGTATAATCTATAAGTTTGTTGAGCATTCTTAGAAGCATCATATCTAGATGCATCTAGATACTTACTATCATAGTAAGATGAATCTAGAGTTGTTGCATAACTACCTAGACCATAATTAAGTTCATAAATTTTTAATGCATCAGTATAAGTAGTAGTTCCATCCTCATTAGTCTTTGATTCATATTTTTCAACATAACTTGAAAATCTAACCGCATCACTCGGATTAAATGTTAATTCATTAGTTCCGCCATTAATAGTTAAGGCGTTACCTTTTGAATCCATAGTAATAAGATTGTTATGTAAATAACTTGTACTTGTTTCATCAAGTGAGCTTGTTATAGTTTCTCCTTGAATAGAAAACTTCTTAATTCTATTTCCTGATTCATCATAGTTATAGTTACTAGCACTATAGAATACGTTAACAGAATTATCTAAAGCTTTGAAATATAAATCAAAAGAAATATATCTTCCATCTTCTACATTTGTTGTTCTGTACATTGTAGAATTACTCTTATAATTGTTCTTATCAATATAAAAACTTTTCGCATCATTTGTAGTAACAGGTTTTAATACAATTTCTGCAAATTTTTCATCAACTAACTCTTTAGTAAAATCTTCTACCCTATTTAAAGTCTTATCAACAATAGTTCCATCGCTTGAATAAGAATATCCTAAATACTTAACTACAATTGCTTCTTTAATTTGATTTTGAATTAAATTAGATGAGAACGTTTGTCCATTAGTCGAAACTGCTAAACCACTAGTAAGTTCTACATTAATTTCAATACCAGTAACATAAGCTTGTAAGTTATTTGTAATAAATGCATAAGATACACTAATGATTGTAATTAACTGGAATATTAATGAGCAAATAAGTAAAACTAATTTTCTTATCTTCATAACTATTCATCCTCAGATTCTAGCATAAATACTAAGTTATAGTTAATTTGACCATTTAAAATATCATCAGTACAATCAGGATCTTCTGAATCTGTCCATAATATTATTGTGAACTTTCTAACCTCACCTGGTTGAAGGTTAGTGTATGTTTTATCAAATACATCATCACCTTCATATTGAGTTGTAGATTGATATCCAGTATATCTATCAGGGCGAGCTGCAATTTGCTCATCAGTTAATACTTCTTTTCTTTGATAGATTGTTCCAGTTGACTCTAAATCCTCTTCATCAAAGAACCAAACCCATGAACAATTCTCTAATCCTTTAGTAGCTTTTGCAATTGTAAGTTTAGCTTTTACATTAACAGTTTCTGTTGAAGACATATTCTTAAGCCAGAAAGTATATCCAATATAAGTCTTATCGTTAGACTTATATGTACCTCTATTATTTCTTACATAATTAGATTTAATAATAGGTTGAACTGTAGGAGAACTAGCTTTCATAGGTTCACATATTAAACGTGGAGACCAAGACTCAAATTCATCATCCGAAATATAGATTGCATAATCTGTAGCCTTTTGTGTTACTGATATAGTGAAACATCCTACATTTTGACCATAATATGTGATGATCGCAATTATTATAAATAAAGCGAAAAAGATTGCAATTAATGTATTTAATATTCTCTTTTTAGTCCATAACTTTTTGACGGTTACAACACCATAATCTTTCATATTATGCATCCTCCATAAATCAAAATAAGCACATCAATTGATGTGCTCTAATTATTTAGTAATAAAACCATAGGCAAATCAATTTGTTGCAACTGGCTGTCATTTTAAAGACCCTATAGCTTTGCGTCATATGATTTCTCATATTTTGCCTATAAATATATTTAAATTATATCATTATAATTTTGTCATTGTCAAGTTTTATAAGATTTTATAATTATTATTTAATGTATTTTTTTATATTTTATTTATCAAACAATATATGTTATTTATGTCTTTGCAATTAACTATTAATTATTCTAAACTTTCTAATACTTCATGAGCTAAATGAGCTGTATCAGTCTTGTTCTCTTGGTATTCTTTAATACATTGATTTAACACATTATAACTTTCAAGGTCATTACATTCTTTAACAAAGTAATGGGCAAATATCATTAAATCAGCAAAGTAATTAATGATTTGTGGATTCTTTCTTTTTTGACCTAGACTATTAACTAAGTATAGAGCATGATTTGTCTTCTTAACACGCTCTTCAAACTCCTTATCTAGGAAAGACTCAAACACTAATCCATATTGTTCTTGTACCTTACAAGATGATTGGAAGAATGTATTAGAGAAGTTATGAAGTAATTCAATTCCAAGTCCTTCTTCGGGTAAACCAAATCCTACATACGCATCCATTAGAACAAAAGTGAAATCAAATACTCTTTGATATATTACATCAGTAATTGAATTAATAGGTAATGATTTATTAAGTAATCCTTTTTCAAATGTTTCAATTCTTGATGGAATGCATTCAAGTGCTTTAAAGAATAATGATGAATTATTATCCCAGAAAGCTGCTTTATTGATACCTTGATTAAGTGTAGAAGTTTGTTCTCCATTGTTTTCTTTAGTAGCCATATAATAGTGATATAACACCTTAGAAGTTGTTGCAATCTTCTTTATTCTTAACATACATTTACAGAAGAAAGCCTCATCTTCTGCAAATGTTAAATTTTCATCAAAAAATATTCCTTCAACCACCTCACGCTTGTATAGTTTAGACCAAGGAAGTGTTGGCGCAAATGTATGTTGATAGAATTCAAAGAAATCTTTCTTATCATTCATATCATATACCCTATCAGTAAAATGTGTATAGAAGAAAGGATGTACATTATTGCAAATTACACAATCACTATTAGTACTTTCTAATAATTTTAATTGTAATTCAAAATAATTTAGTTCAAGTTCATCATCCGCATCAACAAATTGGATATAGTCTCCACTTGCATTTTTTAATCCTTCATTTCTTGCGTGTGAAACACCACTTTTTTCTAAATTAAGAATAACAATTCTTGAATCATTCTTCTTAAAATTTTCTACCATTTCTAAAGTATTATCTGTCGATCCATCGTTTACAACAATTATTTCTAAGTTCTTATATGTTTGATTTAATATTGTTACAAAACTACGATTTAAATGCTTAGCCGCATTAAACATAGGTATAATAACTGATATCTTTTTCATAATAAATTCCTCGCTATATATAAATTTTAGTAATATATTACACTAATTAAAATGTAAAGTCAACTTTACATTTTAAACTTTTTAAATATTTTTATAGCAAGTCTTCTTTTTTGAAAAAAGACTAAAGGTAAACAACCCTTAGTCTTAAAAATACTTAGTCTAAATTTTCTAAAATTTCATGTGCAAATTTAGCAGTAGCTGTTTTGTTTTCTCTATATTCTTTAATACAGATATTTAGTACATTATAGCTATCAATATCATTACATTCCTTAACAAAATAATGAGCAAATACCATTAATTGTGCATAATATACAATAACATTCTTATCTTGTCTTTGATGCGCAAGACTATTAGTAATATATAATGCATGATTTAACTTTTTAACTCTAGCTTCAAATGATGGATCTAAGAATGATTCAAATACTAAACCGTATTGTTCTTGAGCCTTACATGAAGATTGAAAGAATGTATGAGATAGGTTGTGAAGTAATTCAGTACCTACACCTTCTTCAGGAAGAGCTAGTCCAACATAAGCTTCAATTAAATAGAATGTAAAGTCAAATACTCTTTGATAAATAACTTCAGTAATAGAATCAAGTGGTATTAAATGATTTAATATACCTTTTTCAAATGTTTCAATTCTTGAAGGCAAGCATTGAAGTGCCTTAAAGAATAGAGATGAATTATTATCCCAAAATGCAGCCTTATTTAAACCTTGATTTAATGTAGAATCTTGATCTCCATTATTTTCTTTAGTAGCCATATAATAGTGATATAAATTCTTATGAGTAGTAACTACTTTCTTAATATTTAACATACACTTACAAAAGAATGCTTCATCTTCAGCAAATGTTAGATTTTCATCAAACTCAATTCCCTCAATTACAGAACGCTTAAATATTTTATTCCATGGTAGAGTTGGTGCATAAGTATGTTGATAGAATTCAATGAAATCACCCTTTTTAGTAAAATCATATACTCTATCATCTAAGTGTGTATAGAAGAATGGGTGATCATTGTTACATACAGCACAATCACTTCCACTTTCTTCTAAGATTTTAGTCATATACTCAAAATAATCAAGTTCAATCTCGTCATCCGCATCAATAAATTGAACATATTCACCAGTTACATGCTTAAGTCCATTATTTCTTGCATGAGATACTCCAGCCTTCTCTTGATTAATTAAGACAATTCTTGAGTCTTTCTTCATAAATTCTTTTACTGCTTCTTCTGTTCCATCTGTAGAACCATCATTTACACAAATGATTTCAAGGTTCTTATATGTTTGATTTAAAACAGTTACAAAACTTCTATTAAGATGTTTTTTAGCATTATACATAGGTATAACAATTGATATTTTCTTTTCCATATTTATTTCCTCTTTTTTCAAACTAAACATATAATACATTAGAAAAAATGTAAAGTCAACTATACATTTGTAATAATATAATATTTCTTCTTAATTATAATGAACTTTTCCTCTATATTATATAGAACTACTTGACAAAAGTATGAAGAAGTATGAAAATATAATAAAGTATGAAGAAGTATGAAAGGAAACAAAAAGTATGAAAAAGTATGAAAACAATCCATTCACTTTATATTTTGATAACAAACAACATGAATATATTGATAAAGAGAAAGAAAAACTTGAAATGATTCAAAAATTAACCAATACACCACCTATGTCACATTGTTTTATCATTACAGGTGTAAGAGGTTCAGGTAAAACTGTAATGTTAACATCCATTTCTAAACATTTTCAAGATGAATCTAATTGGATAGTAATTGATCTAAATCCGTTAGATGATATGCGTGAAGCAATGGCCGCAAAATTGTACACTCAAGCTAAAGTTAAACATTTATTTATTGAAAAAAATTTCAATTTTTCTTTCCATGGTCTAACATTTTCTTTAAGTGGTAAAAATCCAATTCTTAATATTGATGATTTATTAAATAAGATGTTGGCTCAATTAAAGAAAAATAATATTAAGTTATTAATTACAATCGATGAAGTATCTAATAATCAATATATGAGACAACTAGCCTTATCATTTCAAATGTTAATTAGAGAAGACTATAATCTCTTTATTTTAGCTACAGGCTTATATGAAAACATATCTGCCTTAGAAAACGAAAATAATATGACATTTTTAATCAGGGCACCTAAATTATACTTATCTCCTTTAAGTATGTCAGCAATATCTAATTCTTACAAATCATCGTTAGACTTAGATGAATTAGAATCAATAAAGTGCGCTAAATTAACAAAAGGATATGCATTTGCTTTCCAACTATTAGGATATCTAATGTATGAAAATAATGCTAAAACTTTAGATGATGATTTGATTAGAAAATTTGATCAATATTTAGATGAATTTACATATTCAAAAATATGGTCTGGATTAACTAGAGTTGAGCAAAAGATTTTAGAATCAATAAAATCTAATAACTATGTTAAAGTATCTACTATATTAAATGATGCAAAAATTTCTAAAGAGTATCTTTCACGCTATAGAGATCGTTTAATTAAGAAAGGATTAATTGATGGTTCAACTCACGGTCAAATAATATTTACATTACCTAGATTTTATGAATTTATTCAAAACAAATTAATGTATCAAGATTTTTAATTTTTTATATCAAATATTGTTATAAATTTATAATTCTTAAAGAGAAGTAAAAAATTATATGCTTATTAAGAAATCAAATACCAATCAAATTACTAATATTGTAATAAACAATGAAGATTTAATTGACCAAGCAATTTTTAAATCAGAACATGAAGTTTCTCTAGGAGCAAAACCAGTTGACGCTGAATTAGTTTTTCAAGAATTAGAGAAAAAGTACTTTGGTTAGATATCAAGCAAGTTAGGATTATAATTAATCCTAACTTTTTTAATTATGAAACGGCAGAGAGTTTAAACGTATAGATACTTCC
>CAVGEZ010000019.1:0-33149 GCA_963628445.1 uncultured Eubacteriales bacterium
CTCATTTAGATTTATAACATCAGGATTTTTGGCATGAGGGCCACAACTTGTTAAGACAAGAAGAGAAGCTAATAGGATGCAAATCATTATTTTTAATTTCATATTCAAAATTTTATTTACCATATAATATTTTTAATTTTCTCCATCCTGCAACCAAAATATAAGTCTTTAATATCTAATTAAACATTAGTTAATTTAATAATCTAAATTATACCATATTTAAAACATTGAATAAAACATATGTACCATTTAACATTAGTTTTTTAAGTATTATTTTTAAAAGTAATTAGGAAAATCCATTTGTATGCAAAAAAGAGATAACGCCTAAGCATTACCTCTTATCTTTCTAGCAAATAAATTTACATATGAAATGATTGAACGTTATCTAAGAATTCTTTAATTCTTGGATTAACTGGATTAACTAATACTTCATCTGGTTTACCATCAGCTAGTATTGTCTTTTGGTCAACAAATAATACTCTAGTTGATACCTCACGTGCAAATCCTAATTCATGAGTAACTACACAAATAGTCATACCCTCTTTAGCTAAATCCTTTATTACATCAAGTACTTCCTTAACATTTTCAGGGTCAAGTGCACTTGTTGGTTCATCAAATAACATAATTTCAGGATTTAAAATTAAAGATCTTACGATTGCAATTCTTTGTTTTTGACCACCTGATAAACTTAAAGGATATGCATCTTTCTTATCAAGTAGATTTACTCTATCAAGTAATTTACATGCTTTTTCGATTGCTTCTTCTTTTTTCATCTTCTTAAGCATTACAGGTGCAAGTATCATATTTTCCATAACAGTTAGATGAGGAAAAAGTTCAAATTGTTGGAAAACCATACCAATATGTTCTCTCATCTTATTGATATTTTTATCGTTAATTTCTTCACCGTTAAATACTATACTACCTTGTACAGGTTTAACAAGTTGATTCATACATCTAATAAGTGTAGACTTACCAGATCCTGATGGTCCAATAATTGAAACTACCTCTCCCTTTTCGATAGATAATGAAACATTTTCTAATATTGTATTATTTTTAAATTGAACAGTAATATTATTAACTTCTAACATGTTTCATCATCTTCCTTTCAACAAGCTTAATAAGCTTAGTAAGTAGTAATACGATAACAAAATAAACAATACCCATTATGATATATACTAACATATAATCATAAGAAATTAAGGCTACATTTTGGAATGACTTAGTTAAATCAATAGCTCCAATAAATGAAACAATTGATGTTTCTTTTACTAAAGTAATAAGTTCATTACCTAGTGAAGGCAAGCAGTTACGTAAAGCTTGAGGAAATACCACTTTAAACATAACTTGGCTATAAGATAAACCTAAACTTCTACCAGCTTCTACTTGGCCTTGAGGTACAGCGTTTATTCCACCTCTAATAATTTCAGATACATAAGCTCCACTATTAAGACCAAAGGAAATGATTGCGACATAAAGTGGTTCTATTCTTGAATTTGAAAATATTACAAAGTAAATTATTAATAGTTGTACAACCATTGGTGTACCTCTAAATATAGCTACATAAGCTTTAAATATATTTTTAAGGACTATAACAAGTGGATTAATAGAATTAATATTCATTACTAAACATGTTATAAGACCTAAAGAGATACCAATAATAAATGCAAGTACAGTAATTAACATTGTATTACCTAAACCACTTAATATAGTTGAATATTGTTTTTGTGATTTAAATGTAGTTAGATATCTTGTTTGTAAACTTTTAAAATTAACTGAAAATGCAATAATTAATGCAATAAGTATTATAACAACCATTGAGATGGTTACTAATTTAGTAATATCTATTTTTTTACTTTTTTCCATAGTTATAACCCTTATAAATTAAGCACCTAGATTAGCGTCAATAATTTCTTTTAATTTACCATTTTCTTTAATATCTTTAATAAATGCATTTAACTTTTCAAGTAATTCAGTATTACCTTTTTGAACAGCCATTGCATAATCTTCTTCAGTTAAAGTTACAGGTAAAATCATAAGATCAGAATAATTCTTTAAATATAATTTTGCTGGTTCATTATCAATGATAATTGCATCAATTTGACCGTTTTGTAGTGATTGACATGCAAGGTATCCAGTAGTAAATGCTTGACATTCAGCATTTTTTAATCCTGCAAATTCTAAATCTTCGTCTCCTACAATGTATGAATTACCAGTTGTACCTGATTGACATCCAATAGTAATACCTGATTGATTTAGTGCTGTTTCAATCGCATCTTTTGTTGTCATACTTGCATAGCTTGAGTTCTTCTTAACAATTACAACTTGGCTTGCTGAATAATAAGTATCAGTAAAGTCTACAGTTTGTTTTCTTGTTTCAGTAACTGTCATACCAGCAGCTGCAAAATCTGCTTTACCAGTTTGAATAGCTGGAAGAATTCCATCAAATTCAATGTTGTTGATCTTTAATTCTTTACCTTGGCTTTCTGCATAAGCTTTTGCAATTTCAATATCAATACCAACGAAGTTTCCATCTTCATCTAGAGATTCAAATGGTTCAAAACTAGCCTCAGTTACCATAACTAGTTCATCTTTAGAATTTCCGCAAGAAGCAAGACTTCCTGCTGCAAGTGTTGCGCCTAGCGCTAATGTAAATAATTTGTTTAGTTTCATAAAATAAAAATCCTCCTAATCGAAACTGTAAGATTAAGAGCCTTAAAAATATAAAAAGCCCTTAAACTTATAAAATTAAAGTCTAAGGGCGAATAATCGCGGTGCCACCTTAGTCACTTACTAAATCACTTTAATAAGTACTCTATGAGTTCTATCAAACTCAGACGCTTTGACGGGCGAACCCGGATAATCCTTATTTTTTCGGATATCAGCTCCAAGAGACGTTCATTAAACTAGACAATGCTATACTCACACCTACTATAGCTCGCTTTAAAGCTTCATTTAATTACTACTTCTTTTCATTGCTATTGTGTTTATAATTATAAATAGAAAAAAAATTAAATCAAGCACTTTTTTTAAACATTTTCCAAGAAAGCGTATACATTTTTACAATTTAATTTTCTTTGTCTATATCTTAATTATAAATAATATTATATAATTATAAAGTCAATTAATTTAAATTAACGGAGGAGCTTATGAGTAAATTAAATTCATTCTTTAACTCTAAATATATTAAAGCCTATATAACCATATTTATTTTTATATGTTATTTGATATCATCGGTTGCACCAGTATGGCTTAATTTTGTGATGTATTCAATATATGGAATAATATTGATGTTAATGTTAATATCAAGTAAAAATACTAGTACAGCTTTATTATTTTTGTTATTTCTACCATTTACTATTCATAAGGTAAGGTTTGAAGGTAGTGAATATATACAACTTATTTCTTGGTTTATACCAGTTATATTTCTTGCGATAGGAATTATTATAAATAATATAAAATATAAAACAAAATTAAGGGTTGGTAAATTTAGTATTGGTCTTGCAATCTACTTTATAGGTGTTTCTTTAGGTGGAATGTTTTCTAAAACAAATGATGCATATACTACACTTTGTTATAAATGGTTCTTCACCCCTCTTCTTTTAGTTGGATTTGCAATAATAATATATGGAATATTATTCTTTACTTCTACTAATGAATCAACTCTAGATTCTCTAGCTGATGATTCTATCTATATTACTATTTTAATAATATTCCAACTTATATACTTCATGATTTTTAATCAAGTATCTCCTATATACTGTATTCAAAACAAAATGGTTGATTTGGGTTGGGGAATACATAACGCTGTTGGTATGGTAATACTTATGTGTATGCCACTATCTATATATAAAGCATTTAAAGATTTAAAAAAATATTGGTATTATATTATAGTTTATGTTATTCAATTTGGTATTTTAGTATTCTTAGTATGTAAAGGGGGAATACTTGCAGCCCTAGTTGGTTCTATAGTATTAATTATTGGTGTTATTCATTATTTCAAAGAATATAGAAAGTTAATACTTATATTAGTAGGTTGTGCAGTAGTTGTTGCAGCACTGACTATTGCATTTGTTTTAATTAAAGGTATAGATATTAGTATATATTTGTCCCTAGGTACATTATTTAGTAGACAAGATATTTGGTTATCAAGTTTAAAGGTGTTTACAACTAATCCTGTATTTGGTATTGGTATTATAGCTCCAATGGGATGGAATGTATCAGTAACATTCCCTGCTTATCAATATTGTCACAATACATTTATTGAAGCTCTTGCAGTTACTGGTGTTATTGGTTTAATTTGCCTTCTATATCATTTAGTAGAAAAGTATTCAAGAGTATTCTATAAAATGAACTTTAAGAAATTCATCTTCTTTTCATTCATGTTATTTCCAGGTCTTTATGGTCTAATTGACAATTCATATCTTGAAATAACTTATATGTTATACTTCATTTATGGTTTAATTATATTTGAAAACGAAATCAAAGATGATAATGATCTAAAGTGGTTAATCCATTTTAAAAAGAATAATAAAGTGTTAGAAGATAATAAAGAATCTGAATAAAGTAAAAGATGATGCGTGCGCATCATCTTTTTTAAATCTCATATTAATTTCTACATATCATATTTTGCAAAAATTTCAGCTGGCTTCTTCTTAACTAACATTATTACAGGAATAAGACCAATAATTATTGCAATAGCTAACATTATAAAGAATACATAATAAGTTGAAGGACATAAGAATAAATTAAATGAACTATTTGTAAATGATGATATTTTTAATTTTACAGCACCTACAATAGCTGTCAAAACTATATAAGATACTAACACAGTTTGAAACATAGTCACTATTATTTGACAGATATAATTTAGATATATTCTTAACCTTGGAAGTCCTAAAGCACGTACAACACCGATTTCATAAACATCTTTAATAGTTTGTGTACGCATAATAAAGAACATATAAACGCCAAGTATAAGTGCACAAATTAAAACCATCTCAAGTTTATTTATACGCATTGATGTATTTGATAACTTAGTTATTTGATAATAATAATCATAATATGTACTTTTTGATAAGTTGTTAGAATTTATAAATTGATTTAAACTATCACTATCTTCTAAAAGTACAGTAAATTCATTAGATCGTTCTGCATTCTCATTTCCACCAAGATTAGAAAAATCTTCATTAAATAAACGATAACGAAAATCGTTATTAGTTAAATAAATTGAGTAAGTCTCATCATCAATTACACCAACAATCTTACAATTTAATTTATTTTGATAATATAAAGTATAGTTATCTAAATCTTTATAGCTAGATAATGTAATACCTGTAAAGAATGCATTACTAATAACAATTTCACCATTCTTTTCAGGTAATCTTCCTAAAACTAATTTATTATTATCAGTATCTAAATTTGCTTGAGCGTTAATAATATGATATCTATAATCATGAAGCGATTCATTTGTTTCTTTATTATAAATACCAATATCAAGTAAATCAGTAATTTTATTAGACTTTACATATATCAAATCACTGTTCTCTTCTACTACACCTGAAAATATAATATTGCAGTAATTCAATCTATAAGAATACAAATTTTTACTTAAATATTTAAATAATGTCTCATAATCTCGTATTGAAGCTTTATCCATTAATTTTTTGCATAGTCTAGAACTAATTAAACTACCACTCTTATCGCCATATACTAAATTTCCTTGCGCTAAATCTGTACCACTTGTGTATAAAGCATTCACACTATAACTATCAGTATGATATGATCCTTTATTTACATCTAGCTTAATTGATGATGTTTGAATTGGCATATACACACTAGAATATTTCTCAATATAAGCTGTATTTGAAACTTCTTCTAAGATATTATCATTTTTATTTTTAAGTAAAACCATATCATTAGCTTTTAATAAATTATTAGTTTCAACAAAATTAGCTTCTGCTAGTTGTACATTTAATACAACAAGTATAAATCCTAAAAGTAAAAATAATAGTTTAAATATTTTCTTCCTTTTAACACTCATTCTTTTTGAGAATGCTTCTTTAAAAGAATTAATTATACGCATCAATATATTAATACTTTTTACATCATTAAATGATTCATCAGAGTAACTAAAATCTTCGTTTTTTATTGAATCTATACTTTCTTCACTTTTTGAATCTATCAATTCAATTTGAGTATCAAGTGGAACAATTTTTACATTACTCTTTAAATAATATGTTCCGTTTTGATAGATTAATTTTATATCAATATCTTCTTTTATTTCTTGATAACAATCAACTTTTACATTATTGTTTTCTAAACTAGTTTTATTTAAATCACCTAAATAAACCTTTTTATCACTCTTTAAAGATAACTTACTCTCATTATTAGCTTTTCTTATATTAAGTACTTTACCATCAGATATTTCAATAATTGAATCTGAATAGTATTCAGCAAGTTCTCTTGAGTGTGTTACAAGTAGTACTAATTTAGTTTTAGATAACGATTTTAAAATATTCATTATTTGAATAGAATTAGTTGAATCAAGGTTTCCGGTTGGTTCGTCTGCAATAATTACTTTACATTTTTTTGTTAAAGCACGTGCAATAGAAACTCTTTGTTGTTGACCACCTGAAAGCTCGCAAGCCAACTTCTTACGATATTTATATAATCCTACCGCTTTTAAAGCGTGCTCTATTCTCTTATCTACTTCATCATAGTCTTCAATATTATTTACAGATAAAGCTACTTTTAAATTATCATATACAGTTAAATCATTAATTAGGTTATAACTTTGGAAAATATATCCAATATTATCTCTTCTATATTTTTCAAAATTAACTTTATTATCATCTACTAAAATTTCACCACTAGCTTTATCTAGACCACCAATAACATTTAAAAGTGTTGTCTTACCACATCCTGAAGGACCAAATAAGGTAAATAAACCAGTATTAGGGAATTCTAGTGTTGTATCTTTTATGACATGAATTTCATTTCTTTTACCTTTATTATAATATTTATTTAAATTATTAACTTTTATCATTATTTAGCCTCCTTTAAAGATTCTTTAACAGATTTGCTAAACAACTTCTTATTAAACTTAATCGCAATAAGTATAGACATAGCTATAGTGAGTACAAAATAAAGAACAGTTGTACCAAATGAAATATTACTAAATATATTTAGATAATTATTAAGTTTAAATGATTTACCTAAGATCGTCATAATAATATAGATTACTATTGTAGAGATAACAGACTGTATTAATACCTCAAACAAGGTTATTTTTTTCATATCTGATACTGTTACACCAAGCGTTCTAAAAATTGTATATGATTCATTTTTAGTTTCATATATTTTTCTTAAAATAACATAAGAAATAATATATAAAATAAAACATAAAAGTACACCTTGGAAATAAATTAAATATAAATCTATCTCATCTAATATCGAACTATTAGTTGATATAGTACTTTGATAATAACTAACGTCTAAACTATCTAACTTTTTAATATCACTAGATTTTGAAACGTAAACACTAGCTTCAAATACTCCACTAATGTAGTCAGCAAAATCATACCCTATTACAACGGCGTTAATGCATGTTGAAGTTACACCATTAAATTCTTTTTGATATTGAGGCTCTTCTATATCGCTATGAGGAAGTGATGAAACTTTTGCAAGATTATAGTTATAATACTTTAAATAGCTATCCTTAGTACCAAGATAACTAGTCTCAGAATAATTTGCTATATGCGTTTTTTCATGATAATTAAAGTAAAGAGGATATACTTGATCTTCTAACAAATTATAGACAACTGTATCAAAATACATTGATTCTCCTAAGGCATTAAAACGTGCAATTTGTTCAAGTTTTTCACAGCTAGAGATTATGTAATTATTAACTGATTTAGAATAACCTATTCCACAAATAACAAATGTTTCTGAATCTAAATCACTAGAGTATACTGTATTATTATTAGTACTACTACGTTTAACAAACTCTAAATTTGAGACATTAAATGCAAATTTATCTCCAACATTATATGAATTAGGAAAATTATCAGATATATACAAAACAAACTCATTTTCGTTTTCAGGAGCTCTTCCTTCCTTTATCTCTCCATCAACATAAGTTTCATAAGTTGCATAAAGATAGGAATAAGAATCACTTACATTAGTTAATGAAATCCTTGTTTTTTCATAAAATGGATTTGTAACAACCTTTCCTACACTCTTTAAAGATTCTAAATCTAATGTATTATACTCATCATTATAAACCATATATTTTAATTCATTAGCATATGCAAACTCATTCGAAGTGTTTGTGTTAGCAGAGTTCGAAACACTTTGGAATATATTTAGTGAGAAAAATGCAATCACTAAAAATACTAAAAGTGTAAATATAGTTTTCTTAGGAGTTGATAATAAATTACTTAAAGCTATATTTAAATCAACCTTCTTACTTATAGGAGTGTAATCTAAATTTAGTTCTTCTTCTGTCTCTTCGTCAAATGACTTAAATTTAATGTCCTCAACAATCTTACCATCATGAATCTTAATTTTTCTTGTAGCTAAATCACTAATCTCTTCATAATTATGAGTAACTATTAATACAAGTTTTTCTTTAGATAATGAACAAATTAACTCCATTATCTCACGACCTGTTTTTTGATCCAAATTACCAGTAGGCTCGTCACAAGCAATAATAGGTGTATCAAGTGCAAGTGCACGCGCAATTACACATCTTTGTTTTTCTCCACCAGATAGTTGAGTACCTCTATTGTTAGCTCTAGAAGATAAATTAACTTTTTCAAGTATTTCTAATGCTTTCTTTTTAGCTTCTTTTTTAGAAACACCATTAATCATTAGCGGTACCATAACATTTTCAAGTACTGTATATGATTCAATAATATTATAATTTTGAAAAATAAAACTAATCTTATTTTTTCTGAATTGATCCATATCTAGAACATTAAAATATGATGTTTCATTACCTTTAAAATAAATTTCACCATCATCATAAGTATCTAGATTAGAAATTATATTTAATAAAGTTGATTTACCACTACCACTTTCTCCTGTAATAGCTACAACTTCACCTTTATTAAATTCAACTGAAATATCATCTAATCCTTTAGTTGTAACGCCATTATTATGATAATATTTCGATACATGTTCAAGTTTTAACATTACTTTTTCACCTCTTTAAACAATATCACTATTTTAACAAAATGTCTTATTATATACAACTAAAAATAACTAGAAAAAGTACTAGAATTAAAATCGATATAAAACTTATAATTCTAGTACTCTCTTAAATTATTTTGTATTTTCTATTCCTTTATCTATTTCTTTATCTTTATTAATAAAATTATTAAATCTTGTGTTTAAAATATCTTCATTAAGTTCTTCAACATCAATTTTAACAAGATTATCACTAACAGGCCTAAATCCTTTTTCTGATACTCTTTCATAAATATTTGTTGCAATTTCTTTAGAGTAGTCTTTTAAAGGAGTTTTAAGGTTTTCTTGATTGATATCCTTAATAATATTAAATCCAAAGAAGTTTAATACCTTTTCCCACCAACTAAAGGAAGCCTTATATTGTTCTTGATCGTGTTTTACTTTTATAGGTAGTACTTCTGCTTTAATAATATCATCCTTATGATTTAATTTAACAAAATTTAATACACTCTTACCATCTACTGAGGCTTTCATGAATAATTTTACACAAGCACGAGGAAATTTGTATTCATCTTTCTCATCAACTAAATCTTTAATACATACTCCATTAATATAAACTAAATCATACCACTTGTAACCTAATTTTTTTTGATCAAGTTGACCTTCATTATTACCATTTGGAATCATTTCATCAAAATAAGATATTGTCAAAGTAATGTAGTCATTAATTTGTTTATCTTCATCATCGCTAGTTTTACCACGCGCTTCTTTATTAGCTAACTTAATGTACTTATAGTATTCTAAAGTATCAATATCGAATAAAACCTTATCCTTATATAAACCTCTATTTAAGATATTAGCAGTTTGACAATTATAAATTCTTCCTATTAATGTACTTTTATCGATTGAAACAATATTTTTTCCCATTAAAGCTTTTGCATATTCGTACTTAATAGAACAATTTTTGAATGTTGACATATCATTACGAATTGATGTACCAAAAGATGTTTCTACAGTAAGTATGCGGTCATACTTTTCAAAATCATCAATAGTCATATTCTTTTCAATAATTTGTCTAAATTCATCTCTTTTAGTACCAAAGCATTGTCCAAGTCGACCCATAATAATTGCATATTCTAACTCGTGAGAATTTGAACAATCTAAAGTATTAATTTTTTCTAATGCAGTCTCTTCAAATGCATATAATTCATTTAATTGTTCAAGAAGTTTTGGCTCATATGTTTCATCTGACTCATAATTTAAATATGCATCAAGCATCTTTAAAGCTTCTTTCTTAAAAGCTTCTTTATCAGATAAATCCTTTAAGAAACACTTTAAAATCATTAGATCTTTAAAATCTCTTCCATCTATACTAATACCATTTACAACTTGGATAGTATCTAGCCCATGTTCTTTCTTATAGTCAATGTAAATATCTTCAAACCAATCTACTTCTTTTTGAATTTTAGAAAACACCTTATCAAATAATGCATTTGATTTAATATATTGATTTTCTTCAAATATCGCAATTTCTTCTTCCATAATAGTCTCCTTTTAAAATTATAGTATCAAGTCCTAATGAACTTGATACTATATGTGATTAATGTAAACCTTTTTCAACTTTTCTTGTATCTTTTACATCAGCATCATCCATGATTTCTCTATTTTCATGTTGATTTATAAATTCTTCAGCCTTTTCACTAGATAGGTGAGCTTCTTTTACAAGCATTTGTTTTTGGTAATTTAAAACGTCACTACTAATAGTATTAGTATTATAAACTTGTTTTAAGTTTGGTCTCTTAGTTACAAGTTCTTTAAATATATTAGATGCAATCTGATCATTTAAAGCTTTAGACTCTTCTTTAGTCATCTTCCAAACATCTTGATTTATTTGTTCAACATTTCTCTTACCAAATAAACGACGCCAACGTTCTTTAATACCTCTAGCTTGAGGATTACTTGCAAGATATGCCTTTTGATCTACTTGAGGTTTAACTTTAATGATTTCGTATTGTAATTTAGTATTAGTAGAATGTAATCTAACATAATTAATCTTCTTAGGATACTTACAAATAGTTTTAATCATTAAATAAGATCTATAAGTACTAGGTGTGAATTTAAGACCTGTTTTATGTTCTAATTGAGTTAATTCTTTACTAGGTAATGTATAACTCTTTAGTGGTTTACCATCTAAATAAATAAGATTAGTTTCATCAAGTCCAAACTTGTGAGCAGTTGCATATTCATTAGTATTAGGACATAGAAGACCTGAATAATTAAATGAGAAATTACTAATATAATTTTGTAACTTTTCAAGGTCCTCTTGACTGATATCTTTATTATCTGCTTTATTAATTAATTCAGCAGCTTTATAAATTCCTTCATCAAGTGGTAAATTTAGTGTATTACCTTCCATTTTACCAACCGCATCAGCTACTACATTTTTCATATTATAAAGTCTAGTAGTTTCAGAATTTTGTACTCCTGACTCACCACCAATTGTAACTGTAGCTAAATCACTAGTGTTAAGCTTACGAGCTCTCATATCATTAACAATTCTAGATTCTAGTAATCCTTCTTGATATTTAATCTTATCATCATCTTTAAATTCTTTTAAAGTACGATCAGTCTTTAATTCTTCATAAAATTCTCTGTATTTAGTATTAACAGCTTGACCTTGCAAATAATGAACTATAACTCTTTCTGCATCCATAGTAGTATTAGTATCTAAATTATCTAAGTTTCTAGAAATAGTTTTGCAATAATCTTGAAGCATTTCAGCACTAGGTCTTACACGTTCTAAAAAGTCAGCCTTTTTATCCATAATATAACTTTTAATTGGTTTATAAGGTATACCTAGTTCTCTTAAAACAAAACTAACACAACTACTATCATCAACCTTGTACTTACCTTGAATAAATTTTTCAGTTGATGCAATTTTTGACATATAATAATGTTGTTGAGCCGCAGGAGTCTCACTCAATTCTTTTTCAAATTTTTCTTTTAATTCGACTGCTTTTTCCTTTACCTCATCAGTTACATTTTTCATTAAATCATCATAATATGATTGAGATATATTTTTATCATGTCTATAGTCATGAGTATAAACCATGAATAAACTTGTAACTACTTCAGCATATTGCCTAACTGTTATATTTGGATTTTCTATAGCATATATGTAAGACATAGTATGTATGTCTCTTCCATCTAAACCTGACATTATACCATTATTTGTTACAAGATTAGAAAATCTAGGTTCATCAATTTCCTTTAATCTACTATGAATATATCTAAATATAGTACTTAATTTATCAACGTTCTTTAATGCAAGATCATAAGCATTATCATTTTTAAGTATTGCACATTCATTATTCATTAAAGAATTATTATCATTAAAGTCTCTAAATTCTTGGATTTCAGAGTTTAGATCAATAGTAATTCCTGATAAAAGTTTATTTAAACTATATTTACAATCATTTGAATAAATATCTTCTTCTTTATATAAAGGATCATTTACTTTTAAATCTATAAGATGTAAATAATTATCTTGATTCAAGCCGTTTTGAGCTTGACGATATGAATTATTAATCTTGTTTCTTAAACTTTCTTGAAGTTTTCTCGCATCTTCAGCTTGTTTAGCCTTTTGTTCTTGTAATTTCTTTTCTTCTTCTAATAAAGCTTTAGCTTTTTCATCAAGAACTCTTTCTTCTTTAACTTGATTATCAATTTTCTTTTCTTCTAATTGATTAGAATTTGTGTTAATATCTAAAGGTTCTTTGTTATCTATAATGTTGTTATTATTAATAATATTATCATTATTAATTTCAGGCTCTTTGATATCAAATAATTTTGAATCATCAAGACTTTCTTGCTTATTTAATGTTAAATCAACTGTTTCTCTCTTAATTGTGCCGTGAGAAGATAGAATTTTATCAATTTCTTTTTGACTTAAGTTTTGTTCAGCTAATTTTTGCATTTGATATATTTTAACTTCATTATTAATAGTTCTACCACTAATTTGAACTATTTCAGGTTCTTTTTCCATTACTTTTTTAATTAATTTGTTGCTGATGAATGCTTTTTCATCTTGGAAAGTAAGACATCTAGCGTCCCATAAAGATTCTTGTTCTTTATTTTTATCTACTATAGTATTACCTAAGACTTTAGAAGAAAACCAACTTAATTTATTAGCTTTCTCATATTCTTTTTGATTAAATTCAAAGTATAGAGGTCTAACTTCAACACTTAATTCATCATCACTTGAATGTAATTTTGCGATTGATACATTTTGATTCTTATTAATAAGCGCATCAAATAAATATTTAAGTGCTAACGATTCAGATGAAAAACCTGTTGTCTTATTACTACCTTTTTTGTTTGGGTCTTTAAGTACGGTTCTTTGTCCTTTAGATAGTTCTCTTAGAGACTGGCCGTCTATAAAAATTAAATCGTCCCAATTTAAATCATATCTTCTTGCAGTTTTAAATCCATTAGTATTAGTTAAATTAGTTTCTGCAAATAATAGCGCTGAAGCATCTAGATAATTGAAAAGTTCTAATTTATCTTTGTCATTTAATTTATCTATTTTTTTGATTTGATTTGCAAATTTATAAATTTGATCATCAACAGGTAATTTAATAATTTCTTTATTTGCAAAATATTCTGGAATAGAACTCTTTTCGCTATTAAACTTATCTCTTAAAGGGTCTCCTAACATTCCTTCTTCCACACCGATAGTTTCTTTAGATAGTCCTCTTATATTATAACCCTTAAATTCATTGAAAATTTTATTTTGAGTTTCTTGTTTAACATATGATTGATTATCTTTTTCTTGATAATATTCTACAGTTTTTTCTTCACTAGTTAGATATTCATTAAATTCATTATGTTTTATAGCAAATGCTTGTTCTTGTAAAGCAAATGTTAACATTTTTTGTTCATCTTCTACACTAGTAGAATCCATAAAATTATAATTTTTAATTGTATCATTTTCGAATTCAAAATATTTATTAATAGTAGGAAGTGTTTTCTTTAGGAAATCAGGTAAGTTTTTATCTTTATCTATATCATTCTTTGTTGGTACTTTAAGTTTTAAATTATTACTTAAAATATCATATAACTCAGTTTCTGTGCCACTATCAATAATACCTTCAGAAGCCTTTATTGCAATATCTTTTATATTTTTAACAGCTTCAGACTCCTTCTCATCTAATGTATCAGCATATTCTTTTAATCTTTGTTTTACATTATCAGTTATAAATTCTTTAAGTTTTTCATTAAAGGCTGGAGTACTATAATCATGTCTGAAAGCTTCAAACATACTTAAGATTAGTCTAGCATAATCTTTTTCACTTAAGTTTTTATTTTCTAAAGCTATCACATAAGACATGTTAAGTATTTCTCTACCGTCAATTGTAAAACCGATTCCGGCATCATCAGTATTTTCGTAGTCTTTTCCTTTGCTAGAAGTTACTTCAACTACTTTCTTATAAACTTCATATAATCTAGATATATTTTGATAAGCCATATCTTTAGCAGTTTTTACCTTATCTGCATATTTTAAATTAGAGTTATCATAATCAAATTTTTGAATAGGTTCTGTAGATAGTTTACTAATAAGCCCATCATATATAGGATCATTATCGCTAATAGTTATATTTGATTTAAAATCATTATTTTGCTTTTGATTAGTATTAATATTGTTATCTTCATCTAGTTCATTAATAATATTATTTTCTTCATTAATATATTTTTCGCCTAAATTTTGCTCGATATTATCTTCTACATTATCAATATCAATTATAAAATTGTTATTAGAAAAATTATTATTTATATTACCATTAATAATATTATCATTAATACTAATGCTTTTTCTTTCTTTAGTACTAATAGTATTCTTATCAAATACATTAACTTCCTTTAAATCAACTTTATTTGCTTCATCAATTACTTTTTTTACATCTTCTAAAATCTTCTTCTTATCTTCAGTTATTACTTTTTTCTTTCTTTTGAAAACAAAATCATCTTTTAAGACAAAATTATTATCAAGCTTTTCATCTTCTAAATCAAAATTTTCTTCCATAAGCCTATACCTCACTTTATTTATGATTCAATTTTAACATTAATATTAAATTCAATCTATAAAGAAATGTTAATTTTCACAATTTTTTCATAGAAAAAAAGAGGACCTAAGTCCTCTTAAATTTATTACTCATTAGCTAGCAAAGTTTAGAATATTTCTTGCGTTTGCTTGTCCGGCAACATATTCAGCAGGGATAGTAACGTTATCAGTAGTAACTACAACAACAATCTTAGTTGCATCACTACTTGCATTAATAGTCTCTGGATATATAGTAGCAGTTAAACTTGTAATTGCTAAATTAGAAACAGTACCACTAACTTCAACAGCCTTCTTATCATTAAGTTTAACTAAAGCTGAAATACTTGTTTCAGTAATGTTAACATTTACTGAAGCACTGTACTTGTCTGTACCATAAGAATAAGTTACAACACCAGTTTCTGAATCTACATCACGAACTGAAGCATATCCTTCAACACTTGCTTCTAAAGATAAACTATTAAGTGTAGCTTCTAACTTGATACTACCAGAATATTTACCAATATGTTCTTCTGCAATTTCAAAGTTTCCATTAATGCCTAGGCTAGATTCGCTTACACTAATGCTTCCTTTAAATTTAACAACTTCTTGATTAGTACCTACAACAGATACATCAGCATCAACTGATACACTAGTTAAATCGTATTCATTATAGTTTAATTTTACATTTAGCTTTACATGAGTATTAGATACATCTACTTTTTCAGCTAAAGCAGCACCAGGAATAAATTCAACAACTAATCCAGTGAAATGATATCCATCATATCCTAGTTTTATAGTAAGAGTATTTACATAACTCTTATATACTGTTTGTCCTAGAGTTTCTCCACCAATCTTATTAATGATTGCTTCTTCTTTTAAAGTGAAGTAACCATCACTATAAGTAAAATCACTACCATCAAATGTTAATAAAGCAGAAATAGTTTCAAAATTAACATCTGTTGAAATATAACTTAAGATTGTACCTACATAATCAACATTTTCTCCTTCTGTTGTTGTAGATGAAGTTGAACCCAAAATTGCCTTAAGTTCATTTAGATCTAGTGAACGTAAATCATCTTCACTTGTACCAAAATAAATTACTTTATTATTTTGCCATACATAAAGACTACCAATTTCTTCTGAAATTTCAGTGCCACTTGATGTACCATCTTCTGTTCCGTATGCTGTAATAGTACCTTTAGTATTTAAAACATTGATCTTATCAATTTGAGCTAATAATTCACTAGAATCAAAACCCTTTAAAGCTTCACCAATTTCAGAATTGATTTCATCCTTAGTTCTAGTCTTGCTGATTTCTTCATCAAAGTTCTTTTGAATTTCTTCATCAGATAACTTAGGAAGATTAGAATCATTCTTACCATCATCACCACAGCTTACAAGAGCAAAAATACCTAGTAAACTTACAAATAATAAATTTAAATATTTAAATATCTTCTTCATAAAAACTTTCCTCCACACCTATATTTTAATACATTTGATTAAAAATTACAAAAATTATTATAAATTTCTTTATACTTTATAAATTATTCCAAATAATATATAATAAATTCATAAATAAAAAAGAGGTTATTGTATGTTTGATAATTCAATTATAGTAACTGTATTAGAAATAACTAATATAGTTATATCAATAATACTTATGTGTATCTTCTTCTTTCAGGGAGTACATATGATAGTTGCATTATTTACTAAGAAGAAAACTTATAAAGATTCAAAAAAGAACCATAAATATGGATATATAATTTGTGCAAGAAATGAAGAAAAAGTTATTCGAAATTTAATAGAATCTATTTATTCACAAGATTATCCTAAAGAGTTAATGAATGTGTTCGTTTGTGCGGATAATTGTACTGACTCTACAGCACAAATTGCAAGAGAAGCAAACGCAATAGTAATTGAACACTTTGATAATGTTCACAAGGGTAAATGTTATGCACTTGATTATATTATTAAAGAAATATTAAATAATAAAGAATATCAAGATATAGAAGCTTTCTTTATATTTGACGCAGATAATTTAGTATCAAAAAATTATACTAAAGAAATGAATAAATTATTTGATTCTAATGTATTAGTTGCAACAAGTTTTAGATCAACAAAAAATTATAATGATTCACTTGTTTCAGCTTGTTCTGGTTTAATGTTTTTAAGAGAAAATGTAATAACACATCATTCTCGTGCTAGACTTGGTCTATCTACTTATGTAGCAGGTACAGGCTTCTATGTATCAAGAGATATATTAGAACAACTTAATGGTTGGCCTTTTACATCTATTATAGAAGATATTGATTTTTCAAGTTACTGTGCTAAAGAAAATATCAAAATTGGATATTCAGAGGATGCAGTATTCTATGATGAACAACCAATTAAGTTTAAAGATGCAAATACACAACATTTAAGATGGATTAAAGGTACTTATCAATGTGGAAGTAAATATTCTAAAGATTTAATTAAGAATTCATTTAATTTCAAATTAAAACTTAGAGAGCGTATTTCTTCTTATGAAATGAATGTACATATTTCTCCTATGATTATAGTTGGTACAACGTGGATGATTTTATATCACTTAATTCACTTAATCTTATTCTTATGTAAAATTGAAACAGTATATTACTACACTCATGTAACTCTTCTTATAGGATCTATATTCTTATTAGGAACTATATTTATTGGTATTCTAAATGGTGCATTACCATTAATTAAATATGGTAAAACACTAAAAGGTTCTTTCTTATTTAAGTTAATATCTGCAATTATATTCCCACTATATATGATTACATATTTACCAATTTATTATATAGCTTTATTTAAGAAAGATGTAAAATGGGTTGCAATCGCACATAACAACACAACTAAAATAGATGAATTAAACAAGTAGAAATACTTGTTTTTTTAACGCGAAAAAAAGAGGATTACTCCTCTTCTATTGAATCTAATATTGATTTAATTGTTTTATATTTTGATTCTTCATTAACAAAATAAACCTTATCACTATTAGTATTAATATATTCTTTATTTATAACCATTGCAGAAAGTATTAGATAACAATCATATTTACTTTCCATTTTGCAAGATTTTTTAATTTCATCATAATAGTCAGATAATTTAATAAAGTTTGATATAAAATTATATCTTACATAAAATTCATTATCTTTATATTTAACTTCATATATTTTTTCAATTCTTATAAAATTATTACCTTTAATAAGTTTATATTTATTTTCACTTGCACTACTTCTAGCTAATGTATTAAGTTTTGCAAGTTCATTTCTAACCTTAAAATCGTATTTATGAGTTGCAAGAGGTGTATATGCATCAAAATATGTTAAATAATATGGAGATTTCTTATATATTATTTTTTCTATTGGCATATAAAATATTAAAAATATATGTCCAATAACAAGTATAACAAAAGTTGGAAGTGTAAGTATTATAGTTAAAAATATTATAACAGGTTCTGTTTCATACCATCTAAGTTTTTTATCCATATAATCACTCCTTTTTCTACTTATAGACATATTATATACTAAATTAATATAAAAATACACATTAAAAAAACTAAGGCGTAAATCCTTAGTTTTTAAAATAATTATTCATTAGTTTCTTCATCATCATGAGGAATATTTAATTTAGATAATACCTCATTAATATGATTACCATAAGCTAGAGCTTCATCATACTTAAAAATTAACTCAGGCATTTTTCTGCAAGTTAATTTTTGAGCAAGTGACTTTCTTAAATAACCCTTAGATTCTTCAAGTTCAGCAGCTGTTTTAGCCTTCTCGTCATCATTTAAGCAAGTATAATATACTGTTGCATATGATAAATCACGAGTAATTCTAACTTCAGTAATAGTAACTGTATGAAGAATTTCATTACGAGTATCTCTTTGAAGGATAATAGATAATTCTCTTAATGCGTTAGATTCTAATCTTTTTAATGTTAATCCCATTATTATAGCCTCTTGATTTCTTTCATTACTGAAGCTTCAAAGACATCTCCTTCTTTAATGTCATTGAACTTTTCAATAGTAATACCACATTCAAATCCGCTCTTAACTTCTTTAACATCATCTTTGAATCTACGAAGAGATGCCATCTTACCTTCGTAAACAACGATACCGTCACGAACGATATGAACTAATGAATTAGAATTAATTACACCATCAGTTACATAACATCCTGCTACAGTACCAATCTTAGAAATCTTATAAGTTTGTCTAACTTCAGCATGTCCTGTAATAACTTCTTCGTATTCAGGTTCAAGCATACCCTTTAATGCAGCTTCGATATCTTCAAGTAACTTATAGATAATAGAATATAATCTAATTTCTACTTGTCTTGTTTCAGCTGTAGATCTTACATCAGCTGTAGGACGTACATTGAAACCGATTACGATAGCTTCACTAGCTTCAGCAAGTGTAATATCTGTATCAGTGATTGCACCTACAGAACAACGAATTACATTAACCTTAACATTTTCAACTTTAATCTTTTCAATAGATTGTTTTAAAGCTTCAGCTGAACCTTGTAAATCAGCCTTAACAATTAGGTTTAATTCCTTATTATCATCTTGTCCTGCTTGAGCAAATAAATCTTGTAAAGAAACACTTCTTGAAGCAAGATCTTTTTCTTTAGTTCTAAATGTTCTTTCTTCAGCAATTTCTCTTGCTTGTCTTTCATCAGATAAAGCCATGAACTTGTCTCCTGCAAATGGAACTTCATCTAATCCAGTTACAGATACAGCTTGGCTTGGTAAAGCCTCAGTGTATTTAATATGTCTGTCATCTTCCATTGTACGGATTTTACCATAAGTATCTCCTACTACAATGTAGTCTCCAACTTTTAATGAACCATTTTGTACTAGGAATGTAGCACAAGGTCCTAAAGCTCTATCAAGTTGAGCTTCAAGTACTGTACCAACAGCTAAACGCTTAGGGTTAGCTTTTAGTTCTAGCATTTCAGCTTGTAACATAATTGTGTCAAGTAAAGTATCGACACCTGTACCTTTTAAAGCTGAAATCATAATGAATGGAATATTTCCACCCCATTCTTCTGGCACTAAGTTATACTTAGTTAATTGTTCCATAACATGACTTGGATTAGCACTTGGCTTATCGCATTTGTTTACTGCAACAATGATAGGACACTTTGCAGCTTGAGCATGCGCAATAGCTTCCTCAGTTTGTGGCATTACACCATCATCTGCAGCTACTACAAGTACAACAATGTCAGTAACTTGAGCACCACGTGCACGCATTTCTGTGAATGCAGCATGACCTGGAGTATCAATAAATGTGATTAAATTATCACCATGCTTATATTGATAAGCACCGATATGTTGAGTGATACCACCAGCTTCACCTTGAGCTACACGAGCATTTCTAATATAGTCAAGTAATGTTGTTTTACCGTGGTCAACGTGACCCATGATTGTTACAACTGGAGGTCTAGATTCTAGTAATGCAGCATCATCTTCAATAGTAAATTCATCAAATCTTGTTGCATCTGTTACTACTTCATCTTTAATAGTAGCACCAAAATCAGCAGCAATTAATTCAACAGTTTCTCTGTCGATTGTTTGATTTTGATTAGCCATGACACCTAACATCATTAACTTTTTAATAACGTTACCAACAGATTGACTTAATCCGTCCGCAACTTCCTTAACTGTCATTCCTTCTTTATAAATCAAGATTCCTTTACTTGATTTATTAGCTTCCTTTTGAGGAATGTTTGATACACGACTCTCTTGAGCCTTTTTATTCTTCTTAGCCAATAAAATCACCTACTTTTCTAATAGTTTTGCAAAACCTCGATTCGTAATGGCTATAACATGAACATTTGTCTGACCTATAGCGCTTGAAAGTTCGGCGCTAGAGTGTTCAGTGTTTAAATTTATGTTGTAAAAAGAGGTTTTATCCTTTATTTTCTTAAAAGTATTTTTACCTGTATCACTTGCAAGTATTACAAGATAACATTTGTTTTGTTGAATTTTTTCAACAACTTTATCTTCACCACAAATAAGTCCATTTGCAGCCTTACAAAGACCTAAATTATTTAGATTCATTTGTTATCTCCAATAAGCGAGTATAAATTTCTTCAGGAACTTTTACTTCTAATTTTTTATCTAATATTTTGCATTCTTTAGCTTTTAAAACTACAGCACTATCTTTTTTAAGATAAGCACCACGTCCATTAGCTTTGCCAGTTAAATCAACAGAAACAATTCCTTCTTTTGATCTAACTATTCTAATAAGATCCTTTTTTTCTAAAGTCTCTTTAGTTAAGACACATGTTCTTAAAACAGGTTTTCTTTCTTTCATTTTACATCAATCCTAATTCTTCAATAGATTGGCTACTTGGCTTAATGTCAATATTCCAACCACAAGATTGAACTGCAAGTCTAACGTTTTGACCATTCTTACCAATAGCTAAAGATAATTGATCATCTGGAACGATAGCTCTGCAAGTCTTTGTCTTAGGATCAATATTAACAACCTTAGTAACCTTTGATGGTTGTAGTGAAGCTGAAACTAATTCTTCAGGATCTTCACTCCACTTGTATAAGTCGATTTGTTCATTATTTAAAATCTTAACGATTTCTCTAATTCTTGAACCTTCTGGTCCTACACAAGAACCGATTGGATCTACATTTGGATTGTTTGAATAAACTGCAATCTTACATCTAGAACCAGCGTCACGTGCAATACCCTTAATTTCAATAATACCATCTTTAACTTCAGGAATATATTCTTCCATTAAACGAGTAATTAAATTACGATTAGTTCTTGAAACCTTAATCTTAGGATCTTTTGTTGTCTTTTCAACTTCTTTAACATAAACGTTAATCTTGTCTCCAGCATCAAAATGATCATTTGGAAGTAATTCAGACTTAGGAATGATTGTTGTAACACCCATTTGTAATCTAATTACAAGCTTATTATCATCTTTAGATACAACTTCACCTTCGATCATTTCATTTTCAAATTCTTTGAAATAATCATAAGCTTTTTGTCTACCTAAATTCTTTAAGTTACTCTTTAAAGTAGAAAGTACTGAACGAATTACTGTACGAGTAAATTCTTCACCTTTTGGATTCATTTCTTCAATTAAAGTATCTCCAACTTTAATATTTTTCTTAATCTTCTTAGCTTCTTCTAAAGTAACCTCAGGCATTTGATCTTCTTCTAAAGTTTCAGATAAAGTTTCAACAACCTTACGTTCTTTAAAAATATGGAATTCAGCATTATTTACGTTGAAATCAACACTAATTAAAGCTTGTTCTCCTTCAGGTAATGTGTGTTTAGCACACGCAACAAGTGAATCAGATAAAGCTTTTAATACATCATCAACTGATACACCATGTAAGTCTGCAATTTCTTGCACACTTTCAAATAATTTTTTGTTAGTCATTTTTAAAATTCCTCCTTAAATTAAACGGCTAGTCTTATTTCTTTTGCATCACAATATGGAACATGTACCTTTTTAATACGTCCCTTAACATTTATAGATAATTCAAGTACACCCTCAACAAAACTTATTAGTTTTCCTTCGTATTCTACACTCTCTAGTGTAACATGAATCTTGTTACCAACATTTTCTAAAACCTCATTCTCACTTCTTAAAGGTTTTTCAGCGCCAGGAGATGAAACCTCAAGCATATAATTGTCAGGTAATTCTTTTTCATACGCATCTAATTTTTCTGATAGATAGTCATTAACAATACCTAAATCATCAGAATTAATACCACCTTGTTTATCTACACAAACTCTTAAAATCTTATAACCGAATTCATTTGCCCATTCAATTGAATATAATGAAAAGTTATTTTCATTTATAACTGGCATAACTAATTCTTCAACAATTTTTAAATCTAGCATAAGTACCTCCTTTAACATATAAAAAGTGAGAAGGTCAAACTTCTCACAAATTATTGTAACTCTATTCTAACATACTTTATAAAATTTGCAAGATGAATTTTGCATTTCATTAGTAATATTATACACTATATGTTAATATAATGCAAAGAGGTGATTATAAATGATTCTTGCAGCATGCTTTCAAAACGAAGAGGTTTTCCAACATTATGGTGAAACTAAAACATTTAAACTATACAATATTGAAGAGGGAAAAATTGTAAGTACTTCTATTTTAGAATCTGGTGAGTATTCACACAAGACTCTTGCAACCCTACTTCATTTAAATAAAGTAGACGCACTTATTTGTGGAAACCTAGGAACTCATGCAGTTTTAACACTTACAAACGAAAATATAGAGATTTTAAATGGTCTATCAGGAAATTGCGATGAATTAGCTTTAGAGTATATAAAAGGTAATTTAAAATTCAATCCTAATGCAGTACATTCTTGTCATCACTAATAAATTTCTCTTGAATAATATTACAATTGATACTATAATTTATGCGTATTTATCGAGGTAATATGTATGACTAAAGCTGTATACCCAGGATCTTTTGATCCACTTTCAAACGGACATCTTGATGTAATTAAAAGAGCTAGTAAGATATTTGATTTAGTATATGTCTTAATTTCTCCAAATGTTCATAAAAAACCAACATTTACAGTTGAAGAAAGAGTTTCAATGATCTCAAAAGTTGTTAAAGACATGCCAAACGTTAAAGTTGTTTCAACTGATGAACTTACTGTATCTTTTGCAAAAAAGAACGATATTAAAGTAATGATTAGAGGTCTTAGAAACTATAACGATTATGAGTCTGAATTTCAACTTGCACAATTTAACAAAGATATTGCACCAGAAATTGAAACACTTCTGATGTTTCCAAATACCCAAAATCAATTTGTATCTTCTTCTTCAATTAAAGAGCTTCTTACATTCAATGTAGATATTACTAAGTATGTACCTGAGGTTATAGCTCAAGAAATACTTAAAAAATTTAAATTACATAACAATAACTAATGCAAGGAAAAATCCTTGCGTTTTTTATTATCTTTAAAAGGGAAAGACTTTTTAAAATCTTTCCCTTTAACTTATTTAATATTTTTTACTGCCTCAACCAAAGTCTTGATAGCTTCAGAACTTGAAACTAATACTTTTTCACCAGTAATTCTATTTTTCAATTCAACTTGGTCTTCGCTTGAGTTCTTACCACAAATAATTTGGTAAGGAATACCCATTAAATCCCAGTCCTTAAACTTAAATCCTGGTTTTGCATCTCTATCATCGATAATAGTTTCTACATTATTATCAAGTAAAGTTTGATAAATCTTATTTGCAAGATTTACTTGTGCTTCATCCTTTGAAATAACAGGAATTACTACAGCGTGATAAGGTGCTACATTTAAAGGCCACTTAATACCAAATTCATCATTATGTTGTTCAATGATAGCTGTCATAGTACGAGTTACACCAATACCATAACATCCCATAACCATTGGTACATTTTGACCCTTTTCATTTTGATAAGTACAATTCATTGCACTTGAATACTTAGTTTGAAGTTTGAAGATTTGACCAACTTCAATACCTCTTTGGATCTTCATTGGTTTACCACAACAAGGACATAAGTCACCCTCAACTGCTTTACGTAAATCTACAACCTTACCAGTATAATCTCTACCAAAGTTAACATTAATGTAATTCATGTTCTTTTCATTTGCACCATAAATTGCATTTTTCATCTTAGATACTTCAGTATCAACTAAGATAGTAATGTCACCTTCAAGTCCAACTGGTCCGATATATCCCTCACAAGTATTAAGTTTCTTAATATCTTCGTCATTTGCAAATGCAAGGAATGCTTCTGCTGTATTTATTTCATTAACTACTTTAATTTCGTTAACTTCTCTATCTCCTCTTACAAGTACTAAATATAACTTGTTAGTTTCAGTGTCTTTATAAACAACACTCTTAACCATAGTACTTGCAGGAAGATTATAGAATGCACACATCTCATCAATTGTTTTTGCATTACCAACATTAACCTTTTCAAGTGGTTTTAACTCACTATTATCCTCTAGTGTACATACAGCCTCACTCTTTTCAACATCTGCTGCATAATCACAATTTGTACAATATACAATATCAGATTCACCAATATCACATAGTGCCATAAATTGATGACTTCCGTTTCCACCGATTGCACCAGTATCAGCTAAAACTGGCTTAAAGTTAATATCAAGAGCTTTAAAAATTCTTGAATATACATCATACATAGTTTGATAAGATACATTTAATCCTGCTTCATCTTTATCAAATGAATATGCATCTTTCATAATGAATTCTCTTGATCTCATTAATCCAAAACGAGGTCTGAATTCATCTCTATACTTTGTTTGAATTTGATATAAATTGATGGGTAATTGTTTAGGAGATTTAATTAAATCTCTTGCAATAGATGTAAATACTTCTTCATGAGTAGGTCCTAGGCAGAATTCACGGTCATGTCTATCCTTAAATCTCATTAATTCAGGACCATATTTTGCCCATCTACCTGATTCTTCCCAAAGTTCCTTTGGTTGAATAGCTGAACATAAAATTTCATTAGCTCCTGATGCATCCATTTCTCTTCTAATTACTTTTTCAATTTTATTTAAAACACGAAGGCCAAGCGGTAAGTAGTTATAAACTCCTGCAACTTCATTTTTCATATAACCAGCACGAAGTAATAATTGATGAGATACAATTTTAGCTTCAGCAGGTGCTTCTTTAGTTGTTGCGATTAACATTTGACTTGCTTTCATATAAAATACCTCTTTCCTTAAAAAAGTCCTAAATGATTATATCATAAGTGAGTTTACAAAACAATTGAAATATCATATTAATTATAATATAATTATTTTAGATTTTTTTGAAATTTTTGTCTAAGCTTTTTCTTAGACGCATAAAGGATTTAAAAAATAAATGTTATAAGTAATAGCTTTTTCTATTACACAAATTTTAGTATTAAAGGAGTATTTTTAAAAAAATGAATAATAGTGTAAGAATTTTTGCATTAGGTGGAATGCTTGAAGTCGGTAAAAACATGTATTGTATTGAATACAATAATCAAATAGTCATTATTGACTGCGGTATTTTATTCCCTGATGAACATTTACTTGGTGTTGATTATGTTATACCAAGTTTTGAATATTTAAAGGATAAACAAGAAAAAATTGTAGGTTTATTTATAACTCATGGTCATGAAGACCATATTGGAGGAATACCATTCTTCTTAAAAGAAATTAGTGTACCTAAAATTTATGCTGCAGGCGTTACTATTTCTTTAATCAAAAACAAATTAGAGGAACATAAAGACATAAGAGTTCCTGAAATTGTTGAATTCAAATCTAACGATGTTTATAAATTTGATAATATGGAAGTGTCATTTATCCGTATGACTCACTCAGTACCTGATACATTTGGTATTGTTGTTAAAACTAAAGAGGGTACTATTTTCCATACTGGTGACTTCAAATTTGATATGACACCAAACGGACCAAACACTGAATTTGCTAAACTTGCAAAACTTGGAACTGATGGACTTGATTTATTACTATCCGACTCTACTAACGCATGTGTTCCAGGTTATACTAAGAGTGAAAAATTAATCGGAAGAAATATTCTAGATTTATTTAAACATATTCACTCTCGTATTCTTGTTGCAACATTTGCATCTAATATTTATAGAGTTCAACAAATCGTTGAAGCTGCAGTCGCAACTAATAGAAAGATTGCCATCTTTGGACGTTCAATGATTAAGACTATTGAAGTAGCACAATCAATCGGATACATCAAAGCTAGTCCTTCTACTTTTATATCTGTAGATGATATTAAAAATTATAAAGACCACGAACTAGTTATTATTTGTACTGGTTCTCAAGGTGAACCTCTTGCTGCTCTATCTAAAATTGCTCAAGGTACACATAAATTTGTTAAACTTCGTCCAGGAGATACAGTAATATTCTCATCAAGCCCAATTCCAGGTAATCAAGTAGGAGTTAATAATACAATCAATTTATTATTTAAGAATGGTTGTAATGTAATTACTCACTCACCTATTACTGATACACATACATCAGGTCATGCGGCACAAGGTGATTTAATGTTATTGCAAACTCTTCTTCACCCTAAGTATCATATGCCAATTCATGGTGAATATAGAATGTTAAAAACATCAGGTGAACTTGCAATTGAATGTGGACTAGATCCAAATAATCTATTTGTATTATCTAATGGTGATGTACTTGAAATGTCTAATCACGAGGTTAGACAAGCAGGTAAAGTTCCAGCTGCAGACATCTATATTGATGGTACCGTTTCTGATTTAGATGGTTCTATCATTCATGAAAGAAAATCATTATCAGATGATGGTTTATTCAGTTTAATATTTACTATCGAAGAAAAGACTAGACGTATAGCTCTTGAACCACAAGTTGTTTCTCGTGGATTCGTATATATGAAAGAAGCTGAAGAATTAACAAGTGATTTAGTAAATGAAGCTAAAATTTATTTAGTTAGAGAACTTGCAAATTCTAAATTAAGTTATAACCAAATTGAGAAAGACTTAACTGATTATTTAAGTAAAATAGTTAAAGAAAAATCAGGTAGAAAACCAATAGTTCTTCCTCTATTTAGTTTTATCTAAGGAGGTATAATGAATGGATTATACAGTTATAAAAGGTATAGATAACGAAAACATATACATTAAAGTATATAATATTGAAAATCCTAAAGGATGTATCCAAGTAGTTCACGGGATGATGGAACATCAAGATAGATATGAAGAATTCGCGCATAGAATGAATGATTTAGGTTATTCTGTTGTAACAAGTGACTTAAGAGGACACGGAAAGAATGCAGTAAATAAAGGATTCTTTGCTAAAAAAAACGGTCATTTATTATTAGTTTCTGACCAAGTCACTATTACTAACTTCATTCAAAATGTTTTAGATATTCACAATATCATTCTTTTTGCCCACTCAATGGGTTCTATTATCGCAAGAAATGTATTAATTAATAATTCATCAAGTTATTCTAAAGTAATATTATCAGGTTTCCCTCATTATCAAAGAGGAACTCAAGCAGGACTTTGTGTGGCTGGATTCATTGCTTTCTTCAAAACAAACAATGGTAAATCTAAGATTCTAGATAAAGCTACTTTAGGTTCTTATATGAGAGCTGTTAAAAATAGAAAAACTGATGCTGACTGGGTATCTGTAAGCCAAACTAACATTGATAACTATAACAATGACGAATTATGTGGTGTATATTTCACATGTTCTGCTTATAAAGATTTATATCGTTTAGTAAAAGGACTACATAACAAAAAAACAACTAATGTTGTAAATATGCCTATTCTTCTATTAAATGGTAAACAAGACCCAGTTATTGGAAATGCTAAAGGATATAATCAAACTATTAAAGATTTAAATAGACAAGGATTTGACAATCTTAAGCATGTTGAATTTGATAATATGAGACATGAAATCTTAAATGAGGATGCTAAAGACTTAGTTTATAAAGAAATTGAAATATTCCTTGGTGAATAATTATGTTAACAGTTATATTAAATAAACATGAAGAAAAAGAGAAACTTGAAGGCTTCCCTTGGATATATAACAATGAAATAAATTCATTCGTTGGTCCTATAAAAGATGGTGAAGTTGTTAGAGTTGAAACATTTGAACGTAAGTTCTTGTGTTATGGTTTTTTAAATACTAATTCAAAAATAATGGTTAGAATTTTATCACTAAATGAACAAGATGTTATTAACAAAGACTTCTTCTACAATCGTATCAAATATGCCCTAAAGCATAGAGAATCTTTATTTAATGATTCTAACTGCATGAGATTAATATTTTCTGAAGCTGATTATCTTCCAGGTTTAATCGTAGATAAATATGATGATATTTTATCAGTTCAATTTTTATCCCTTGGAATGGATAAGATCAAACAAGATATTATCGATATTTTAGTCAAACTTATAAATCCTCGTGGAATATATGAACGTAGCGACATGCCTGTAAGACTTAAGGAAGGCCTTGAACAAATTAAAGGACCAATATACGGAACATTTGATCCAAGAGTCTTAGTGGTTGAAAACGGCATCAAATTCTATGTTGATGTTGAAAATGGTCAAAAGACAGGATATTTCTTAGATCAAAAATTAAATAGAGATAATGTTAAATACTATGTTAAAGATAAAGTTGTATTAGATGCTTTCTCAAATGTTGGTGGATTTGCATTAAATGCTTGTAAGTATGGTGCTAAAGAAGTTTTAGCCTGCGACATATCCGAGCGTGCTTGTGATGAAATATTACTTAATGCTAAATTAAATAATTTCACAAATCTTAAAACAAAGTGTATGGATGTGTTTGCACTTCTTCGTGATGAATCTCTTAAAGACCAATTCGATTGTATTATTCTTGATCCTCCTGCATTTACTAAAACAAAAGACACAGTAAAAAAAGCTTATAAAGGATATAAAGAAATCAATTTACAAGCTTTAAAATTAATTAAATCAGGTGGATATTTATTAACATATTCATGTAGTCAAAATATGACAAGTGATTTATTTATGCAAATGATAAAAGAAGCAAGTATTGATTCTAAAAGAGATGTTCAATTCATTGATTTTAGAGTTCAATCAATCGATCATCCAGCTTTAATTTCAGGAGACGAACAACTTTACTTAAAATGTATAGTTTTAAGGGTAAAATAAAATGGAGTTTAAAAAACTCCATTTTTTAATTATCATCATCAAGTCCTGAATCTTTATCCATACTTCTTCTTATAATATCTAAATCAACATCATCTAAATCATCTTTACTTTTATGATGTTTACAACAATATATAGTATTACAAATTGCAAATATTATTACAATAGCTAAAAATATTATTAAAAACCACATATTACTTTCTTACATTTTTTCTTGTTGGTTTAGTTTGTTTTTTAGTTTGAGCTATTTCTTTACTATTAATTCTAGATTCAAATACTAAAACACTTGATATTTCAAAAGTACGAGGATTAGTATCAACAATTTGTAATTTCTTTAATGAATAACCTTTTAATCCTAAATTATAAGTGTCATGTTCACTAGTTTTTGCATCATGTCCTATATAAATTAATTTCTTAGGATTTAATTTAATCAAATCTTCAATAAATTCATCAGATAAACCTAAATCAGATGGTTCTACAAATAAATTATCAATATTTATCTTCTTATATTTTAATTCTTTTAAAGTTTTAGATGCATCTAAAGATATAGTTTCAACATTCTTAACTTTATTTATTTTTAAATTATTTTCTAAATCTTGATAATTAGATTTATTTGAATCTTGTGCATATACCTTACTAGAAGTTTTAGATACAAGTATAGGAAGTAAACCAACTTGACTAAACAATGTAGCTGATACACTAGAATTATTAATACCTGCTAATGAGATAGCACGATTATATAATTCAAAAGTCATTTTAGTGTTAGTATCATAGAAAGATTTAGATGAAATACGATATCTAATATTATCATATTCTTCAAAAATAAAACCTTGACCATATAATATTCTTGTTTTATCAACAAACTTACTACCAGATTTTTCCGAATAGTTTTGAATTACATTAGTAACATTAAGTTTTGCATTAATTAATTCTTTAACAAGTACTTCTTTTCTAGGTAAATCAACACCATTAGTATTGATAATAACCATTGTTTCTTTAGATGTATATCTTAATAATACAGACTTTATAACACCCTTTTTACTTTTAGAATCATATGGTTCAATACCAGAAAATATTCTATTAATTAAGATAGTTAATTTATTAAATGCTTCATTTTGTAATTCACATTCTGTTAATGTATAAATTGAATTTGTTTCCTTTGAAAAGAATCCTGTAGAAAACTTAGAAGCTTTAGACTTAGTTGCAAATAAATTAGCTTTGTTTTGATAATGTTCTAAATCTTTAGCCTTAACTAAAGGATAAAATTTAAAATCTCTTATTTTTGCAAATAAATCCTTAACATAAGCTTCTTTTAATTCTACTTCCTTAGAATAATCTAAATGAGAATATGTACAAATAGGACAAGTGCCAAAATTCTTACAATTAACATTGCATCTTGAATCAGAGTATTTAACAATCTTATCTAGCTTTAAAGGTTCTTTTTGATTAAATTTTTCTACTTTGAACATAGCTTCCTCATTTACTACTAAATTAGGAAACTTATAGTTCTTATTTTTATAATTTACAATACCTTTACCTGAAAAATCTTGTTTAAGGCATCTAAATTGTACTTTACGTTCTTCCATTTTTTATGCTCCTTGTGAAATACCATCATCAACAAAAGTGAAATCACTAAATTCAATTTTAATTGATTTAGCTGCAAATAAATTTAAATAGAAATAATCCTTATCTACTTTTACAAAGTCAAAATCAGTGTAAGTTGTTTCATAAGTCTTATCTTTAAAGCAAGTCTTAACTGTTACAACTTGACCTAAACGCTTAATACTAAATGTTACAGTGTCTCCAATTTGATAATTATCTTCTAAATTATTATTTGAATAAACAAGTACTCCATTTTCTCTTGAATGATTAGATATTAAATGAGATTGACTCATAAGTAAACTTGCAGCTACATAATTTGACTTAATAGTTTTATCAGTAATCTTAAGTCCTAAATAAAAATCATCTCTTAAAGACAAACCAAATCCTTGTTCAAATTCTTTTGAACAATCAATAACCTTAGCTTTTACACTAGCGTGGAAATTACGAGTAACACTTATCTTTTTAGCTGCAAGGGCATAACCTTCTGAATTAAGACTTATCTTACCTAAGGCAGTATATTTATCATTATTTTTAAGAATTTGTCCTACATAGAACTTATCAGCCTCTCTATAAGCAAAATATCCATTAGGATCATCAAATGTACCACGACCTGTGTCACCGAAGGCAGTACCTTTAAATTCATCATCACATTCAAACCACTTTGGTGCTTTATAAGACGCAAAATCAGGTGTCTTATAAGGTACATAAACATAATCCTTATCCATTACAAGGTCCGTATCTTTAGTTGGTTCTACTAAATTATCTTTAATAATATTTTTAATACTTGAGTTAGATTCTTTTAAAGTTCTCGCAATATAATAAGAGTAAACTTTAGCTCCGTAAATATTAATGTGTGTAGCATCAACTGTACCTAAATCAGGAACTAATTTATTATCCTTAATCATACCCTTAGTTATTGCATGTCTTAAACAAGACAATTCATAACCTTCTTTAATATTTAATTCCTTACTATAAGTAGTTAAATCTACACAAGGTATATTAACTTCTTTTGCAAGTTCTACAATAGATGCACGATAGTCACCATTATTTGTAATATGTACGAACTTACCATCATATATATTTCTATCATCTAAACGAGCGATAGGTGTACAAATAATAGCCTCTGCTCCCTTGTCTTCTGCTACTTTAATATAATTATAATATAATGAATTTTTAAAAGAACCTTTTGTATTAATATCACCTTTAGGATCAGTATAACGCTTTGGATCATCATCTTTTTCATCATTATGACCAAAACCAATAATTACATAGTCTCCACTTTTAATATTATCCTTAAAAATATTATAATTATTTTCTTTAGTATAACTTAAAGAACTTCTTCCAGACATAGCTAAATTAATAAATTTAACATCATCTTTAAAATAATTATAAAGCATAGTACCCCATCCATAACGATGATAATAATATACTTCATTAAAACTTGCGACTGTCGAATCTCCTACAATATAAATCATAATTTAAATCACTCCGTCAATACAAATATTATATCACATTTTCAACTTTTATAATTTACTTTTTTAGTGTATTTACATTATTT
>CAVGEZ010000020.1:0-31185 GCA_963628445.1 uncultured Eubacteriales bacterium
TTTGTTGATTTGAAAATTTTATCAAATAGACAATAGTTATAATTGTATGATATAATTAGTATGTAGATTGTAGGTGATAATATGTCTTTATATTTAAATCAAGGAAATTTTGCTTTCGAATGTTCATTAAATTCGGAAATTTTTGTTGACAAATCAATGATTATAAAAAAGACAAACTCCCTATTAAAAACAAATGATAGATTTATGTGTGTTACACGTCCACGAAGATTTGGTAAGACAATGATATTATCAATGCTAAATGCTTACTATTCAAAAGGTTGTGATTCTAAAAAAATATTTTCGGGATTAAAAATTGAAAAAGATGAAAACTATAGTAAATATTTAAATAAACATAATGTATTTTTAATTGACATGGCAGAACTATATACTAGTTTAAACGATAAAAATATGTTTGTAAAAAAATTAAAAGAATTCATATATTGCGATTTAAAAGAAGCATATAGTCAGTTGAATTTGAATTACAAATTAGATGATGGAACATTTTTGTCTAATTCCTTCAAAGAAATAAATTCAAAATTGAACGAAAGATTTATCTTTTTAATAGATGAATGGGATGTCATTTATAGAGAGGAAAAAGAGAATTCTTCTTTATGTAAAGAATATACTGAATTCTTAAGAAATTTATTTAAATCCTATTCAGTTTCAAACTGCATAGATTTAGTTTATATGACAGGAATTCTACCGATAAGGCGTTATAATACTGAATCTACATTAAATATGTTTAAAGAATATGATATGCTTTATTCTCGTGGTTTAGAATCTTACTTTGGTTTTACAACAGAAGAAGTTAAAAGCTTGTGTAAAAAATACGATAGAAATTTTGATGAAATCAAATCTTGGTATGATGGATATAATCTTAATGGAACTGAATTATATAATCCAAAGAGTGTTGTAGAAGCTGTATCATCTGGTGATTGCCTAAATTATTGGACAAAAACTTCTGCTTTAGAATCAGTTACAATGTATATGAATTATGATAAAGGTGTATTAAAAGACTCTATTACAAGAATGTTATTGGGTGAAAAAATTCCGGTTAATGTTTCTAAGTTTGATAATGATATGACTAAAATTACTTCTACTGATTCGGCATTAACTGTATTAATTCACTTGGGATATCTTGCATATGATGAAAAGCTTAAGTCATGTTATATACCAAACTATGAGATAAGACTTCAATTTGAAAATGGCATTCAAGAATTAAACTGGAACGAAATATATAATCCAATGTCTGAATCTATTAAAACATATGAGGAGACTTTAAAAAGAAATTGTGAGTATGTTAATAAGGTCTTTGATAAGAATCACAAGGAATTTGCAAGCATTTTAAATAAAAATAAAGAAGATATTTTAGGAGCTGTTACTCTTATATCTTATTATGCAACTAAGAATTATTATAATTGGCAAAAAGAGGCCAATAATACACTAGGTAGATCTGACATTTTATTTTACCCTAAAGATAATAACCACATACCATTTATTGTAGAGCTAAAGGCACAGGAGAATACTAGTGCTTTAGATGCTTTAGAACAAATAAAGAGTAAAGAATATTATGATATATTTGCAAATTTTAAAGAAGTAATGATTGTTGGTATTTCATACAATCCTAAAACTTTAAAACATGAAACTAAAATTGAAATAATTAAAAAGTAAATTAGATATAAGAGGTGGTGTATTTACATCATCTCTTTTTAAAAATATTAGAAGAAATATTCTTTAAAATAGACCTACTTTAAATTGCTATTTTTGATATAATATATATAAATTAAAATTTCTTAATGAGGGGGACTTTTTATGGAAAGATTAGATAAAATATTATCACATTTAAATTATGGAACAAGAAAAGAAGTAAAGAAGCTTGTTAAGGACGGAGAGGTTTTTGTAAATGGAGAAATGGTAAAGAACTCCGATATGAAAATAGATCCAGAAAATGATGTAATAGAAGTATTTAATGAAACAATTATGTATGAAAAATATGTCTATATTATGCTTAATAAACCAGATGGTGTAATTAGTGCTACATATGACCCAAGACTTGAAACAGTACTAGATTTAATGCCTGAATATCAAAAGATGGGAGTGTTCCCAGTAGGTAGACTTGATATTGATACCGAAGGATTACTAATTATATCTAATGACGGAATACTTGCACATAATGTGCTATCTCCAAATAAACATGTAGATAAGAAATATTATGTTAGATTCAGTGGTGAATTTAAAGAAGAATATATTGATAAAGTATTAAAGGGTATTCAAATAGATGACTTTATAACGCAACCTGGAATATTAGAACAAATATCAGAGACTGAGGCTTATATAACAATACATGAAGGAAAGTTCCATCAAGTCAAAAAGATGTTTGAAGCTTTAAATATGCATGTTGATTATTTGCGTCGTGTTGAGTTTGGTGGTATCAAGTTAGACGCAAACTTAAAACTAGGTGAATATAGATTACTAACTAATGATGAAATAGAGGTACTTAAAAATGCAAAAACAAGAGAAAACTAATGTTATGCGTATACTAGATCAAAAAAAGATTGAGTATACTAGTTATTATTATCCAGTTGATTTAAATAATTTAGATGGACGCCACGTAGCTGATTCTATCGGTGAAAATTATGATGACGTTTATAAAACGCTAGTATGTGTTTCTAATTCTAAAAAATATTATGTATTTGTAATAAATATTTGTGATGAACTAGATTTGAAAAAGTGTGCTAAAGCATTTAACGAGAAGAGTATGGAAATGATTCATGTTGCAGATATCGAGAAAGTTACTGGGGGCTATTTAAGAGGTGGTACTTCACCTATTGGAATGAAGAAGTTATATCCTACTATTATATCTTCGAAAGCTAAGGATAAAGAATATATAATAATTTCTGGTGGTAAGAGAGGCACTCAAGTGAAACTAAATCCTTGCGATTTATCAAGCTTAATTAATGCCCGTTTTGAGAGTGTGACTCATGAGTAATAGAGAGTTAAACGTATTAAAGAAAAGATTACTTGATTTAGGTAAGCGTAATCAATTAATGAATTACGCTCATAGAGTTTCAAGTAATCTTGAATTTTTTCAAGATGATTTTAATTCCTTCTTTGATGAATTTACCTCATTTAAGCCTTATGAGGTTGCAAAATTATTTACAAACCTTGAGGAAAGCGTAAATATATCTGATTTTGATGATGTAGTTGATGAATATGATGTAGCTAATACAGTAACTGATGCTTTAGGAGTAATGACTGTTAAGAAAGTTAGATATGAAAGAGACGAAATAGAAGAAATAAAGAAACGTTTTGAAAGAAAGAAAAATATAAATTATCTATTTTCTGAAACTATCTATTCTAAAACTCGTTCTGTTTTATCTTTACTTGAGCATAAAGATAAACTAATATTAGAAGAAACAGGACAAAAAGCTTTACATATGGCTTTTGGTATTGTTACTTATAAAGATAAGAAAGAATTTTATGAAGCACCTTTATGTTTAGTACCTGTTAAGATATATAATAAGAAATTAAATGATAAATATTATGTTGTTGCAGAAGATGATGATTATTTAATTAATGAAAACTTAAGTTATTTCTTAAAAGCTGAATATAAGATTGATATTAAAAGATTCGAAGCAGAAGAATTTGAAAAATATATTATTAGAATGAAGAGTTTAATTAACTCTATAGGATTTAAGTTTGAAGAGAGAATTGCACTTGGTATCTTCTCATTTTCTAAAATTATGATGTATAAGGATATAGAAGAAAACGAAGAGAAATTATTAAATAATGATATAATTAAAGCTTTCTTAAAACTTGATAATAATTTAGATATTAACTTAGAAAAACTAGATAATAATTTTGAAAAAGCTTTAGTATTATCAAGTGATTCAAGCCAAGAGAAGGCAATTGATCTAGCTTTAAATGGTAAATCATTTGTTCTTCAAGGACCTCCTGGTACAGGTAAGAGTCAAACAATCACCAATATGATTGCTTCTCTTGCATTAAACAAAAAGAAAATCTTATTTGTATGTGAAAAATCTGAAGCTTTGGAAGTAGTTAGAACAAATCTAGCTAAAGTTAACTTAGATAATCTTGCACTTTGCTTATACAATACAAAATCAAGTAAACAAGAAGTAGTTAAGTCTATTTATTCAAATATTGAACTTATTAAGGATGGTACTATTAAATTATCTGAAAGTGGACAAAATGTTATTGAAAAAGCATTAAGTGAGGAAGATTTCTTCCGTGATTTAGAATATGAATTACATAAGAAATCATTACTTGATATGTCTTTAGAAGAAATGGTTGAAAATATCTTACTAGATGGTGATATTTTAGAATTTGAAATTGATGATATAAACAAGTTAACAAGTGCTAAATACAATAAATTCTTAGATAATATAGATTTACTTGAAACTAAATTATCAAGTCTTGATACTAGTATTTTTGAATCTCCTTTTAAAGGTTTTACAGAGACAAGAATTACTAAACAAAATCAAGAAAAATTATATCAAATATCATTTAATTTAAATAATAACTTAAATAAATTAATCTCATATATTAATAAATTATCTACTTATTTATTTAAGCCGGAAAAGCTGAATGATATAGATAACTATTTAAAACTATTAAGTTTATCAAATAAATTTAATAACCTAAGTGTAAGAGATTTTAATATTAAAAATATTGATTCACTAAAAGAGAAGACTGTATCCTTAAGTAAATATTATAAGTATTTAGATAAAGAAATAAATTATTTTTCAAATAAATATAAGCCTGAATTTATGGATATAGATCCTAATGAGGATGTTAATATTTTAAAAGAGAAATATTCTAATTCTTTAAAAAGATTGATTGGATATAATAAATTTATAAAGAAGTATGAAGATCTTTTAATTAAGTCTTCTAAGATCTCTTATGAAGAATTAGTAACTGATCTAGAAAGGCTTAATAAATTAATTAAAAGAAGAGAAGAAGAAACTCTTAATGAGGCAATTCTTGAGACTAACTTTGCAAGATTATTCTTCGGAAAGAAAACTGATTTTAAATATTTATGCGATCTTATTGACTATATTAGTCAGGTTAATAATTTAATTGATACATTATCACTAGATAAATCAAAGACAATTGAATACTTAAATAAGAATATTGATTATTCTTTAGATTTAAAACAACTTGAACAAATAAAAGGGTCAATAGATTCTAATTTATTGGAATTTAGTAATTATTTTAATATTGAAAATTTAACTATTGATGAATTATTTGTTAAGAGTAAGAATATATATTTAAATATTGATGAAATACATAAATATCTTGATGTTATAAAAGAATTAAATAAGATGCCTAAGGAATTAGATGGCTTAAAGAATTTAATTTTAAATACAAATATTAATATTAATAATTTAAAGAATAGTTTTATTAAGACTATATCTTATAAGGTATTTAGTAAAGTATTTGAAGATAATAAGTTTATTAATGGATTAGATAACAAATTTATTAATAATAATATAGATAAATTTAAAGATTTAATTGAATCTTTAAAAGAAGTATCAAGAGTAAAGACACTTGAAAGCGTTACATCTACTTGGCCTCATGTTAATAGTTTAACTAAGACTAATATAGAAATATCATGTTTAACACGTGAATTGAATAAAAAGAAAAAATTAATGAGTGTAAGAAACTTACTTTCATCTATTAGTTCACTAGTTATTAATTTAAAACCTATCTTTATGATGAGTCCTTTAACTGTATCAAGTTTTTTAAACTTTGATAAGTTTGAATTTGATTGCGTTATTTTTGATGAAGCAAGTCAGATTACTCTAACTGATTCATTAGGCGCAATGGCTCGTGCTAAACAAGTTATAGTAGTAGGAGATAAAGAACAACTACCACCTACTAATTTCTTTGAAACAACTGTAGATGATGAAGAATATGAAGATTTAGAAAGTGTTTTAAATGAGGCTAGTAATATATTACCTCAAATATCTTTAAAATGGCATTATAGAAGTAAAGATGAATCACTAATTAATTCTAGCAATAATTTTATTTATCATAATCTAACTACTATTCCATCAAGTGTTATATCAGAAAATTTTGGTCTAACTTATGAATATGTTGAAAATGGTGTATATGAAGCTATTAAGACATATAACTATAATGAAGCGTTAAAAGTTGTTGATTTATTATTTTATAATATTAGACATTCTTTAAATAAATCTATTGGTATTGTTACATTTAATATGAAACAACAAGCTTTAATTAATTCTTTAATTAATAAAAGACGTAATAAAGAAAAGAATTATGAAGATTTCTTTAATAAGGAAAATAATTTCTTTGTTAAAAACCTTGAAACAGTTCAAGGAGATGAAAAGGATATAATCATCTTATCTACTACATTTGGATATAATCAAGATCATAAGTTAAATATGAACTTTGGACCAATTAATAGAGAGGGTGGATATAGAAGATTAAATGTTGCGATTACACGTGCTAAAGAAAGACTTATTGTTGTATCTAGTTTAAAATATTCTGATTTAGAAGCTAAAAAGCTTACTAATGATGGTCAAAGATTCCTTGCATATTTCTTAAAATATGCAGAGGAACGTGATACTAATACTTTTGTATCAGGAGAAGCTTCTTCTAACTTCATTAGTGTATTAGGTAAAAAGATTAGTGAATATGGTTATAAGGTATTATTTAATATTGGTATTAATTCTTATAAGATTGACTTAGCTGTATTAGATAAACAAAACACTAATAAATGTGTTCTTGCAATACTTACTAATTCAGATAACTATTACGGATTAAAGAGTTTAAAAGATAGAAATTATCTAATTGATAACATATTAAGTTTAAGAGGATTTAAAATATTACATTTAAATAGTGTATATTCTTTAGAACGACTTGATTTAGTTTCAAAAGAGGCTATATCTTTGATTGAGAATAAAAATAGTGAAGAAATAGTTGATATTACTACAGTAAATAATGATTTATATAAAGAAGAAGATAATTTAAAACTTGATGTGTTTAGTTTATTTGATTCATATCCTAATATCATATCTATTATTGATACTGAGGCAAGAATGAAAAATACTTGTGAAGATAAGATATTAAATATTGTTAATTTAGTATCTCCTATATCTATTGATGAGCTTAAGAGACTTATTGCAGAACCTTTCTTTAATTCTAAACTTGATGAGAATTTAAGTGTTCATATTGATAAGGCTATTTCTAATTTGGTTAAAGAATCTAAGGTTTATAAGATTATTGGATTCTTAATTAAGCCTAGTGATATCTTATCACTTCGTTTTAGAAAGTATGACTCACTAAATCCTTATAATAGGAAAATTGAACATATTTATATTGAAGAACTTGAAGCGGGATTTAGTACTGTAATTTCTTATGTTAAACAAACAACAACATCACTTTTGTTTGAAACATTTAATCAACTTTTAGGATATCCTCTTAACTCTAAAGAGACTGAAAGAGTGTTTAAGAGATGTATTAATATCTTAAAAGATAAAGATATAATTTCTATTGAAGGAAACCTGATAACTTATAATTAGTTGAAAAAAAGTATAATAAAGTGTAAAATTATTAGGATTTAGAGGTAATTTTATGGCACGACTTACATGGAAAGCTGGTAATATGTTAAATCCTTTACCAGTTGTAATGGTTACAAGTGAATATAATAATAAAACTAATGTATTTACTGTTGCGTGGTGCGGTAATATATGTACTAATCCGGCAATGGTATCTATATCTATTAGAAAAAGTAGATATTCTTATAATTTGATTAAGGAGTCTGGTGAATTTGTAATTAATCTTGTTACTGAAGAACTAGTTAAGGCTTGTGATTATGCCGGAGTTAAATCAGGTAGAGATGTTGATAAGATTAAAACTCTAGGACTTCATTTAAATAAAATTGATGAATATAAGACTCCTGGCCTAGTTGAAAGTCCGGTTAATCTTGTGTGTAAGCTAGAACAAATCATTGAGCTTGGTAGTCATGATCTATTTCTAGCTAAAGTTATGGCTGTAAATGTGGACGACTCTTTGCTTGATGAAACAGGAAGACTTGATTTAGCTAAAGCGCACCTTGTATCATATTCTCACGGAGAATATTATACATTAGGTAATTATTTAGGTAAGTTTGGCTTTTCAGTCAAAAAGTAGGTGATAATGTGGATAAGAATAAAAAGAAGAAACATAAATCACCTTACTTTTGGATTATAATTTCTTTTTTAGCTGTTATTGTAATTGGTACAATTCTTTTAATGATACCATTTTCAACTACTAAAGATGGTGGCCTAACTTTAATTGAGGCTTTCTTTACAACTGTTTCCTGTGTTTGTGTTACCGGTCTTTCAGTTGTATCAAATCCAGGAGAAGCTTTTACTACATTTGGTAAATTTGTAATGCTTGTTTTAATTGAAATAGGTGGTTTATCATTCTTAACATTGACTGTATTTTTCTTAAGTGCATTTAAAGTTAAACTTGGTATATCTGAATCATTTTTAATGAGAGAACAATTAGGACAAAATACTTTAAAGAATTTAGAAGTTTTAATCAAAAAGATTGTTAGATTAACATTAATCATTCAAGCAATAGGTGCAATAATTTCTACGTTTATTATTTATTTTTCCCATGACTCTAATCTATCATTTTCATTATGGGATTCATTTAAAATAGGAGTATTCCATTCGGTTTCTACATTTAATAATGCTGGATTTGATATCTTTGGTACTCCTTATTCAATGATTCCCTATAGAGCAAATGTACCACTTAATATAATAACTATTATACTTATTATTTTAGGTGGATTGGGTTTTGTAGTAATTATTGATATTGGACAAAAGAAGAGTTTTAGAAAACTAACATTGCATTCTAAGATAACTTTAGTAACTACCACAGTACTTGTTGTAGGTGGAACTATCCTAATTAAATGTTCAATGATTAATGATATGACAATTCTTGAGGCTTTGTTTTTATCAGTAACTTCAAGAACATGTGGTTCAACAACCTATGATTTATCTAAAATATCAAATGCATGTTATTGCATAGTGCTTATTTTAATGTTTATTGGTGGATCAAGTGGATCTTGTGCTGGTGGAGTTAAGACAAGTACAATATTTGTTGTAGTTACATTTATTTTCTATTATATAAAAGGTAAAACTCCAAGAGCCTTTTATAGAAAAATATCTAATAAAATATTATTAAAATCTCTAGCCTTAATTAATTTTGCATTAATGTTTAATATATTAATGACTGCATTAATTTGTGCATTTGAATCTGGAAATCCTCAAATTGATTTTAAGGCTATATTATTTGAACAAGTTTCAGCTTTCTCAACTACAGGTTTATCTTTAGGAATTACTGAAAGTCTTACAATTGCATCAAAGATTGTACTTTGTATATCTATGTTTGTAGGACGTGTTGGACCATTGACTTTTATGGCTATGATGAATAAGCAATGGTTATATGAGAGTGAAGAAAAAGTTAAATATGTTGAAGAAAATATTATGATTGGTTAGGTGAGATTATGAGAAAAAAGAAAGTATTAGTTATAGGTCTAGGTAGATTCGGACTTAATATTGCAAAATCTTTAACAGATGTAGGTACTGATGTACTTGGTATTGATATTGAATCAAGCAGAGTTGAAAAAGCAAGCGAATTTTTACCATTCTGTGAGATATGTGATACATCAAAGCTTGATGTGTTAGAAGAGATTAACGCATCTACTTATGATTGTGCAATTGTATCTATTGGTAATTTACAATCTACATTCTTAACAGTTGCAAACCTTTCAGAATTAAAAGTAGAAAGAATAATCGTTCGACTTGAATCTAGTGAGTACGAAAATGTCTTACGTAAGCTTGGTGCTACAGATATCATTATTCCTGAAATTTCAGCTGCAAATTCTTTAGCTCATGAAATTATATCTAACAATATTTTAGATTATTATCAAATTGATGATGACTACGGAGTAGTTCAAGTGTTTATTAATGAACATTTTGAGGCTAAAACGTTAATTGAACTAGATTTACGTAATAAATATGATGTAAACATTGTTGGTATTTTAAGAAATAAGAAATTCTTTATTCCTAAAGGTACTGATACAATTAATCCTCTAGATACTATATTAGTTGTTGGAAGAGATAAGAATATTGCAAAACTAGAGGAGATTAATGAATAATGGAATATTTAATAAAATATGTATCAATATTCTTAATCTTTTGTTTTGTTGGATGGTGTATAGAGGTTTGTTATAGATCTTTTAAAACTCATCATTTAGTAAACCCAGGTTTCATGGTTGGATGTGCACTACCAATATATGGAACTGGTTGCGTAATCTTGTATGCAATAGCTGATTTAAATATTGAAACATCAAATGATGTTTTAACAATTATAGTTAAATGTTTAATATGTGCCCTACTTATGACTTTAGTAGAATATATTGCTGGATTAATAAGTTTAAAAGTATATCACAATAGACTTTGGGATTACTCTAATAGATGGGGTAATATTCAAGGTATTATCTGTCCTCGCTTTTCATTATACTGGGCTATTCTATCAGTTGTATTCATTTTAGGAGTATATCCACTTGTTGGGAAGATTGCAGAATTTATTTATGTACATGAATATATGTATTTACTTTTAGGAATTGCAATAGGCATTTTCTTAGTAGATTTATGCTACTCTCTAAGATTAATGGACAAGTTAAGAGATTATGCAAAGAAGCACAATATAGCACTAAACTTCGAAAAGTTAAAAGTATCTATGCGTACTAAATTTATTCGTGCAAATGAAAAAACAATTTCAAGTTTTAATGAATTTAAACTTCGTCATAAATTAGCCGAAATATTTGATAATAAGCATGATGATGTGCTTGATAAACTTGATGAAGAGAAAGAAAATATTAAGAAAAAATAACTTTTAATTTAGTAGTAAGCATCTATTTGTTTACTACTTTTATTAATTTAGATTGTTATACACCTTTAAAAATATACTAATTTCTTTTATAATTAGATAAATAATAAAATGAGGTGTAATAATGTCTGTTATTTTAGTTACCGACTCATCATCTGATATAAGAGGAGAAGAGTGTAATAAATTAAATATAAAAGTAGTACCACTAAAGGTAAATTTTGGTACTAAAGAATATAAAGATGGTATAGATTTATCTGTTGATGAATTCTATAAACTTCTAGATAGTGAAAAAGAATTTCCAAAAACTAGTCAACCATCTCCACAAGATTATGTTGATATATTTGAAAGTGCAAAAGAAAGTGGGGATGAAGTAGTAGTTCTTACAATTTCATCAGGTCTATCTGGTACTTATCAATCAGTTTTATTATCTAAAGATATAGCTGAATATGATAAGGTTTATGTTGTAGATTCACTAACTTGCTTAACTGGACTTAGATGTTTAGTTATGGCTGCAGTCAAATTAAGAGATAGTGGTAAGAGTGCTTTAGAGATAGTTGAAGAAATTGAAAAATTAAAACACTATGTTCATATTTTCTCAGTAGTAGATGAATTAGAAGGTTTCTTTAAAGGTGGAAGATTATCTAAGACACTATATACTATTGGATCAATTTTAAACCTAAAGCCATTTATTACATTAAATAAAGAAGGTCGTATTATAACTAATGGTAAATCTATTGGTTATATGAAGGCTTATAATGTAGCAGCTGAACAAAATAAGAAATACCCAATTAATAAAGAATATGGCTTGTTCTATGGTTATACAGTTGGTGAAGATAAAATGAATAAGTTTATCGAAAAATCATTTAAACACTTTGGACTAGATTCATATGATGTATCTCGTATAGGACCTACAAGTGGAGCACACATTGGCTGTGGTGGTTGTTGTATGGCATATATTTCATTAAAAGAGCGCGACGAATAATGTATTTTTACTTCTCTCTTGCAATACTTGCTGGTATAATTTTTATAATTTATGCCACTACATTCATATTTAAGACAAAAATGTATACTAAAAAATATGATTCAAGACATTTTGAAAAAAGTGAGACTCACTTTAGAGTATTAAATGCAATCATGTATATAGTATTTGGTCTTGTATTATCTATATCAGGAGTATTGGCTTTTATTAAGTCTTTAGATTTTCCTAATCATGATTTAGTTTATACATGTATATTTATTGTATCAATAGCTTTTGCATTACTATTTACAATTTGGCTTGAAAGTATATTTATAGAATCAAATAAGAGATAGCTTTTCACAAGTTATCTTTTTTTGTGGAAAAGTTGTGAAAAATTATTTTGTTTAGTTTAGTTTTAACTTGATATTAGATATAATTTAAATACAAAGACTTAATAAGAAAAGGAGGAATATTATGGGACTCATTTATACTGGCAGCATCTATATCTATTTAGATAATGCAAGAAAAAAGATAGATGTTGAAAATGCATTAGCTAAATATATTAAAGAAGATTCTAAATCTTTAAAAGTGAAATATGATGATATTGTAAAACATATTAATGTATATTTAGATAATTTAAATTACAAACAAAAATTTGAGACAAATTATGTATATAAAGAAGCCTTTAAATATGCATTTACTAACGTTTTACATGATATAGTTTATGATTATATTCTAAATAATAAAATTGATGTAGATAAATTAAAAGATAATAAATCAACTCTAAATACAATAGCTCATAATTTATCTGAAGCTTTTAATGAAATAGATTCTATACTTAATGTAGGCTCAAACTATCAATTCACACAAGTTGATTTAAATAATAACATTTTTAATCAAGATATTAACTTAAATCTTTATTTATCTAATATTGAAATAGATAAAAATAAATTGACGGAATTTTTATCTAGCCAAGCTCTTGAATTTAAGTCAAACCTAAATCAAACAGATATTAATTTAAAAAATAAATATTTATATGAAGATGCAATTATTTATAAAAATATATTAAAAATGTATAAAAGAACACGTGTTTTAAGTCCTGAAAAACTTTCAATAAAAAAGTGTTTATTAAAAATGAGGGATAGTGTTGTAAATTCGAAAATGTTAGATAATATTAAAGAGAAGGAAGAATATTTTAATTATATAGATAAAGATATAGAAGCTAACACTTTAAATCTTAATGATCTAGATGTTTATATAAATTCTAATCATATAATTAAATCAGTTGTTGAATCTAACTCTTTATATTATAAAGATATAGTAAGACAAAGAATACATGAGAGTGATTTAAATAATGATTTTATAAAGAATTTGAAAAATGATTTATCTATAAATCAGTTAGAAGATAAAAATATAGAGATAGAAGAAGTTGTGCATAAAGACGAACTAACTAAAAAGTAGGCAAATTATTTTAAATTTTCTCTTTACATTGCCTCTCAATTGTTATATAATAATTAGGCAATGTTATGCGACGTTAGCTCAGCTGGATAGAGCACTCGCCTTCTAAGCGAGCGGCCAGAAGTTCGAATCTTCTACGTCGCGCCACTATTGTAAATTATGAACCACTCAATTGAGTGGTTTTTATTTTTCTCTTGACTTATTATCAAAATGATAATATCATATAGTAGTAATTATCAAAGTGATAATAAGAGGAATTTATGGAATATAATTTAACAGAAGAAGATAGTAATTATTTAAATAAATATTCAATAGATAAATTTATGCGTCCATCTCTTACTACTGATTTAGTGGTTCTTACAGTATCTAATCCTCAAAGTATTGGTAAAACATTAGAAAATGGTAAACTTAAAATACTTTTAGTAAGAAGAGACCATTCACCGTTTAAGGGACTCTATGCATTACCAGGTGGATTTTGCGTACCGGATGAAGATGTAGAAGAGACCGCTAAAAGACTTTTATATGAAGAAACAAATGTTAAAACATCAAATGCCGAAATATCTGGTGTCTACGGTGACCGCAATAGAGATCCTAGAGGTTGGATTATATCTAATTCATTTCTTTGTCTTGTAAGATTAGATGATGTTTCTTTAAGAAAAGATAAATGGGAAACTAAATGGTTTGATGTGGATTTGAAAACTCAAAATGATAAATATTATTTAAATTTAAAATCAGACTCTATAATTTATGAAAATATTATAGTTAAAGAAAATAATAAATTTAAATGTATAAAGAGTTGTTTAGCATTTGACCATGTACTTATCATATTAGACAATTTATTAAAGTTATCTAATAAGGTTAAAGATAATTATAAATTAGCATTTAATTGTTTAAACGAAGAATTTACCTTATTTGAATTTCAAAATGTGGTTGAGAGTTTGAGTTTTAAAAAGTTTCTATCACCTAACTTCCGTCGTGATGTAAAAGGCATGGTATCTGAAACAGGTAAGTTTAAATCGCAAGGTCAATTTAGACCAGCTAAATTATTTAAAATAAAAGAGGAATAAATATGAAATTAAAACCAATTGTAGTATCATTACTTGATACTGACTTATATAAATTTAATATGAATCAAGTAATATTTCATAAGTACACTGAAGCTTGTGGTAAGTATTATTTTAAAAATAGAACTACAGACGCTCACTTCACTAGTGAAATGGTAGAAGAAATAAATGAGCAAATTGATCATTTATGTAGTTTAACTTTTACTAATGATGAATTAGAGTATCTAAAATCAATAAGATTTATTAAAAGAGACTATGTAGAATTCTTAAGATTATGGCATCCTATTAGAGATTATGTAAAATGTTATTTAAATGATAATAAAGAACTAGAAGTAATAGTTGATGGTCCTTGTTTTTCAGCTATGCAATTTGAAATATATTTACTTGAGATTATAAGTGAGGTATATTTCCGCTTTAATTATGATTATGATGTATTACTTGAATCAGCAAGAGTAAAACTTGATCGTAAGATTAATGATTTTAAGAGTGGTAAGTATAATTTTAAGTTTGCAGAATTTGGCGCAAGACGTCGTTTATCTCGTGAGTGGCAAGATGAATTAATTGGTAAACTTATTAAAGAAATACCATCTAATTTAATTGGTACATCTAATGTATATTTTGCATATAAATATAATATTAAACCTATTGGTACATATGCACATGAATTTGTTCAAATGTATCAAGGATTCCCTAAGATTCCACTAGCTTATACAAATTATTATGCAATGAAAGATTGGTTTAATGAATATAGAGGAGATAATGGTACAGCCTTGACTGATACAATTGGAACAGATGTATTCTTACTTGACTTTGATTATTTAAATGCTTCATGTTACACTGGTGTTCGTCATGATTCAGGAGACCCTTATGTATGGGGAAATAAAATAATTGAACACTATAAATCATTAGGCATTGATCCTCATACTAAAACACTATTATTTAGTGATTCTCTAAACTTTGATAAAGCACAAGAATTATATGATTACTTTAAAGACAAATGTAAGGTATCATTTGGTATCGGTACATTTGTAACAAACGATACATGCGTAAGAGCACTAAATATTGTTTTAAAATTACAATTTATTAATGGACATCCAGTTGCAAAACTATCAGATGTATCAGGTAAGACCATGTCTAAAGATGATGAATTCTTACATTATTTGAAGAGAAGCGTAGATTTTAGAATTGAAAATCATAAAATTGATGAAAAATATAAATCACATAATTTTTAATTAGATATTGATAATGTTCTAAGTTAATAATACTTGGAACATTTTTTAAATTTTATAAAATTTTATTGATAATTTAAATAAAATATTAAGATTCAAACATATAAATGAATTTTAAACTAATTTGTAGTCAAATAATTGACAAAAATATTGACAAATGAGTATTGTAGTGTATAATATTATTAATTTTAAAGAAGAGGGTGCTATGTGTGAAGAAAACAAAATATTTTGAAATATTTGACAATTATCTTTATAGTACTCGTACAAAAGCAATTATTAAATTAAGTGAAGAATATATAAAATATTTTCTTAATGAAAAATTCGAAAAATTTAATGAATCCCAACTTAAAATTTTAATTGAAAATGGATTCATATTTGATAAATCTTTTAACGAATATAAATATGTTATAGATAAATTAAACAAATTTTACGATGAGCATATTAGTATAACTTTTATGCCAACCATGCAGTGTAATTTTTCATGCAAGTATTGTTATGAAACAAAAGATGTAAAAAAACTTGATACTGATATTTACGATAAAATTTTAGATAAGATTTATAATAATGACAAAATCAAGAGTATTAGAATTTCTTGGTTTGGAGGTGAACCATCATTATTATTAAATGATATAAAGTATTTTATGTCTAAATTAAATCAATATTCATTACAAAAAAATATAAGGGTTACAAGTGATATGACGACAAATTTTTATCTTTTAAATTTTGAAAATTTTAAGGAATTGATTGATTTAAATGTAAATAATTTCCAAGTAACCTTAGATGGGATCAAGGACATTCATGATTTTTATAGACCACTTTGTAATGAATCACCTACATATGAGCACATACTAAACAATTTGATTGAATGCCATAAGTCAAAATTAAAATTTAAAATAATGATTAGAACTAATTACGATACAAACTCAAAATATGATGATTTTTATAAAGAAATGAGGATGTTTGAGAACGATAAAAGGTTTTCATTTGTTGTGCATGCAATAGAGGGCTTTAAGCCAAATGAATACACTTGTGACTCTAGAATAAAAGAGGATAAAGAACAAGAATTATTAAATCTAATTAGAAAAAATGGGCTTAATAATGAAACATATATGAATGAGTCACATTTGATCGGTCCTTGTTATGCAAATTTAAAAAATAACATAATAATTAACAATTATGGAATTGTTCAAAAATGTACGATTAAACTCGATGATCCAAACAATAAGTTAGGAAAATTTAAAGGCTTTGATATTAACGATTCATTTTTTGATAGTTATAAATATACAAATTGTTCTGATTGCAGAGTGTTTCTATATGCTTAGGGAGAAAATGTAAGTTTGCTGAACATAACTCGTATATCGAATGTATGAATGAATCATTAAAAAAATTAAGGAGTTGTTTAAATGAAAAAGTTAAAATTATATAGTTTATGTTTGCTTATTGTAAGTTTAATATATGCCTCAATTCTAATTTTGTTAACTAATAATATTAGTCAAATTATTGATAAATTAATCTTAAATATGAATGTTGACAAGTGGTTGTTAATATCATCTTTGATTTATTTGGTAATTTATTTAATTACATTATATTTATCACCAATTGTATATAGAATTGCTAGTATTAAGGCTGAGAATGAATTTAATACATTTTATATCAATAGAATATTAAATCAGGATGCCAAATTTTATGTAGAACATAATATTGGATATATAAATAGGCTTATTAATGATGTTTTACCTGAATATGCTAATTATAAGGTGACATTCATTCCTACACTGATATATAATTTTTTATCAGTCTTATGTTATTTTACATATATTTTTATCAAAAACTATCAAATGGGATTTGTATTAGTTTTATTACTTGCAATACTATTTTTTATTAGCTCTAAAATGACAAAAAAACTTTCATCTAGTTACCAAAAAACAAGAGAAAAAAGTGGAAATACAGATGCTAAATTTATTGAGATTGTAGAGAATGCTTATGCAATAAAGTCTTTAGATGAAACTGATATTGTTACAAAAAATTATTTAAAATATTATAAAGAAGAGAAATATAAATCAAATTATGATTTTCAATTAATAGATGGTGCTTATACTGCTCTATTTATGACTCTTACATTTGCTGTACCTATTATTATGCTTGTTATTGGTATAGTATTTAAAAATGCTTTTGCTGTATCGGTTGCAGCAGTTATTGCTATATATACATTATCAGGAAATTTGCAAGAACCTATTAGACAATTGTCAAATGTAGTTTCTGATTATAAGAAAAATAAAGAAAATAAAAAAAATGCTAGATGAATTAAAAGAAGTTTCTTGCAATAAAGAAAAAATAGATAATTACCAAATAATTGATTTTAAATCAAAAGGATTAACATTTGATAATAAAACGATATTGAAAGATGTTGAATTTCAAATTGTTGAGGGGAAAAATTATGGTATTTATGGTGAAAGTGGTATAGGTAAAAGTACAATATTTAATATTTATTAGGAAATCAAGAATCAAATAATATATCTGTTTATTATGATGAAAAAAATATTAAAGACATAAATGTTTCACGATTAGTTACATGTGCTACACAACAAATATACATATTTCATGATAGTATAAAATACAATATAACATTAGGAAAAGAATTTAGTGATGAAGAATTGAATGAAGTAATTCAAGTATGTTGCTTAAATGAGTTTGTTAAAGATTACGGACTTACTAAAGAAATAGATAATACTGATTCAAATGTGTCTGGTGGGGAGAAACAACGTATATGTTTAGCACGTGTTTTAATTAGAAAATCTAAGATTGTGCTATTAGATGAAATAACCTCATCTTTAGACCCTGAAACTAGTAAAAAACTTGCAAGGAATATTTATGATTATACAAAAAAATATCATATGTCATTTATATCTATTTCACATAAGAATGAATTTGATGATTTAATTGATGAAAAGATTAATATTTAGGAGGTGACTCAGTAATGGAATATATTGATAATGATACTGTAGAGTTTACACTAATTCAAGGTAAAGAAGAATTAGAATATGATTTAGATGGTTCACTAAATTTCTTTTGCAAAAATTATTCTTGCAAATAGTTAATTTTCAATCTGATTTCATTTTTAGAGTCCAAATATGGGCTCTTTTTTGTGTAAATTTTTCCGTTTGTAAGGGCTTACTTTGTATTATAATTAAAATATAAAACGGAAGTGATATTGTGTTTAAATCAACAAAAGAAAGTGAAATAAATAAATATAAGAAATTACTTGAAAAAGCAAATAAAAATAAAGAGAAAATTGAAGCTAAAGAAGTTAAAGATAAACTTGATGAATATAAACTTGAAAAAATTAATATTAATATAAAGTGTTATACTCATGTTATTGATTCATTTAATACTTTAGATTATAAAGAAGCTAAGATTGAGAAGGCTTTAACAAGCGAAAAGAAAAGAAGATATCAAATATTAAATGGTAATATGTTATCAACTATTTTAATGATTTGTATTCCTCTTGCAATATATGCTTTCTTTAATTCACTTTATAATTTAGTTGACCAAATAATGGCTAATAATATATCAAGCAAAGCTGTATCTAATATAGCAGTTATCTCTCAACTTAAGAATGCATTAAATGCCTTTGGTGCAGGACTTGCTGGTGGAGGAGCAGTACTTGTTGCAAGATATTACGGGGCAGGAGATATAGAAAATGCAAAGAAGTGTTCTGCAAACTTATTTTTAATGTCATTAATATTATCAGCTATAATAATTATACTATTAATGCCCCTTGCATATCCTATCTTGGCTATAGCTCAAACTCCTGAAATTAATGATGGGGTAATATTATATTTTGATTTGTGTATGATTGAAATGGTCTTTACCGCAATCAATAATATATTTATGGGTCTTGAAAAGATAAAAGGTAATTCTAAGAAATTATTATTACTTAATGTAATGATGCTCGTAATAAAATTAATATTTAATGTTTTATTTATCTATGGATTTAAAGTTAAAACTATATATTTCTTAGAAATTGCATCAATTATTGGACAGTTATCTTTATTTAGTATTGCAATATTTGTAATGTTCTCACGTAAGAATATGTTGCAAATTAAAGTATCTAATATGAGACCTAGAGCTATATATATTAAGCCAATTATTAAATTATCTATTCCTATTTTCTTAGGTAAGTTTGTAATGAATATTGGAAAAACTATAGTAAACGCATTATGTGGATCATATTATGGTGCCGCAACTGATGGACTTATTACTGGTGCATTAGGTATTTCAAATAACCTAACTGGTCTTGTTACATCTACTACAGGGGTATTTGAGGAAGGTCAATCTACTGTTGTAAGTCAAAATATAGGTAATAAGAATTTGCGTCGTACAATAAAGGCTTTTAAATCAGCTATGTTATCTGTATTTGTTATATGTTTGATTGGATTTGTATTAGTTTCATTTGTATTCTTAGACCCTCTAACTAATTTATTTACTCATGTTAAAGACGCTGAAAATGGTGCTAAGCTTGCAAGATATGTCAAAGAAATATACTTCTATGATTGTTGGTCTATTCCTGCTCTAGGCCTAACTAGTGTCTTACTAGGTCTTTTATATGGATATGGTAAAACATTCTTATCAAGTATTTTAAACTTCTCAAGAATTGGAATTAGAATTGTGTCATTGATTATATGTCATGCATCTGGTATCGACTACCGTGCAGCTGGTATTTCTATGGGAATATCTAATGTGCTTATTGCAGTTATGTCGTTAGTAGCTTTAATTATTTTCTTAACTAAACTAAATAAAAATGGTTATAAAGATATGAAATTAAGTGATAAAGAAATAGAAAAAGCAAGTTTCCAATTATAGCTTTGAGTTACTCTCAAAGCTTTTTGTTTTTTTGTAAATTTTGTTGATAAAAAACTCTAAAATAAATTGAAAAAAACATCTCAAATATGTATAATTAAATTATAAGATTTAAAGATTGGATGGTATATAGATATGTTTGGAAAACGCAAGAAACAAGAAGCAGAAATAAAAGCTGAAAAAGAAAAATTTGAAGCTGAAGAACAAGAAAGAAAAAAAGCTGAAAAAGAAAAACTTTCTAAACGTTATTTTGAAGCAAGACAAAAGGATGAAGAGGCTAGAAAAAATAAGACTTTAGTTTCTAGTGTTAGAAAAGAAGTTAAGCCTGATATCTATGATGCCGAAGAAACTGAAAAGAAAACTTTAGTTAAGACCGTTAAGAAAGATCAAGATGAAAAGGTTGTTTCAGTTAAAGAGGTTAAAGTAGAAGAGACTAAGGCAGAAGATACTAAATCAGAAGTAGTAGTTGAATCAAAAGAAACAGTAAAAGTAGAACCTCAAAAAGAAGAGAAAAAACAAGCAGAACCAAGTTCAGAAGTAAAAGAAGAAACACAAGAAAAGAAGGCGAAAGATATGCCAGTTAAAACTAAAAAACAAGAAGAATCAAATGTTAAAGTACTTCAAGAAGCAAGCCCTGAAGACAAGACTAATGGTAAATATGAAATTTTCCATGAAGCTGGTGGATATAGATATCGTTTGGTTGCATCTAATGGTCAAGTTCTTGCAACAAGTGAAACTTATACTTCAGTTAAGGGTGCACAAAACGGAATAGGTACTTTAAAAAATAATTTAGATAAGTTAATTTTTAGAGTTGAAACTGATAAGCATAGAAAGAGTCAATTTACTGCATCTACTCAACAAAATAAATTATTAGTTCAAAGTGCTAACTATTCTTCAAAGACTCAAGCTGAATCAGCTCAAGAATCTTTCAAGAATTTTGCAACTGCAACTAAGATTGTTTTAATTACAGAAGTAGTAGAATCTGAACCAGAATTAGTTGATAGAACTTTATTTAAGAATACTCAAGGTAAAGGTAAATATGTAATTGTATTTAATCTTGCAACTCAAGGATATCAATTCTCTCTTAAAGCAAGTAATGGACAAACAATTATTTCATCTAAGTTCTATAATTCAGAGTCAAGCGCTAAGAATGCTATTTCTAAATTCAAAAACGACGTAAAGAAGGGTACATTCTATACAATTAAAGATAAGAATGGAATGTATGAATTTAGATTATACAATGAATCTAATAGATTAGTTCAATCAGGTATTTCATTTGATACTAAAGCTAAATGTTTATCTAACATTGAATCAGTAGTTAGATTTATTGATTCTCCAATTGAAAATAAATAATAATATTAAGGAGCTTATTAAATTAAGCTCTTTATTTTTGTAAAGAAATGGTAAATTAGGAGTCTATAATCACTTGTTTTATGCAATGTTCTTTCAATTTTGCTTAAATTTTGTTAGAATACTAATAATGAAATGAGTTGAAAACATGGAAAATAAATTAAAATTAAATTATAAGAGAACAATGTTAATATCACTTGCATTCTTTTCTATATTAATGTTATGGCAAGTATATAACACTTATTGTCCTTTATTTTTATCTGATTTATTAGATCTTGATTCAGAATCTTTTATTATTGGTATTTTTATGGCAAGTGATAATATTCTTGCATTATTCTTACTACCATTATTTGGTAAAATATCTGATAATACTAAATCTAGATTTGGTAAACGTATGCCATACATTATCACAGGTATGGTACTTGCGGCTATAGCTTTCCCATTTATTCCTTTTTTCTATGTAAGAGGAGTACTTGCAATGGTTATTGTAATGATGTTTGTTATATTATGTATTATGCATATGTATCGAACTCCTGCAGTATCTTTGATGCCTGATATGACACCAAAACCACTTAGAAGTAAGGCTAATGGTATTATAAATTTAGTAGGATATTTTGGACCTATTATTGCAGCTATCGTAAAAATGATACTTGATTATAATGATCATCCTTATATTCCATTCTTTATTGTATCTATTTGCTTACTTGTTGCAGCTTTAATATTAGTTGCAACTATTAATGAAAATAAGATTTTAGAAACAGTTCAAGCTGATCTAATGTTGGGTGAAGAATTATCACAATCGCTTGAAAAAGTAGAAAATGATAAACCACTATCTAAAGGAGATAAGAAGAACTTAATTATCTTACTTTTATCAACATTCATTTGGTATATGGCATTTAATGCACTAGAATCTTTCTTATCCCTTTATTGTAAAAATATACTAGGTGATGAAAAGATATCAGGTACAGTAACAATAATACTTACAATATCTAGTGTTATTACATTTATACCTGCAGGTATTTTATCTAATAAAATAGGAAGAAAAAAATCTGTATTAATCGGAATAGCTTGTTTATTTATAGGATTCCTTGGCTCAGCTATAGTATCTCCTAAAGCAGATATTAGAAGATATATGGATTTTAAAGAAGAATATATAGAGGCTACTTATACATCTAATAATTCAACCCTTGTATTATCTAGTGATGGAACTTATGTTTTAAACGAGAATAATAAAGAAACTAAGGGTGAGTATAAAATTTATTTTGAATTTATATCTCTTGATGGAGATTCAGTGTATACACTATATACTGATAATACATATAAGGCATCAATAGATAAAAATATTTATACTTATATGGCAATTTCAAATAATATTACTCCGTATCTTATAGGATTCTATCTATTTGTAGTATTTGCAGGAATAGGTTGGGCACTAATTAATGTGTCAAGTTATCCTATGGTATGCGAACTTGCAAGTCAATCAAATATAGGTCGTATTTCCGGTCTTTACTATTTAGCTTCAATGCTTGCACAATCAGTTACACCAATACTTGTTGGTGCAATTATGGCTTTTGCGACTGGTTATAAAGGTTTATTCTATTATTCAAGTATTCTAACTCTATTAGCTTTTATTACATTTATGTTATATAAAGAAAATAAAAAACAAGTAGAAATAGTTAAAAAAGGCTTCTTTGAAAGCATGGATGTAGATAATTAAATTAAATAAACTAATTATGAATTTTCATAGTTAGTTTTTTTAAAATATTTAGTCTAATGTATCTATTTTGATTTGAGTTATTTATTTAAATATTGTCTAAATAATGATATAATTTATTTACTTATAAAAGTAGGTGAAAAACTCATGAATATTGTATATGGTGGATCATTTAACCCAATTACTAAAGCGCATATAGAAATTATTAATAAATTAAAGACTGAATTTAAACCTGACAATTTAATAGTGCTTCCTACTAGTAGTGCCTATACATGGAAGAGTCTTTCACTAGATCAAGATAGACTTAATATGATTAAGCTTGTGTGTCATGATGTTGTAGTATCTGACTATGAGATCTCTTGCGATCATTTTAAAGGAACTATAGATTCACTAAATTATTTATCTAAAAAATACAAAGATTTATATTTTTGTATAGGGGCAGATAATTTAGAAAAATTCGATAAGTGGATTAGATATGAGGAAATCTTATCTAAATATAATATCATAGTTTTTAAAAGAGATAATATTGATATAAATGAAATTATTAATAGAAAATATTTTAAATATAGAGATAAATTTCATATTTTTGAATTTGATTTTAAGATTAGTGCATCTCTAATTAGAACTGATATTGAAAAATATAAAGAATATTTAGATGTTAATGTTTATAATTATATAAAAGAACATAAATTATATAGGAGTGATAATATGTTTTATAATGGATTTTTAAAGGTTTGTGCTATTTCACCTAGTCTTGAAGTAGGAAACCCTGAATATAATGTTAGAGAAATGCTTGAAGCTCTAAAAGGCTGTAAAGCATCTATTGCAGTATTTCCTGAACTATCAGTTACAGGATATACTTGTGGAGATTTATTCTTTCAAAATGAATTGTTAAATGATTCAAATAAGGCTATTATTAAGTTTATTAAAGAAAATACCTTTGAAGGAATTTGCGCTATCGGTGCTCCTTTTGAAATGAATGGTTCATTATATAACTGTGCATATATTATTAAGAAGAATACTTTACTTGGTATTGTACCTAAGAGAAGTTTACCTAATAATAAGGAATATTATGAAAAAAGATGGTTTAAATCTAGTTTAAATAATGAATTAACTAGTGTTATTTTTGATGGAGTAGAAGTACCTTTTGGTAATATTATTTTTAAAGATATAAAGCATAATTTAAATATTGGTGTTGAGATTTGTGAAGATATGTGGGCTAGTGTTACACCATCAAATATTTTAAGCCAATATGGTGCAAATGTTATTTTAAACCTTTCAGCTTCTAATGAAACTTTAGGTAAATCTATAATTAGAAAGAATACAGTACTTGAGAACTCAAGAAGAAATTCAGGTGCTTATATTTATGCATCAGCTGGTGCAATGGAATCTACAAGTGATACTGTATATTCATCACATAACGTTATAGCTTCTCTTGGTGAATTATTAGTTGAAACAGAAAATTTCTCTGTATCAACTGAGATTGTGTATGCTGATATCGATTTATCACAAATTAATTTTAAGAGAAGAATGAATACTAATTTACATGACGATTTTAAGCTTAACTTTAACTATCAAATAGTTTTATTTAATCTTTCAGAAACTAGTGATTATAATTTTGAAAATAAAATTGATCAAACACCATTTGTACCTAAGACTGATTTGGTTAACAATTTTAATAAAATTGCAAATATTTTAGAATATGCATTATATAAGAGAATGTATCATACTAAGGCTAAAACACTTGTAATCGGTGTATCTGGTGGACTAGATTCAACACTTGCTTTACTTATTGCAAAAGCTACTTTTGAGCATCTCTCAAAAGATCCTAAAGATTTAATCGCAATCACAATGCCAGGATTTGCAACGACAAATAGAACTAAGGATAACGCAACAAAGTTAATGGAGAGTTTAGGTTGTACAGTTCTTGAGAAACCTATTGATAAAATATCTTTAGCTACATTTGATTCGATTGAACAAGACCCTAATAATCACGATGTAACTTACGAAAATGTTCAAGCTCGTGTAAGAACTCTAATATTAATGAATTATGCAAATAAGACCAATGGACTAGTTCTTGGTACAGGTGATTTATCTGAACTTGCATTAGGCTGGTGTACTTATAATGGAGACCAAATGTCTATGTATGGAATTAATGCAGGTGTTCCTAAAACTTTAGTCAGATTTATGATTAGAGAATATGCAATTAATAAGTATCCAGAATTAAAAGAAGTATTATTTGATATTATAGATACTCCTATTTCACCAGAATTATCTGATAAAGATCAAAAGACAGAAGATAGTATTGGTAAGTATGAAGTTAATGACTTTATATTAAATAGATATCTAGCTTGTGGAGACTCTAAGGAACGTATTGAATTCCTTCTTACTAAAGCATTTGATTTTAATAATTTAGAATCTAAAACTTATGTAGATAATTTCTTTAAGCGTTTCTTTAGTCAACAATTTAAACGTCAAGCTATGCCAGATGGACCTAAGGTACTTGATATATCATTAAATCCTAGAAGTGATTACAGAATGCCTTCTGATATTTCAAGAAAATAGTATGGAATTAATTGGTTTTGTAAAAAATATAGTATTCGAAAGTGATAATTCAACATTTAAAGTTATTAATGTTAAGACCGGTGATGATACAATAACTGTAACTGGTTCTTTAGCAGGAATTCAAGAAGGATTATCTTATGAATTTAGTGGTGAATATAGGGAACACGCTAAATTCGGGAAGCAGTTTAATGCATCAAGTTTTAAGCAAGTTAAAGTTCAAAATGAAGAAGCACTTATAAAATATTTATCTAGTTCTTATTTTGAAGGAATTGGTATTAAAACAGCAGAAAAAATTGTGAGATCTCTTGGGGCTGACGCATTAGACAAAATAATAAATGACGAGAACGCTTTATCTAGCGTTGAATCTTTAAGTGATAAAAAAAGAGAATCTATTAGAAAACAAGTGATAGAAAATCAAAGAGAAGAGAAGATATTTTTAACTCTTTATTCTTATGGCCTTTCAAGTAACGCTGCAAAGAAAATATATATGCGCTATTTAGAAGATACTCTAGACGTTATTAAAAGAAATCCTTATGTATTATCTCATGAACTAGAAAATTTTGGATTCTTAAAATGTGATGAGATTGCAATAGATTCAGGCTTTGATTTAAATAGTGAAATTAGACTTAAGGAAGCTATATTATATATTTTAAAGACATATACTATAAAGTATGGCTTTACTTATATGGCTGAAGAAGAAATATATAATTTAACCGCTAAATTATTAAATAAATTATCTAAAACAGAAATTATAGCTAGTGATTTAAAAAAGGCTTTTATTGATTTGATAACAGAAAATGAGATTTATCTAATTGATTCTAAAGTATTTCCTAAAAATTTATATTTAGCTGAAAATAATGCCTCAATTAGATTAAAACAAATTTTATCTATACCACTAACTAAATCAAAGAATGTTGATAAAGTAGTTGATAGTGTTTGTAATAGCTTAGATTTTAAATTAACTTGCGAACAGGTAAACGCAATTAAAACATCATTAACTAGTAAAGTATCTATTATCACAGGTGGTCCTGGTACGGGTAAGACTACTATTTTAAGATGTTTATTAAAAAGTTACGCCCTAATTTCAAAACTTGATATTGAAAGTTTAGAATTTTCGCGTCGCATTTTATTATTATCTCCTACAGGTAAAGCTAGTAAACGTTTAGCCATGCAGTGTAATTTTTCCGCTTACACAATTCATAAAGCATTAGAATATGATGAATTTGGACGTTTTAAGAAAGGCATTTGTGATAAGCTTTCTCAATCTTTAATTATTGTTGATGAATCATCAATGATAGATGTTGAATTATTATCTCATTTACTTGATGCGGTAAATGATAGTGCTCAAATTGTCTTTGTTGGTGATATTGACCAATTACCATCTGTTGGTCCTGGCAATGTATTAGATGATATGATTAAGTCCAACATTATTAGTGTCTCTTACCTTACTCAAATAATGAGGCAAAAGAATGATTCTAAAATTATTGATTTAGCTCATGATATAAATACTAATAATCTTGATTTAAATATATTTAATGATAAAAAAGAATTATTCTTTTATGAAACAAGTGAAAATAATATACTATCATATATTATAAAAATTGTTTCAAGATATATAGAATTAGGACTTGATATATATCAAGATTTACAAATATTAGTACCAATGTATTCAAGAGTGAATGGTATTGATAATATTAATAAAGCAATTCAAGAAAAGTTTAATACATCAGTTGATTTAGTTAAATATCAAAATAAAATATTTAAAGTTAATGATAAGGTATTAAACTTATCTAATAAACCAGATTTAAAGATAATGAATGGTGATACTGGTATTATTAAGGGTATTACTAAAGTGGATAAGAATTATGTCTTACATATCTTATTTGATTCAAATATGGTTGAATATCCTTATGAAGAATTAGATTCTCTTACCCTAGGTTACGCTATCTCAATTCATAAATCTCAAGGTTCAGAATTTAAGAATGTGATTATACCTATGTCTTTTGAATTTAGTGTAATGCTTAAGAAAAAACTAATATATACTGCAGTAACGCGTGCTAAAGAAAAACTTATATTTATAGGTTCTAAAGAAGCTTTATCTTTCTCGTTAAGTAAAGAAGAAGAAGTGAGAAAAACTAATTTAAGTTGTTTTTTAAATCCAACTCTTTATAAAGAAAGTGATGCTTTAGATATTAGTGAAGATGATTTAGATATGGAAGTAGTTAGAATAGATGATCCAGTAAGTGCATTTGACTTTATTGGAGAGTCTTTAGGTGATATAACACCTTATTCATTTATGGAGGAAATATGATTAAAGATTTAGATTATACATTATCAAACGGAGTTAAAATACCGGCTATTGCATTTGGTACATGGCAAATGAGTGAGGAAGAAGCTTATAATTCATGCCTTTTTGCGTTAAAGAATGGATATAGACATTTAGATACAGCTTATGCATATCAAAATGAATTTGGCGTAGGTAAGGCTATTAAGGATAGTGGTATAAGAAGAGAAGATATCTTTGTAACAACTAAACTTCCTGCAAGTATTAAAACATATGATGGTGCAATAAAGCATTTTTATGAATCATTATCTAATTTAGGATTAGATTATATAGATTTATATTTAATTCATGCACCATGGCCTTGGGATAATGTAGGACTTGATTGTGAGAGTGGTAATGTAGAAGTATGGAAAGCTTTCATAGATTTATATAATAAAGGTTTAATTAGAAGTATTGGAGTATCTAATTTTAGAGATTACAATATAGAAAATTTAGTTAAAAATACAAACTTTGCACCTCATGTTAATCAAATAAGATATTTTATTGGTAATACTCAAGACAGTGTAGTAGCTTGTTCAAATAAATATAATATATTAGTTGAGGCTTATTCACCTCTTGCAACAGGTGAGATATTAGAGTCAAAAGAGCTTCTTGATATGGCAAAGAAATACAATAAAACTGTTGCACAAATTTGTATTAGATATTGTCTAGAAAATAACATTTTACCTATTCCTAAGTCTACACATGAGGCAAGAATATGCGAAAATATTGATTTGGATTTTGATATTAGCAAATCTGATATGAAATACTTAAATAGTTTGAATTTAGGAACTAAAAAGAAACTTAGAAGTTAAATTGATAAATATTACTATAGATAATATGATTAGAAATCTAATATATATCATTAAATATTAAAAAATAGGTATATGAGACAATAAACTGGTTTCAAAGTCAAGAACAAAATGTTAACAAAAATGTTAAAATTGAATAATTTTGATTTACTAGGAAAGATTGGGGGTTGTTACGCACTACTGATTATCGAAATAAAGGGATGCAATAAAATGGTCCAAGATTTCGTCTGCTGCCCCAATTAATCAGTAATTACTTTGAAAAATGAAAAAATGAACTTTTAGAAATAAGTGATCAAAAAATTCAATTTGTTGGTGCATAAATAGGCATATCAATAAAAATGATAGAAACTATATATCTAAAATTTTAGTGATATATTAATTTTTTTGACAAACCAGGTTTGAAAAGTTGCAAGATAAAATTCAAAAAAATATTTGATAAACAAATAATAATAGACTTAACCACTCTAACTAAAAATTATTGACAAAATTTTGCTTTAAGCTTAAAATTGAGCTAAAGAGGTAAAATTGTGGAAGGGAGTTTAATGGAGGTATAATATGGGATATTTTAAAACTAAATGTTTGATGGCTTTTAAAGATTATTATAGTTTAAAAGAAAACGGAGTATTAAAAGTTAAAAAGAGTGATTATTTAGATAATCCTTTAGATGTTGAAGAAAATGTAGCTAAATCTAAAACTTCTCATATTGTAGTGTTATATGCGATTTTGTTTATTGTATGTTACTTTTTATATTGGGGAGTTTTTGCAATAGCATATCTATTTAAAGTTGCTGATACAAATATATATAGTCAAATTAATTTTTATAATGTACTTATAATATACGGTTTTATAGGAATTTATATAGTAAGTTATATAAATGTTAATATTAGAAGATCTAATTTACTAAGAATAATGGGATCGCCATTGATTGCTTATTTTGTATATTTGGCAATTGTAATTTACAAATTTGCAGGAGTAATGGGTGACTTTAATTAAATTTAAAAATTTATATTTATTTATGATGTGAGGTAGTAGAGATGCTATCTCCTTTTTAAGGCTCTTTAAATTTAAAGATGTAGATAATGGGTTGCAAGATTTAAAATTTTCGACGTGTATTAATAAGTTGTTGATGATAAACTGGTATAAAATAACTTGACTAAATTGGTATACTTTATCTTACACTATAAATGGCTTTTAATTTGACATTATTTTATTTTTCATTATAATTTTAATTGTTAGTTAAAACTTACAAGGAGAATATATGAAAGAAAACAATAAAATGCCAAGAAGTGTTATAGTTAGATATATATGTATAATATTAGGTTCGATTACTTTTGTATTAGGTACAATAGGTATAATACTTCCAATATTACCAACAACTCCGTTTTATCTTTTAACTGCATTTTTATGGGTTAAGGGAAGTAAGAGATTTTCAGATTGGTTTTTAAATAGTAATCTATATAAGAAGCATATGAACACATTTGCACGTCACAAGGTTATGGTTTGGTATAGAGAATTAATACTTTTATTATGTGTATCTATTTTTTTACTTATTACAATGCTTGTGTTAAATAATAAAACAATGAATATAATATTTCCTATACTTATTTTTTGTAAATATTTTTATTTTGTATTATTTGTTAAACCAATTTCAAAGAATGAATATAATAGATTAAGAGAAATTGATTTAAAAGAATATGAGGTGGCAGAATAATGGAATCTAGATTTATAGCTTTAATTGTTTCTTTATCTATAATAGTTGTTTCTATTACAGCTATTCTTATAAGATACAAAATTAATTCAAATAAAAATTAACTTTTAGCAATCCATTGAATTAATTTTAAGAAATGCTTTATAATTAACGTATATAAAGCGTTTTTTTAATGCATGTTTCATTACAATTTAATAAAATTTATGTTATAA
>CAVGEZ010000021.1:0-30742 GCA_963628445.1 uncultured Eubacteriales bacterium
AAAAGAACCATACATAGAAACGTATGATTCTTTATTATCAAATATTTAATTAAGCCTTATATTGAGGATCGTTTACTCTTGCAAGATATGTTTGATATCTCTTTTGAGCATCCTTCTTATTAGTTTCAAGAATTTCACTTGCCTTAGCAGGATTAATCTTAGCTAATTGGTTATAACGACCTTCATGATTTAAGAATTCATTATATAAATCCCAATTTGGTTCCTTAGAATCTAGGGTGAATGGATTCTTACCTTCTTTAGCTAAATCTGGATTATATCTAAATGTTGGGAAGTATCCACATTCAGTAGCAAGTTTAGCTTCCATTTGGCTATTATTTAAACCACCCTTAATGTTATGTGCAATACATGGAGCATAACAAATAACGATTGATGGTCCATGGTAAGCTTCAGCTTCTTTTAAAGCTTTAATAACTTGGTTTTGGTTAGCACCATGACATACTGTAGCAACATAAATGTTACCATATGACATGAAGATTGAAGCTAAGTCCTTCTTGCTAGTTCTCTTACCGCTAGCAGCGAATTTAGCAATAGCACCAAAACGGCTTGATTTAGAAGCTTGTCCACCTGTATTTGAGTAAACTTCAGTGTCTACAACAAGTACATTTACATCTTCACCAGATGCAAGAACATGGTCAAGTCCACCATAACCGATGTCATATGCCCAACCATCACCACCAATGATCCATTGGCTAGACTTAACAAAGTATTGTTTTAATGACATAATTTCTTTAGCGAATTCTCTATCATCAGCACCAAATACTTCTTCCATCTTAGTTGATAGTTTATAAGTTACATCATAACTAGATCTATTTTCAACCCATTCATGAGCAAGACTAGATTCTTCTTCACTCATTTCAGCTTCATGTAAAGCAAAGATGTTTTGAATTCTATCTCTCATAGTTTCATAAGCAACTCTCATACCTAGACCGAATTCAGCATTGTCTTCAAATAAAGAGTTAGCCCAAGCTGGTCCCTTTCCTAACTTGTTAGTTGTATATGGAGTTGATGGATATGAACCTGAATAAATTGATGTACATCCTGTAGCGTTTGCAACAATCATATGGTCACCAAATAATTGAGAAACAGCCTTTACATATGGAGTTTCACCACAACCTGCACAAGCTCCTGAGAACTCGAAGAATGGTTTACTGAATTGTACATTCTTTGCAGTATTAGTATTTACTAATTCACTCTTGTATGAAACATGGTTGAAGAAATATTCAGCTTCTTCTACTTGACCAAGATCCTTAGCCTTTTGAATAGGTACCATCTTTAATGCTTTTTCAGTAACTAACTTACCGTTTTCATCCTTTAATGGCTTACCATCTTCACCCTTCTTAGGTTTACCTGGACAAACTGTAGTACATACACCACAACCTGTACAGTCAAGAGTAGAAATAGAGATTGCAAATTTATGATCCTTTACACCAGTAGCAGGAATTAACTTAGTACCTTCTGGAGCACTTGCCTCTTCCTCTGCATTAACTAGGAATGGACGAAGTGCAGCATGTGGACAAACAAATGCACATTGGTTACATTGAATACATGCATCAGCATTCCAAATAGGAGTTTGGCTTGCAACACCACGCTTTTCATAAGCAGCTGTACCAAGTGGCATAGAAGCGTCAGCTCTATCCTTAAATACAGAAAGAGGTAAATTGTCTCCTTCAAGAGCTGCAATTGGGTCAGCAATATTTCTTACAAATGCTGGCTTAGACATATCAACCTTCTTAGTTTCTGGTTGTAAGTCTGCCCATTCAGGCTTAACTGGAACTTCAACAATTCTAGATTCACCCATGTCTACAGCTTTGATATTCATATCAACAAGCTCTTGACCTTTCTTAGAGTAAGTCTTAATTGCGAATTCCTTCATATGCTTCTTAGCTTCTTCGTAGCTCATGATTTGTTCATTAAGTTTAAAGAATGCGGATTGCATAATAGTGTTTACACCTAAACCTGGACGGAATCCACATTCAAGTGCAGCGTGAGTAGCATCGATAATATATAATTTAGCATGCTTCTTAGCTAATTGAATCTTATATGAATTTGGAAGTAAAGATTCGATATTTTCCTTACTAGTTACAGTATTAAGTAAGAATGAACCACCTTCACGTAATCCCTTAATCATATCAAATTTATTTAAATATGCATCAAGTGAGCATGAAACAAAGTGTGGTTGATTTACTAAATATGTTGAACGAATAGGGTTCTTTGAGAAACGTAAATGTAATCTTGTAGAACCACCAGACTTCTTAGAGTCATAAGCAGCATAACTTTGAGAATAGAAGTCAGTGTAATCACCGATAATCTTTGAAATGTTCTTACAAGCACCTACAGTACCATCACTACCTAAACCAAAGAATAATAATTCTGTTGTAGTCTTATCAGCTGTGTCAATGTGCTTCTTAACAACAACGTTAGTGTGTTTAATGTCATCATTAATACCAACTGTAAATGGGTGAATACTCTTAGCTTTCTTTAAGTTTTCAAATACAGCATTAATCATATCTGGAGTAGTATCTTTACTAGATAAACCATATCTACCACCGATAATCTTTGGAGCATTTGCCTTACCATTATATAGAGAAACTACGTCTAAGAATAAAGGTTCACCAGCTGCACCTTGTTCAATAGTTCTATCTAATACTGCAATTCTTTCTACAGTCTTAGGTAATACCTTGAACCAGTATTTGCTAGAGAATGGACGGTATAGATGAACTTCAACTAAACCAACCTTCTTACCTTTCTTATTTAGATAGTCAACAACTTCTCTTGTAGCTTGACATACTGAACCCATTGCAACAATTACATCAGTTGCATCTTCTGAACCATAATAAACAAATGGAGCATATTGACGACCAGTAACTTTGCTGATCTTCTTCATATAGCTTGCAACAATATCAGGAACTTGAGCATAGTTTTGAGCTTGTAATTCACGAGTTTGGAAGTAAACGTCATCGTTTTGAGCACTACCTCTTTCCTTTGGATGGTTGAAGTTAAGTGCATCTTCTCTAAACTTTTGAACTTTTTCCATATTGATTAACTTCTTATAAACATCATAATCTAAAAGTTCAACTGTATTAACTTCGTGACTTGTTCTAAATCCGTCAAAGAAATGAACAAATGGAACTGATGATTCGATTGCAGCAAGATGTGCAACTCCACCTAAATCAGCAGCTTCTTGAACAGAGTTACTTGCAAGCATTGCAAATCCTGTTTGTCTAACTGCCATAACGTCTTGGTGATCACCAAAAATTGCAAGAGATTGAGCAGCAAGACTTCTTGCAGCTACATGGATTACTCCTGGTAAATTTTCACCAGCAATCTTATACATATTAGGAATTTTTAAAAGTAAACCTTGGCTTGCTGTGTAAGTTGTAGTTAAAGCACCAGCTTCAAGTGAACCATGAACAGTACCTGCAGCACCAGCTTCTGATTCCATTTCTACAATTTTAACAGGCATACCAAAAATATTCTTCATACCCTTACTAGCCCATTCATCAACATACTCTGCCATTGGAGATGATGGAGTGATAGGGTAAATACCAGCTACTTCAGTGAAAGCGTATGATGCATATGCAGCAGCATAGTTTCCATCTATAGCCATTCTTTTAGTTTGTTTTTTTGCCATAAAATCAAATCCTCCTGATTTTCTTAAACATATATATTATAACTTTTATAAGAAGCGTTTTCAACATTTTAAGAGCACATTTAATTATAAAGATATAACTTTGTATTTTAAATTTTGGCTTTTAATTTATTAAAATATTGTGATTCAATATTAAAAATTTGTACTTTTTATATTTTACAAATAAAATCATCACTTTCTTTAAATAAATCATTTATATTCAATTTGTAGAATTAACTATTATGCGTTATAATTAACGAGTAAGGAGAATTTAAAAAATGAAATTATTAGATAGATTTTTAAAATATGTTCAAATAGATACTATGTCAGATGACACTAAAGAAACTACTCCATCTACTTCTAAACAATGGGATTTAGCGAAAGTATTAGAATCTGAATTAAAGGGCCTTGGACTTAGTGATGTATTTGTAAATGAATACTGTACAGTTTATGCTACACTTAAAGCTAATGCTAGCGGATATGATACTATTGGTTTCTTAGCTCATATGGATACTATTCCTGAAGTATCAGGTACTAACGTAAAACCAAATGTTGTTGTATTTGATGGAAATCCAATTAAGTTAGGTAATACTTCTCTAACTTTATCAATCGAGGAATTTCCATGGATGAAAGACCAAATCGGGCATACTTTAGTTACAACAGATGGTACAACAGTACTAGGTTGTGATGATAAGGGTGGAATTGCAGTTATAATGACTATGCTTGATGAATTAATTAAAAGTGGTAAAGAGCATGGTGAAATTCATGTAGCTTTCACTCCTGATGAGGAAATTGGTACTGGTGTATTAAAGTTCGATACATCAAAATTTCCTGTTGATTACGCTTATACTATTGACGGTGGAGACTATTTAGAATTCTCATACGAAACATTTAATGCAGCAAGTGCTATAGTTGAATTCAAAGGATTTGATGTACACCCAGGTGCTTCTAAAAATCAAATGATTAATGCAAGCTTACTTGCAATGGAATTTAATTCTTTACTACCTGTCAACGAAAGACCAGAATATACTGAAAAATATGAAGGATTTAATCATTTAACTAGTATCGAAGGATGTGTAGGAAAAGCTTGCTTGCATTATATAATAAGAAATCATTCAAGCGAGGCTTTAGAACGTCAAAAACAAGATTTTGTAAATGCTGCTCAATTTATGAATAATAAATATAAAGCTTGTTGTAAGCTATCAATTACTGATTCATACAAAAATATGAAGGAAGAAATTGTTAAAGATATGCGTTGTGTAGATAAAGCACTAGCCTCTTACAAAGCGCTAAATTTGGATGTTAGAGTTGTACCTACTCGTGGAGGTACTGATGGTAGCCGTTTAACATTTATGGGAATCAAGACTCCAAACCTTGGTACTGGTGGATATAATGAACATGGTGTCCATGAATATGCAGATATGTATCAAATGGAGAAAATGGTAGAACTTACGCTAAATATTGTTACAACTAAATAACACTTATTAAAAGGGACCTAGTAAAATAGATCCCTTTATTTAATATTTAAAATTATTAATCGAAATAGCCTTTAGCTTCTAAAAGTTCCGCAAGAAGAATTGCTCCTCCTGCTGCTCCTCTTATTGTATTATGAGATAGTCCTACAAACTTATAATCAAATATTTTATCTTCTCTAAGTCTTCCTGCTGAAATTCCCATACCATTATATAGATTTCTATCTAATTTTGGTTGTGGTCTATTATCTTCTTCAAAGTAAGTTATAAACTTCTTTGGTGCACTTGGAAGGTTTAACTCATCAATAGGAGATACAAAATTATTCCATTTATCAATTATTTCTTCTTTACTAGGCTTATTTTTAAATTTAACAAATACAGTTGCAAGATGTCCATCACTTACTGCTACTCTTACACATTGAGCTGATATTTTAATATTTTTCTCTAAAACAATTTTTTTATCTTCTATACAACCAAATATCTTAAGTGGTTCAATTTCGCTCTTTTCTTCTTCACCACCAATATATGGAATACAGTTATCTAAAATTTCAGGGAATGTATCAAAAGTTTTTCCTGCTCCTGATATAGCTTGATATGTAGAAACAAACACTTCATCAATACCAAATTCTTTCAAAGGTGCTAAAAGTGGTACATAACTTTGTAATGAGCAATTAGATTTAACCGCAATAAAGCCTCTTTTTGTATTTAATCTTTCTCTTTGATATTTAATAACATCAATGTGACCAGGATTAACTTCAGGAATAATCATAGGAACATCTTCAGTATGTCTATGAGCTGAATTATTTGAAACTACAGGACATTCAAGACGTGCATACTTATATTCAAGTTCCTTTATTTCGTCCTTTTTCATATTTACTGCACAAAATACGAAATCTACTCTCTTTGCAATCTCTAAAGCGTCCTCAGTAGCGTCATATACAACTAAATCCTTAACACTATCTGGTATTGGGGTAGTCATCTTCCATCTACCTTCTACAGCTTCGCTATATTTCAATCCTTTAGAATGAGCGCTTGCTGCAAGGCAAGTAACCTTAAAATATGGATGGTTTTCAAGTAAAGTTATAAATCTTTGCCCAACCATTCCTGTTGCACCAATAATACCTACATTATATATTTTCTTCATCTTTATCCTCTTTTTTATCAAAAAAGACATGTTAATTAAAACATGTCCTTTTCATATTTATTCAGCATCTCTTTGTTTTGCATCCCACTTCTTACGAGCTACTGTATCAAGTATTCTCTTACGAAGTCTAATGTGATTTGGAGTTATTTCAACTAATTCATCATCATTAATATATTCAAGACATTGTTCAAGTGATAATTGTAATGGTCTCTTTAATACTACAGTTGTATCCTTGTTAGATGAACGAGTATTAGTTTGTTGTTTTGCAGTAACTACATTTACAGCCATATCTAAATCTCTATTAGATTGACCAACAATCATACCTTCATATACTTCTTCACCTGGTTCAATGAACATAGTACCTCTATCTTCAATGTGACCTAGAGAATAAGCTGTTGCTTGACCCTTTGCAATAGAAACTAAAGCACCAAGTGGTCTCTTACCAACGTTCATTGAAGCCATAGGACGGTAGTCAGAGAATGAATGAGACATGATACCATAACCCTTAGTTGCAGTCATGAATTCAGTATTGAATCCAATAAGACCTCTAGCAGGAACATCAAATACAACCTTACTTTGAGTTTCAGTGTTCTTCATATCTTTCATAACACCACCTCTATCACCAAGTAAAGTGATGATAGAACCGATAGAGTCAGCTGGAGCTTCAACTGTAACCTCTTCAAATGGTTCACACTTAACTCCATCAATTTCCTTCATAATAGCCTTAGGGCTTGATACTTGGAATTCATATCCTTCTCTACGCATTGTTTCAATAAGAACTGATAAATGTAATTCACCACGACCTGAAACAACCCATTCTTCACTAGTTCCTAAACGCTCGACACGTAAAGAAACATCCTTTTGAATTTCACGATTTAATCTTTCGTCAATCTTAGAAGCTGTTACAAGCTTACCATCTTGACCGCAGAATGGAGATGTATTTGTACCAAAAGTCATTTGAAGTGTTGGTTCACTTACCTTAATTAAAGGAAGAGCTTCTTCTTGTCCTTGGTTACATACAGTTTCACCGATATAAATATCAGATAAACCAGAGATTGCAATAATATCTCCAGCATAAGCTTCTTGAGTTTCAATTCTATCTAGACCTAAGAAAGTAAATAACTTTTGAACTCTAAATGTAGTATAAGAACCATCTCTTCTAATACAAGTAGCCATTTGGTTAGCTTTAATAGTACCACGAGTAATCTTACCAATACCAATACGACCTACGAAGTCATTATAGTCAAGAATTGCAGGTTGGAATTGAAGTGGTTCATCCTTGTTATCAACAGGTTCTGGAACATATTCAATAATCTTATCAAATAGAGGGTCCATACCACTCTTTTGATCAGCAGGGTCACTTGATTCACTTGAAGTCATATTAATAGCGCTTGTGTAAATTACTGGGAACTCAAGTTGAGTTTCATCAGCACCAAGTTCAATTAATAAATCTAGAACCTCATCAACAACTTGAAGTGGCCTAGCACTTGGCTTGTCAATTTTATTTACAACAACAATTGGCTTATGACCAGCTTCCAAAGCTTTCTTAAGAACGAATCTAGTTTGAGGCATTGTACCTTCATAAGCATCAACTACTAATACTACACCATCAACCATACCCATAATACGTTCAACTTCACCACCGAAGTCAGCGTGTCCTGGAGTATCAAGAATGTTAATCTTATAATCCTTATATTTAATAGCTGTATTCTTAGATAGGATTGTTATTCCTCTTTCACGCTCTAAAGCGTTTGAATCCATAACGCAAGTATCAACAACTTGATTTTCACGGAATGTGTGTGAGCATTTTAAAAGGGCGTCAACTAAAGTTGTTTTACCATGGTCAACGTGAGCAATTATCGCAATATTTCTAACTTTCATGATTATATCCTTCTTTCATAAAATAAGTCTAAAATATTATATCACAAAATTAAAATATTGAATAATGAAAGCGTTTATATAATTAAAAATATTATAAAAATTAAATTAATTTTTCACACATTTATTGTAATTTACATAATTTGTGTTAAACTTTATGCAAAAGGAGATTAACGTTATGAAAAGAAAAATATTATTAGCTGCAAGCTTGTCTTCTGCATTTATTCTAGCTAGCTGTGGTGCAAGTGATATATCATCAACATTATTTATGCAATCAGGTGCTGTAAAACTAAACTACAACATTTCAAGTGAACTTACTAGTTCATCTAAGATTAGTGGAAATCTAGAAAAAAATGATAGTGCAACTCTATCCGATTCATATTATTTTGGATATACATTCTCACAACCTAAAATGTCTAGTACTGATTTTTCATGTCAAGCATTCTATGTTTTCCAAAAATCTAGTTTAGAAGAAAACAATTCAGTAAGCTTTGAAGCTTCACTAGATCTAGAAAAAGTTTTCCCAAAAGATAGTGAAACAATGACAGTTTATTTTGTTGTATATCAATCAGATTTTAGCTTCTCAGATCTTGCAACCTATTCTTACTCTACTATCTCATATTCATGGGATAATGATAAAGTAAAAATAGCTTAAATTACTGGCCTAAAGGGTCAGTTTTTTTATTTTAAAAAGCATACCCTAAAAATTCGAGGATATGCTCTTATTATTATAATATTTCCTTAATTAAAGATTCATAAGCAAAGGCTAAATCAAACTTTTCATCTTTAATAAAATCTCTAATTTGAGACAAGAAATCTAGTGCTTTAGAATAATTCTTCTTTTGCGAAACATTAATAAATCTTGCTAAAATTTGATTAAATGATGGATTATTATGATTAGTTAAGATATGAACTTCGTTCCTAAGTTCTAAATCTTTAGATACTAACCACTCTAATTCAATAATTTCATCTGGATATGGTGAAATATCAAAATCTTTAGGATTAATGTTTTCACTTTTTGAAACGATATTATACAAATAACGTAAATGATATAAATAGGCAAATCTATTAATTTTTGTCTTCTTTAACGAATGTAATTTAGACATTAACATAATTCTTCTGTCAATTCTTGTGTCAGTTAGATTAAGTTTCTTATATTCAAATCTAAAATTTTTAAATAAAGTGCTAATATCATGATTATTCTTATATTCTTTAAGCATAAAGTATAAATCATCAGAGTATAATTGACTAGATTTAGCTGTTTCATAATTAATTAATACATTGAGTAAATTTGCTGCCTCTGTATAATAATCAAATAATATAGAAATAAACGATACTTCTCTAACTTCTTCTTGTTCAAGACCATAAATACGATATTTAAATGTATATTTTGAAATATCTTCAGGTCTTAATATACAGTAAACAGTTTTACTATTTACAATTCTATTTGTAGGATGTCCTACAACATCATTTCTAATGTATTTTAATTCACGAAGTGTTTTATTATTGTTAATGTTGATAAAATTCTTACTACCTGTTAGTGAGATAGATAGAGTATAGATAGCGTCAATTGATACAAATAATGCCTGCATAAAACCATACAATCTAAGGCAAGCCTCTTCTTTTGAATACTCTTTTTCAATAGTATCATAAAAGAAGCCAATAATATCTTTATTTAAATCTAAAACTGATATACTTGCATCATATTTAATATCAGAATATTTAACCTTAAAACATTTCAAGGCTTCTTCGTATTTAAATTTCTTATCGATAATATTTAATTCCATAAATAATCCTTAAAAAATAAAGTCAGCCTTTATCAAGAAAGCTGACCTTATATTGTTTAGAAGAATGTTCCTCTAGCTTGTTCCTTAATCTCTTTAGTTGTTGAGAATGGAATACGAGTAGTGTATCCAGCTTTTGCAGCTACAATCATCTTTGTAGGCCATACTTGGATTTCAGTGTTCCATCTATTTACAGTGTCATTGTAAACTTCTCTAGCAGCTGTAATTTCTTTTTGAAGATAAGAATTTTGTTGCATTGCATCAGCTATAGCTTGGTGAGCTTTTAAATCTGGATAATTTTCAAATGCAATGTTAATCTTTCTTTCAACATTTTCAACTTCTTTATTGATTTCGTTACGAGCTTCATCACTAATACCTGAACGATATTTTGCAATAGTTGTTAAAGTGTCCTTATCTAAATCAATAGACTTGTCTAATAGTTTAGCACAGTTTTGAAGGATAACAACTCTTTGTTCCATATAGTTATCAATTTGAGAAGCATCATGTTGTAACTTTTGTTCAAGTTGTCTTAAATAAGTACCTGCCTTAATCTTCATGATTAAGAAAATTACACCTGGAATAATTCCACATACCCAAAGAATAACTTGGAATATTGTAGAACCTACTCCTACCTTAACTGGAATACGCTTGTTAATTACATTAACGTCTCTTCCATAACTTGCTTCGTCATTAATTTCGTCTAATCCGTTTGCCATATTATTTTTCCTCTACTTTCTTTATTTTATTTATTATATCTTGAATTCCGCTTGAGCCATTAGCTTGACACAATGCAGAAATAAGACCACGTTCATATACACAATTCTTGTTTGAAAGATTTGCGTAATTACTAGAATACTTCTTTTCTGTGGAATCAACATTAGCTAATTCCATTTGACTAGTTCTTTCTAGTGGTATGTATTCTAACCATTCAACAGGGATATTGTGTAATTTACCATCTCCACCAAGTTTAGTTACAACTTCTACGTGTTTAACTGTCTTATAAGTATATGCTGTAATAGATACTAAATCAGCATCTTTTTCTTTCTTAACTAAATTACATTTTAAAATTGCATCAGTTTTACTTTCAGGGTGAACTAGTAAGTTTTTATTAAATTTATTTGCCATTGCTTCTTGTTCATATTTAGTATGGAATGCCTCATAAGGTATATTATAAATATATTCATGAGTTTTAGTTTGTTGATACAATGGAATTGATAACAATGGTGCTAAATCAAAGTATAAACCTTGGAAGAAATTTGTATTAACATTAATAAAGTTTGTTCTAGCTTTTTCGATATCATAGTGTGCAAATTGACTTGGTGATATCTTATAATTTTGTGTTTGAGAATGGTTTGAGAAGATATAATTCAATTTCTTAAATTTATAGAAATAGAAATCATCTCCGTATGGCGACTTCATTAACAGTTTGCACATATTATTTTGTGCAAGTGGTGTAAATAAAAGTCTAAATTGTTGTTCATTATCTCTATCATATGCATGGAACATTCCCTCAAAGCGAGAATTAGATAATGGAGTAAAGGTTTTACCTTTACTAATTGCTTTCTCAGCTAAAGAAGCAAGTTCTTTTTCTGTTGATTTTTCAAGTTTTAAGATATCTTTTTCTTCCATGCCTTTCTTTACAGTAGGTTTTCTTGTAAAAGATAGATCAGGTGCTGCTTCATTACCATAAACTAGCCGAGTATCGTACCAATAACTTGGTGCTTTCTTTGTAACTGTTGCAACAAGTGTTTGTGAATGGTGTTGAGTTTGAGTATTTCCTTTAGAATCTCTTGATGTAGTAGTCCAATGAATTGTAATAGAACCAGAATATGTCTTATCTCGCATTTCTGTGTTAAATGAATTAATAAGTACAAAAGGATTTCCATAAATATTACCACTAATTACATAATTAGTAGAAACCTTAGGATCATTACTATCTTCAAATCCATACTTTTCATGTAAGTATTGAAACTTCTTTACATCAAATTCATGGTCTAAATCAATAAGTGGCGTAGTTTTTTCCATTAAATCAGATGGAATATTCCAATCATATTCACTATTTAATGCTGCCATTTGATTCCAACAAGCATTTAATGCTTCTTTAGTTTTGCCTTGAGCATTTGAGACCTCGTTATCAAGATTTGCATTCTTCTTTCTAATATTTAAATATACTAGAAGACTTACAACAATACCAATAGCGCAAAGTATACCAACAATTATACCAGCTACCTTACTTACACTAATTAAGTAAACAAAACTAAATACAACACCAATAACGCAAAGTACTAATAAAATAATTAAAAGTGCTTTAATGGTATTTACTTTGCTTCTCTTTTTTTCGAGTAACTTTTGATCATTTAATTTTGATTCATAAGCTTTTACTAACTGTTTATTTTGATCGACTGATACATTAGCTTTCTTACATAACTCATCAAAATATTGTTCACAATTTTCTCTAAATTTGTCTTTAAATTGCTTCGTATATAAGTCTATAGGTTCATCTATTGCTTCTGCCATATTAAAACCTCCCTCATTCTTTATTTAATTATATATTAAAACTCACAAAAATAAAATAGAGTTGACAAAATATCAAAAAAAACCTAATTTTATAATAAAAAAAAGTACTAGCTGTTTTGATATTGGGTACATACGTTATCAATATCAAAAACATTATCTAGTACCATTTAAATTATTCTTTATTTTTTATCTTTAACAAATTTATTTATAAAGTATATTACCCCGTAATATATAACATAAATATTTGTAAAGAAAATGAATACTGTATTATGCCACTCATCACTCTTTTGATGAATTAATCCATAAACAAAAAATATAAGTTCAATACAAAAACCAATTCCAAATATAACCAATTCTATAATATTTACTTTTTTATATTATTCATTTTAAATTTCTTTCTTGTTAGTCTATACTAACTTTCGCCAAATATTATATCACCAATCCTATATTTTGTCCATTAGAACAAAATGAAATCTAAAAGATTTCATCTTAGGTGCTTAAAGCACCCTTATTTATGATTGCTACTATTAAATAGTATATCTCATAGGTGTGCTCACACCTCTATGTCTTAGATAGTCTATAATATTTTTATCACAGACACTACTTTTAGCTAATATATTAAGAGAACCATTTACATCTGCATTGATGTATTTACCTGATCTAGTTTTATATAATCCTCTCTTAACTCTTACTCCACTAAAAATATATTTATTATTTTCAATAAGGCTTGGTATATCGTCTCCGTCAAAGAATGAAGCCTTAGATGTATAAGATTTTTCTTGTATTATTACTTTAATATTATGTAGTTTTAAAATATACTCAAGTCTATTCTTTATCTTACCAAATGGAATAGATTTAACTTTTGATTGTTTTGTCTATTCATCTTATTTGAGCTTGTTTCAAATGAACTAGCTTGAAACGACTTATTATATCCTATAACTACTGTACTTATATTATTCTTAATACAATAAGATAATATAAAATTACATGATTTATAGATATAATCTTTTATCTTATTATTATGCTTCTCAATTAATCTTATCATTCTTTTAGTTTGTATCATCTTATAACACTCATTAGGTTTTAATTATTTACGATTTATCTTAACATTATCACCTTTTTTACTTATTTAAATATTTGAAATACAATTTCACAGAAAATAAACAAAAAAAGAAGTCTTACGACTTCTTCTCTTAATGTAATTAACGACGTTCTTTAATACGTGCATCCTTAGCAGATAATCCACGGATGTAGCTTAGGTAGTTACGACGAACTTTACCATGACGAGTTACTTCAATCTTATCAATGATTGGAGAGTTAACTGGGAATACACGTTCAACACCTACACCGTAAGAAATCTTACGAACTGTAAATGTAGCTGAAACACCATGTCCTTGTCTCTTGATTACTAAACCTTCGAAGATTTGGATACGATGAGTTTCACCTTCAACAATCTTAACATAAACCTTAACATTGTCTCCTGGACGGAATTCAGGTGTATCGTTCTTTACATATTGTGCTGTAATTTCATCAATTAAAGCTTGACCTTTTGACATATAAATACACTCCTATAATAAAACTATTTTTTCTTCCAAAAATCATTCTATAGATCATGTCTATATAGCGGATTATTGTGCATGCTTATAATAAGCCTTAAATATTATATCAATAAATAGTGCTAGATGCAATAGTAATTTTAATTTTCTAATCACTAACTGGTTAATTTATATTATTTAATTAATTCTTTACCAACTTTAAACGCATCAGCTACATAACTTGTAACAGTATAGTACTTATGATTAGCTGGATCATACATAAGTGGTTTTAACTTAACAGGATCAATAGCGCCATCAGTTAAAACAGACACATCTGCATTAACATTTACAATATCACATATAATCTTAATACCGTCTTTATTTTCTAAAATAGTATTGATAGTACAATCAAGTGATACCTTTAATTCTTCAAAGTAAGGTGCATCAACAAAATCACTCTTAACTGGTGTAAGTCCTGCAATAGCTACCTTATTAGGCACCTTTGTTCCACTTACTAATCCTACATAATCACATGCTTTAACAGTATCTTCTGTTCCAAATGACACAGTAAGTGCATGACTTCTTTTAAAGTTCTTACAAGTTTTATGGTCAGATAGTGATATATAAATTTGATTTGTATCATATATTCCAGCCCAGGCTGCGTTCATCGCGTTAGCTGTACCGTCTAGATTATAAGTACCAATAATAAAAACTGGTTCAGTATAACTTATAGTTTTTGCGCCAAAATTTTTTCTCATTTTTCTTCTTCCTCCTTGATTTCATCAAGTAAAATTAATTCCTCTTTACTAAATTCTCTTAGGTTTAATAGATCAGGCCTTCTTAAATAAGTCTTTCTTAAAGCTTCTTTTAATCTATATTTTCTAATAAGCTCATGATTTCCGTTTTGAAGCACTTCTGGTACAATCTCACCCTTATATTCTAAAGGACGAGTATATTGAGGATATTCTAATAAACCATTATAGAAAGAGTCATCAGTAAATGACTCCTTTCTAATAGCCCCATCTAGAAGTCTAATAACAGAATCAGATATTAACATTGCAGGAATCTCTCCACCGGTTAAGACAAAGTCTCCAACTGAAATCTCTTCATCAACATAACCTCTAATTCTTTCATCAAAACCTTCATAATGTCCACAAACTATAATAATCTCTTCTAGGCTTGCTAATCTATTAGCCATCTCTTGATTAAAAGTTTTACCTTGAGGACTCATGAGTAATATATGTGATTTATCTGACTTAATGTCATTTAAACATTTATCAATAATATCACATCTTAAGACCATACCGGCTCCACCACCATAAGGCGTATCATCTACATGGTGATGTTTATCAGTAGAATATTCTCTAAAATCAACACATTCTATCGATACATAACCTTTTTCTATAGCACGACCTACAACCGAAGTAGATTTAAAGTTTTCAAACATTTCTGGAAACAAAGTAACAATTTTAATACGCATTAAAATAATCCTTCAATTTCCTTAATATAAATACCACTATCATCTACATGGTCAATAAATACACCTCTAATAAATGGTACCTTAACTATTTTCTTATCAGTCTTAACACACATTAAATAGCTTTGAAGAGATTCTTGCATCTCAACACATACACCTTTAAGTTCGCCTAACTCATTATAGACATTCTTATCAATAATCTCATGGAAGTAATTCAAGCCTTCAGGAAGTTCGTCTAAATCCTCCTCAGCTATAACTAAATCAGATTGTTTATATTTTTCAACTAAATTAATATCTTCTAAATCCTTAAAACAAACAAGTAAGCCTTCTTTGTAATCCTTAGAATACTTAACTACAACAGGAATATAATTATCCTTATAGTTAATATATAATTTAGAACCTTCATAAAATCTATCAAAATCAGTTACAACCTTGATTTTAAGTTCACCCTTAAGTCCATGAGTATTTAATATTTTAGCTACATTATAGTAATTCATTAAACTAACACCTCTTTAATTTCATTTTTTAATATAGAAAGTAAATAACATTTAATCTCTAAATTAGATTTAGATTTAACATATTCTTTATATAAAGCTAATTGTCGTAGATATTCAGCCTTATTTATATCAGATAATTTATAATCAATAATATCTATATGATCAGGATATACTACAAGTAAATCAATTATACCATTATATAGCTTATCATCTAATACAAATTTAAATTCATGTTCTTTATAAGTTTTAGCTTTACTAATATCTTTAAATAACGGATTTTTTAAAACATTAGATACAATACTCGTTTCAAATTCATTTAAATTATAATCATCTAAATTAATATTATTAAAGTCAAGAGACTCAAATATTTCATGAAGTCTTAAGCCTAAATCTATAGAATTCAATTCTTCTTGAGATAAAACATTAGAAATGTTCTTACTAATTCTATCCTTTATAACTTCTTCCTTATTAGTATTTAACTTATAATTTGGAACAACGTTATAGTTATTTCTTTCGCCCATTTTCTTAATCATATGATAGTTTTGACTTAAGCCTAAATCATCAAGCTCAAAAGGTTTAATAAATCTATCAAAATTATCTAATCTAGCTTTATAATCAAATGCTAAATAATCATTAAACGTTAAAATATCATCTTTAACTAAAATCTTAGATTCTCTAAAATCCTCTGTTACAAAGATCATTTTCTCTTTAGCACGAGTTAGTGCTACATAGAACAATCTTAAACGTTCACTCTTTCGAGCACTTTTAGTCTTTTCAGTAATAAATAAACTATTTAAATTCTTAAAGTCACCATCTTCTGATTTGTTAACTAAAGTAGTAAATCCAAATTCTTTATCAAAGATTGGTACATTTTCATCTACCACATTAGGATTTTCAGATAATCCTATAAAGTAACAAATAGGAAATTCCAATCCCTTAGACTTATGAATATTCATTAACTTTACAGCATTCTCTTCTTTATGATCTAACTTATATTTTATATCTAGTTCATTATTTTGACATTCTTCAAAATAAGTAACAATACTAGGTAATGAATAATTAATAGAATCAAGAGAAACTATAGTATTATAGATATATTCAGCCTCATGTTCTTTATTAGTTATATTATTAGTTTTAGATATAGTCTTAAAGAAATTAAACTTATTTAGTGCTTTTAAATAAATACAAGAATTAGATTCAATATCGATAAGTTGATTAAGTTCTAATGCTATGTTAGATATTTCATTATCTAAATTATTATTAGTAATTAAATTAAATATATAAGAGTCATCCCATGAATATAAGAAACTTCTTGCAATAGACATAAAGGCGTGAGTATAGTTTGGATTTTTAAAATTAGAATTAGCTAATGTTATAAGTTTTAATACATTAGTTAATACCATAGTAGTATCACTTGTAGTCATCTTTACATCTTGAATAACAGACAGTGGAATAGACATATATTCAAATATCTTTTTATATGTATCATAGTTCTTTTCTTTATCTACAATAATACAGAAATCACTATATTCTGCCTCACGTTCTACACCATCACTAAACACCATGTATTTAGCAGACATCTTTGCTTGAATATCTCTTGCAACCTTAAAACATTCAATCTCTACTTTAGTATAAGGATATTTAATCTTGTTTCCTTCTTCATCAGTTTCAGGAATCTTAAAAGTAAATATATCCATATTATGATCATCTAAGAACTTATGCTCATCATATGACTTATTACCAAATACCATTTCATGACCTTGAGTATAATTACAGTCACCATAATCAAGCGTCATAATAGGTCTAAAGATTCTATTGATATCATCTAAAACCTCACTACGTGATCTAAAGTTTTCAATCATATCAATTCTAACGCCATCACTACTAGATAAAGTATCGTCTATTTTCTTAAAGTTATTATATTTATCCTTAAAAATATCAGGATTTGCATTTCTAAAGCGATAGATAGATTGTTTAATATCTCCTACCATATACATATTATTGTGACTAATAAGCTTTAATATACCTTCTTGAATATCAGAAGTATCTTGATATTCATCAAGTAGAATATATTGATACTTTCTTGATAATTCTTCTTTTACCTCACTATCAGTTAGTAATAATTTATATAACTTTTTAGAAAGATCAGAGAAATCATAAGCATTATTTAAATCTTTAAAATTATTAAGTCTTTCAAAGAACATCTTTAATACTAAAATATATAATGATATGTATTCATCCTTAACTAAATAATTATTAAGTATCTCTTCTAAAGTATCAGATAAATTAACTAAATCTTTAGATGATTCAAAATATTTCTTTCTAAATTTATCCTTTAATTCAGTTGCATATTCATTATCTTCTTCACCTTTCTTTTTACGAGGAAGGCTAAATTGATTAATGAAAGTTTTGTATTGATAAAAATCATCAGATAGTAAAACAGCTTTTAGTGTTTCACTTTGTAAAATACAATAGTTTCTATAGTTATTAATTTCTGTTGAATTTGCAAATTCTTCTAAATAACATAAGAAATTAGTCATGTTTTTCTTAAGTATTTCTACTATATACTTTTTTGCAAAGTCTTTAAATTCATTTGATGTATATGTGTTATATGCTGAATTCAAGAATGATTCTAGATCAATATCAAGTTCCACTTTATTAATTAGATTCATAAAATATGACTTAACATAATCATCATTTTTATCAGTAAAGTTTCTAATATAATCTAAGAATACTTGATTCTTTTCTTCATATAATTCATTAAATATTTCATCTAATATAAGAGACTTTTGCATAGACAAAACATTAGAATCAATAATATTAACATCAGGTCTTATATTTAATTTATAGAAATATTTCTTTACAGTATTCATTACAAAAGAATCAATTGTTGAAATATCTGCTTGTTCCAATAGATTTAAAGTCTTAGGAGAACTATTCTTTAAACGTTTCTTAACACGAGTTTTCATCTCGTTTGCAGCGTTCTTTGTAAAAGTTAGCACTAATATATTTAGAGGAGATACACCTGATTCAATTATTCTTGCAATTCTTTCAGTCAAAACTCTAGTCTTACCAGATCCCGCACCAGCTGAAACTAGCGTATCATAATTCAATAATTTTAATGCATCCTTTTGACTTTTAGTAAAATCTAATCCCATCCTTATTCATCCCCTTCATTTGTTTTTTCTTCTACCACTTTAAATGGATTCTTAGTAATTTCAACTTTATCATTGTAAGTTTTAAAACAAATATCTTTAAACTTACAATTCTTACAAGATGAAGATTTATCTAATACTTTATCCACTATTTTAAAGTCACCATTTGTTAATCCTAAATCAAACTTTGAAATATTATCGCGTACAGTATCAATTAAAGTATTAAATTCATTCTCACTTAACACCTTAGACAAACTATTCTTGTTTAATTTACCATCTTTATTTGTCTTAAGTTGAGTAAAAGACATATCAATTAAATCAATATCATCACTCTTTTCACTTGTAAATCCTTCAAGACGCAAATCATCACATAAATCAGCTTTATTAATTTTAATATGTTCCAAATAAATACCAATAGCCTTATATGTACTAATATCTGTATTACTAGTAGTATTTTTACCATTCTTAATTAAATATAAATAACTAGGTAATTGTAAGTTGTAACCGTCCATTGTATTATCAAGACTAGCCTTAGCCTTACCTGTTTTATAATCAATTACAATATATTTATTTAGAGTATCAGAATAATATATTTTATCTATCTTACCAATAAAGTTTAAATGTTCATTAATATTAACTTCAAATCTATTTTCAGTAAGTATATTATCAAGGCTTAATGTTTTTTCATGTCTAGCATGCTCCTCAAGTTCATGCTTAACAGCTTTAATTAATCTATCAATAAAGAATTCTTCTTTTTTAGTTAATTCTTTATTTACTCTAGTATCTTTAGCAAGCATTTCCTTAATTGCATTATCTAGCGACTCATCAAACTTAAAATCATCTTTATATGAATCCTCAAATATCTTATGTGCAATGTTACCTAGTGATATATCTAGAGTATCTTCAAAACTATTAAGTCTTAAGATATAACTTAAATAATAACTAAAAGGACATGCATAATAACTAGACATAGATGTATAAGATAAATTAGTTTTCTTACTTAATATATGATTAATATTGTCTTTAGATAATCCTTTAAATTTGTTATCATAAGTATTATATTTAACATCAAACATCATATCATAGTGATTGCTTTTAGTACCATATTTACTAAATAAATCTAAATCTCTAGCTATATTAATAGAGTCAGTAATATAATCAACTTCTATAGCTTGAGTGCCAGTATTCTTATTAATTAAATTAACTAAATCAGTCTCATCTAAAAGAGAACTCTTAATTGAACTTGTAAATGCATGAGTTTCTGAAAATGTTATGATTAAGTTACGTGTTTGTCTCAGCAAGCCTATCATATCATCACGATTATGTTTAGTTTCTTCTTCAGATGTATCAAGACCTAAAATATTTAATTCTTTATCAGATAGATATTTATTATCTTTTACAGTAGTTGGTACATTCATATCAAAATTAACAAAGAATATATAATCATTTTGATAATCAGCTAAATCCATAGGATTAATAAGTTCTATTTTATCCTTATATTTAGTTTGCGTAAAAGACTTGTTTTCAAGTTCATAGATAACAATTTCTTTAAGTCTACTTGGTTTAATTGAACCAGCTTTATAACTATTTACAATATTTAAAAAGCATAAATAATCTTCATTAGAAACCTTAGTCTCTAAAACTTCAAATATTTCTTTAAAACCATCATATTGATCAAGTAATGAAACAAATAATTTAGCACTAGCTTTAGTTAAATAATTCTTCTCACTCTTTAATTCAATAGGTAAATTAGAAGATTCAGCAAAACGGTTAAGTAAGAATGTATAATCACTTCCTGCATTACATAATTTAATATTATTTAAATTAATATTCTCTATTGAAATTAAGTCATTTATAGCCTTAATTACAAAATCACATTCTTCTTCTATAGTTTTAAATTCATAATAATCAATATCGCCAACTGTTTCATTTCTTTCAAATTCAAATGAATAAGTAGTATTAAGATGCGATAATATATATTTAATATCCTTTGTCTCTCTTAAATTATAAAAAGTAATATGACTATTATTTAGCATTTTAATAAATAATTCATCTTTTTTAAAATAACCCTTATCAATTAACTTTGATTTTATGTCCTTCAAGAAATCAAGTTTAGAATTATCATATTTTTTAATTTCAATAAATGGTAAATATTTAATATATTCAACTAATGAATATATAGACATACCAGGATATTCTTCCTTTAAATAAATCAAACCCTCTTTTGACACTTCACCTAAAACTTTATTTTTAAGTTCTCTAACAGATGTAAATGTATAATTTTTAAATCCTAGACTATTACTTTCTTGATTTAAAATAATATCTTTTTGTTTACTAGAACAAACTATATAACCTTCTTTAATCATATAAAAACCTCACAATCCCACTATTCTCTTATTATATCATTTTTTATCCAACTTAAAAAGAGTTTAACTTTTATTTTATCTAAGTAAACGTATACAAAAGCACCAAAAAAGTGGTGCATTTGCACCACTTAAGGTTTAATGAAAATTACCAAAATCAGCTATGTAGGCCATAATGAATGCCATTAGAATGCCTATCATATAAATAAGATAGAATAGACAAAGTATTCTTAAAAAGTTTGATTTTCTAATACTTCTATCAAAGTAACTCAAAGCATATGCCAAAAAGACATACGGGTGAGCATGAAAAGCGATTGTACGAAGATGATAAAGAGGATCTAAATTAACATCTAGGAAGAAAATCTTGCAAAATACACCAGGAATTACACTTATATATATTAGGAAAATCGCAATAACAAAAATAATGGTAAATATGATTTTAAGGATAGATAATTTACTTTTTTTAACATTTTCCTCAACACTTTCTTTGTTATTAAGATAATATGTTTTTGTTACTTTACTAACACCATTAGCTTCTAAACTATTATAATCTTTAAACTGCATAGATAACTTAGTTTTAAAATATCCCATATTATACCTCCATTAAATAACCTTCCATTATTTCGTATTTTGTTTTAGTGTACTTACATACAGGAACTCCGTAAGGAACAGTTGAGTTAGTATAACAATAAAAATCCCCACTACCATAGATAATATCAGTTCTACCACTAGTTATATAATATATTTTTTCTTTTTCATACTTATAATTTCTAATAATATAAATTAGTTTTCCATCACTAACCAATTCCTTTGCCATGCTTAAAATTTTTGCGTCGCTAGCCAAAATTAAAGTTTTAGCCTTATTGTATGCTGCATCATCATTATACAAATCCATATATTTGTTCATGGAATCATTACCATCATATTCTTCATGAGCATATGCTTCTTTAATTGCAAAATCAAATGTAGTATGAAAACACATTAACATAACCCAATATGCATGTTGAAATGCATTAGCTATAGAGCCATCAGTTAAATAGCCATACAATTCATATGTTTTCTTCTTTGCAGTTAGTGAATCTTGATAGCCTATAAAGCATAATAGTATATTGTCATATGCTAATTTTTTCTCAGCTTCTGTTAAATTTATCTTGCTTGAACTATAATCGTAGCACAAATTCACACGATTATACCCTACACTATAAATATAATCTATAACCTCTTGGTTCGTAGTAAAAGTAACATTTTCTAAATCTGACTCATATAATACAACATCATCCAAGCTATAAGAAATACCTTCTGTAGTCATTAGAGAATACTTACTCGAGGCATCAACTTTATGGTAATTAAAGCATAAAACAAATAAAATCAAATTAACAACACTAATAACAAATAAACTTTTCTTCATATAACCATCTCCTTTACAAACAATAATACTATCAATCCACTATATTGTCAACATTAATTTTGTTTTCTTTTCTAAAAATAGTACATTTTTTTGAAAGAAAAATTCAAATTGAATTTTATTCAAAATTATTTCTATTTATAAAATATAATTTTTTTAGCATTAGCAGCCTAACATATGTCAAAAAATCTTTAGAAAGTAAAAGAAGGCAGGATTATAATAATCCTACCATTATGATCTTTTATTAAATTAATTGTCTTTAATAAAGACTAAAAAAGACCTTTCTTTACTATAATAGTTATGACTGTAACGTTTATAGAAAGAGAGGTCTTTACGAATAAATAGGCTTATCATCATATACAGAGATTGATGAGAAAGCCAGTGATGAATTATATAATGCATAAAACAAATTATAACATATATTATATGATTTAAAGATAGTTAAATCATTCTTAATCTAATATTTCTTGTTCAAGTTTAACATTATGTTCTAACATATAATCAATTACATCAAAGAACTCCTTATATCTTGAATCATTTCTTAATTTTTCAAGTCTTAACTTATCATTTTTAGTTAAACTTTTTAAATTATCTTTATTTAAAATTAATTCATCAAGCCCCATCTTATATGGTTTAAAAGGGATTTGAGTTTTTTCTTTCAAACTATTATATATTAAGAAACCACCAACATCTATATCAGAAAAATGATAATAATTGATGTTTGGATATTTCTTATATATCTTTTCTAATAACATTTGCTTAGTATGATTATGAAATCCTGCTAAATATATAATTGTTGAATCATCTTCATTTAATGAATAAAAACTAGTTAAATTTTCAACAGTAATAACTTTACTTGATGTCATATCTTGAATTTCAAGAGATTTAATCATATCATCACTTAGTGATAATTCAAACTTCAAATCATTCAGATTAATAATTTGATTATTAATTTTAATAATTAAATTATTCTTTACTAATGCATAACTAGAATTCTTTATAATATTATAACTAGCTAGTATATCTTCATCATCTTGATAAGTGTTATAATCAAATTCTTTAATTATTTTAATTATTTTACCTTCAATTTGTTCAAACGCTTTAGAGTCATGCAAGTAAGTAACACTAAAGTCTCTCTTCTTCATATTTTCATTTAATTTAAATAAACAATTAAATGTATAGAGAATCAAATCAAGTTCTTTAGAATCTGCAAAATAACTTTTAGGATATGAATATTTAGTATTTAAATAATTAGATATATATTCAATAAAATCATCTACAAAGTTATTAAATTTATATTTAGATAGTACTAATCTAATAGAGTCTAATTCATCGCTTGGTTTAGTTCGATTTAAGTATGAATAAATTTTATCTACATTATCTAAATTTAAAGTTAGAGACTTAAAAGAGTCTTGATAAAATATTGCATTTACAAAGCCTAAAGATTCTATTTTTCTTATAATTGTATCATTTAATTCTGAATACTTATATGAATCAAATCCAGTATACGTTTGAAATACATCATCTTTTAAATCAAGTTTAATTTCACGCCTAACCTGTGTACCACCTTTAGATAATTTAGAATTTTCATATTTATCTAATAAGCGATTTAGTATATTAGTTTCAAAATTATTTTTCATCTTTTAATACCACATTAATATATGGATGATTATTAATCTTAGTAATACCAATTAAAGTATCCATATAAGGAGATATCGCAGTAATTCTATTAGATGGTACAATAATAATTATTTGTACATTTAATTTCTTATAGAATTCCATTAAAGATTTAATTCTTGATTCATCCATATTGTTAAATGCTTCATCAAATACAACTTGACATGTACTTTCAACCTTGTTTGAATCTTTATTCATAAGTTCATCAAAACATGAAGCAATTACTATATAGAATGGAGTTTGAGTTTCTCCACCACTCTTTTCTCTATTTATTTTAGAAAAATATAATTCCTCACCATACTTATTAGTTATCTTAATATCGTAATTCATATAATTACGGTAATCTAAATATCTATCAAGTTCTTCTTGAGCTTGTTGAGAATCTACCTCTTTTGAAATATGATCAAATAAATCACTCATGTATGAATTATCTTTTTCATCTAGTATTTCTGTAAATAAATCTTTAGATTCCATTAATTTACCACTAGTAATAATACGGTAGTAATTACCAAATTCATTATCCTTACTAGCTCCATATGAGAACTTATAAATTTCCTCATCGTTTCCAAATGGATGTAAACTTAAATTACGATTTATCTTTGAAAGCATTTCTTGGCTTTCTTCAATCTTAGACTTTAATTTAGATATAAAGTCTTCTTTAAATGAAGCTTCTGCTCTTTCATATGCCTCTTTAGCATGACGCTCATATTCAACAACACCACGATTAGTTAGATCATAATATTCATTAACATAGCTTTGCATGTTTTCTTCAATTTGTGCAAGGCTTGGCTTATATTTATTAGTATAATTATTCATTATACCAAGTAATTTATCCTTATTATGATAAATATAATTTAATTCTTTATTATTATCTTTTTCAATAAGATCATAATCATATTTATTATTAACAATATAAGTTTTCTTAAATTCAGAATAATCACTTATATCAAGTTTTTGTACTAAAGTTTGATATAGTGCTTGTTTCTCTCCAATTGATATCTTATTATCACTAATACTCTTTAATGTTTGACCTTTATCTTGATCTTTTAAACTCTTTTCTTTCTTTAAAGATTCTAGCCTTTGAATAGCCTCATCTCTTTCAAATTTAGCACGTTCTATCTTAGAACCAATCTCAAGAAGTGAAGTATCTAATTCATCAACTTCTATACTTGATTTTAAACTTGCAATTTGACTATCTAGTGAATCTTTATCCGGAAAATAGTTTGGAGTTTGAAGTAATGTATTAATTAATGTAGTACTCTTTAATGATAATTTATATCTTAATTCATCGATTTGAGTAGAAATCTTTTCATTCTCACTATTTAATGAACTAATTTCTTCTTTAAGTAAATTAATTCTAATCTCTCTACTCTTTTTACCGATATAAGGCACTTGATAAGTCTTAGGGTCAGTAGCTTTTAAGCAATAGTTTCTATATACCATAACCTCAGGTGTTATAGCCGCATCATATTCTTCAAGTTCAGATACTGTGTCTACTGCAATCAAATTACCTAATACGTAATTAGCATACACACTTGCATACTTATTAGATACTTCAATTTTTTCAACTAAAGAATTCTTTAAAGGAGTCACTTCAGGTACTTCTTTAATATTTACAATACCATATCCATAAACTTTTCTAATACTCTTATATTTATCATAGGCCTCAGATACAACTGAGTAATATTTAGGATCTACAATTAAATTAAACTTACGAGTATTTAAATATCCCTCAAGTGCATTTTGCCACTTTAAATCTATAACATCAATAAATTCACATAATGGCTCACATAATGGATTTGTATCCTTAGGGAAGCAAGATTTAATCGCGTCCCGAGATATTTCGATTAATGTATTAAGTTCACTTGGATAATTATTTAAACCTTGTTCTAGTTTTGTTAATTCTGTCATCTTAGACTTAATTAGTTTGTCATTAGAGTCTTTAGTATTTTGCAAATTAATACGCTTAGTTCTAGTCTCATCGTCATAACGCTCTAAAGTATCTTTATAATTTTCAAGTTTAGCCTTTAAATGAGGATAATCTTTAGCTTTAAAATCTTGTAAAACATTTAATTTAAGTCCTAACTTACTAGCTAGTTTTTCTTCAGTTTCAAGTGAGTTTTTAAATTCATTAAGTTTATTATTAATATCTTTAAGACTACGTTCTAATTCACTTAATTTTCTCTTCTTTTCAAGCAAAGCTTTATATGAATCATTATCTTCTAATAATTTAATTTCATGGCTTAATCTTTCTTTTGTATCATCTAATTCTTTTTCTTTAACATTAAGAGACAATATTTCAGCTTCAATTTTTTCTAAACTTAACTGTAAAGTTTTAATGTTCTTTTCAAGCTTTTCAATTTGAATTTCATTCTTTAAAACATCAAAATATTTTAAATCTTTCTTATATTTAATATATTTTTCAGCGCTGGGAGTGAATTCAGTTAGCGCAAGTATTTTCTCTTTTTCTTTTTCAACTAATCTATGAATTTCTTGATAAGCTCTAATTTCTTGCATCAAGTTAGATAAATCAATCGGTTCATCCTTAAGTAAGAAACTATTTACAAATGTAGAAACCTCACTAATTGGTTTAAATGATATAGCATTTTGTAATAGGTCATAATATCTATTATAATCATCAATCTTAAATATATCTTTAGCTAGTACTCTTCTTAAATCTCTCTTAGTTTCAGGAAGCATGTTAAGTTCTAAATTTAAAGCTTTCGCATTATTCTTAAAGTCCTTAATATTTAAAGGCTTCTTATCTTTAATGAAATCAGTCTCATTAATCTTATAGTTTTCAATTACAAAGAAATGTGTTTTAGCATTTTGACTTGATTGAATCTCCATTTCGGTACCCAAAGCCATAGAATAATTTCTCTTATCATCATGAAATTCAAGTACGATATAAGATATAACATCAGATCCATTTCTTAAATTAGGATTCTTCTCTCCTCCAAGCTTACCCCTCATATAACTTTCAAGAGTTCTTTTAGAGCCTTGATTTGCAGCTTTATTAAAGTGATCCTTATCTCCGGCTGATAATACGAAATATATAGCGTCCATCAAAGTTGACTTACCACTAGCATTTTCTCCAGTTATAAGCGTATTACCTTCTAAAGAAATTAAAGAATTAGAAAATATATGCCAGTTTATTAATTTAATCTTCGCTAATTTCATCGCTTATCTCTTCTTTCTGCTGTATGTATGAATTTAGTCTATCTAAAATCATATTTATATTATCAACTTTTACAATATATAAAATAGTAGGATATATAACAATTACATTATCTTCTTTAAAATCCTTAAAATTATAATCAATTAATTTATATCTTTTTAAAAGTTTTAAAGATTCAAAATATTCACTCATAGATAATTGTGTCTTATATATACCACTCTTGTTAACTTCTTCATTTAATTTACCTAAAGTAGTACTAATATCAATACTTGAATTAACTTCATTATTTCCGTTTTGATATAAAAGTCTTAAAATTAAAAGAAGGATAGTATCAAGTTTTTTAAGTCTTATTCTATTTCTAGATTCTTGAGTTTGAATATAGAATATCTTATAAGTATCAACATGAATTAAATCAAAATCCATTAATTCAAAATAATTTTCTAAGACTTTCTTTAAACTTAAGATTTCATAATAATCATTTTTATCATCATCTTTATTATAGTAAATAAAATTATCATTAAGTAATTTATTTGCAAGACGTGCAAATTGATTTCTCTTAGTATCATTTAGTGCTTTATAACTCTCACTAAATTCTTCTAATGTATTAAGTCTATCTTTTGCCATATTAATCCTTCCTTTCTATAATAAAATCATCTAAAGTATATCCTAATGTTTTATACTTCTCATCAAGTTTTATAATAGTGTATACAACCTCACTATTTGCTTCATATATCTTTGTTAAGAATAGTTTTAAGAAATCATCAAATGAATTTAGGCTTATGTCTTTAGCATGTATTTGTTTTTTACCATCAAGTTTATTTAGTACAAATTCATTAATCTTATAAACAGAGAATTCATTATCTTTAAATAATTGTGCTAACTTTTCTTCAACCTCTTCTATATCATCATCAAAATCCTCAATCAAATCAACTGACTTAATAGGAGTTTTTTTATTAACTGGTTTATATAAAGAATATTCATCAATATTAGATGATTGGAATAAATCAAATAAATCATCTTCATAAAAATCATCATCAGTAGACGAAATTTGTTTTAGGCAATCAATAATTCTACCTTCAACATCTGTTTCTTCATTAAGTAAGAAATTAAGACGAGACTCTGCAGCAGTGATATATTTAGTGTTCTTCGCATCAAGCATACTAATATAGTCTTCAATTTCATAGAATAATTCAGCTATAGAATTAAATCTTGTAATAAAGAACTCTCTAGCTTCTTTTCTATTAGATTCATTAGATATTCCATCATTTTTAACATTAATATAATTATTAACCATTTTATTTAAAGATTCCTCTTCTAATAAATCATTAATCTTATGTTCAATATATAATTTATATTTAGATGGATTATCTTTTTCTCTAAAGTTTTTAAAAGCTTTCAATACTACTTTCTTTTGATATTCAAAGAATATTGTAGAAAGTATCTCTTTAGGAGCAGCTTCATTTTCAGATATAAGTTTTGTTAAGAACTTCTTAATATTAACATTAAGACCTCTTAACATACTAGATAATTCTTGACTTTGTTTAAAAGCTTGTTCACAAATATCTACTGAGTGATCAAAATTAAATGAATAAAGAGATGAATATATATTATATACATATCCCGAAAATTCTAGTGGCTTTGTATCGTCTTTAACAGCCTCATTCATTGCGGATAAGACCTTTATGCCTGTTTCATCAAATGAATAAGTTAATTTTAAGTTATCGTAATCCTCAATTAACCAACCACATCTAGTAAAATATCTAATCTTATCATATGCAAGGCTTCTAGTGCTATCCTCTTCTTCACTAGTTTCATCATTATAAAACTTAATTGGTGAGTTTTCTGCATAATCTATAATCCACTCAACCATTTCATCTTTTGTAGCACTTAAATTATTTAGTGACATTTTATTATTTAGAATTGATAAAAGATCATAATTAATTCTTTTATTTGCACCAGTAAGTGGGTTAAAGAAACTATCACTTACTAAATCAAAAAAATTTGATGCCATAATGTCACTCCTTTTGTTTTATATTTATATTATTTTATCATATATATAAACTTTTTTCACTATTAAGAAGTTCTATGATATGATTAATAATAAGCCTGTTATCATTTTGACTGATACATCATAAAATTAAGTATCTTATCCTAAGAAAAAAAGGAAGCTACCGCTAGCCTCCTTTAAATTTGAAAAGTTAATATTTAAAATATACTTTTAGCATTTAATTCTTAAGAATTCTGCTTTACCATGTATTTTCAAGCAAGATGAGTTAGCCGGAACAAAGATACAATCACCTTTAGAGAAATTAATTGATGTTTTGTAGGTCTCATCGTGAATTACTCCACATCCAGAATAACATAATAGAACTTGGAAAGTCGAAGAACCTGTTCTAAATTCAGCAAGTTCTTTAATTCTTTCCGTATTAATAATCATTCTTTCAACTTGGAAGTATTTACATCTTGCAAGCATTTGAGTTGCTCGACCAGGTCTAAATTTAAAGACTTCCATTGGTTGAGTTGGAGATTCAACTCTATCTAAGTTTGCAACCTCTAATGCTTTATCTATATGTAATTCTCTAAGGCTCCCATTCTTATCTACTCTATTATAATCATAAAGTCGATAAGTTAAGTCACTTGATTCTTGAATTTCAGCGATTAAGCATCCTGCACCAATTGCATGAACTGTTCCTGTGGGGATAAAGAAAATATCACCTTTCCTAACAGGTACTCGATTCATATATTTCTCTAGATTTCCAGACTCAATTGCTTTTCTCACCTTTTCCTTAGTTACAGAGTGATGAAAACCATATACTAAAGAAGAATTAGGTAAAGCATCAATAACATACCACATCTCTGTTTTACCAAGTGATCCATTTTCATGAACGTGAGCATATTCATCGCTTGGATGAACTTGAACAGATAAGTCTTTTTTTGCATCAATGAATTTAATAAGAACTGGAATTTGTCCATTCTTTACACAAGGGTGCGTTCCAACAAATTCAGGATGA
>CAVGEZ010000022.1:0-30329 GCA_963628445.1 uncultured Eubacteriales bacterium
GCTTAATTAAATATTTGATAATAAAGAATCATACGTTTCTATGTATGGTTCTTTTTTTAGTGAAAATAAAAAATGATATTAAAAGTTAAAATTAATCAAACTATTTAATATCATTTGTTTTGAAAATATTAAATTAATGTTTTTCGTCTAACATCCAAGATTCAAAAGAACATATAGTATCATCGTTTGAAACATAAGTAACGAGTCGTGATACAATTTTGTCTATTGAATTTTCAATGCTAATGTCTATAAACCTATTTTTTATGAGATAACATATTCTTGGAGGTGGAGGTGTTTTTAATTTATAATATGTTAAATTTGGGTTTGATTTCATAGCTCCTCTAATTACACTCATAGGTGCTATTCCCCAAATATCATCTTTAATATATCGCTGTAACATTGAACCAGTATTTACTGTTAAAAAAGGAAATAATGATGGTGCAAAATGACTGTCATGCCAGCTTTTATAATCAAGACCCCAATCAAGAAATATTTCATTTTCAGGACTTAATTCGCTACAATCAATATCATTATGGTATTTAGACTTTTTATCACACACTAAATACATTAATTCTCTAAAGATTGGTGTACATATAATATCAGGATAACTTATACGTGAAAAAACAAAACCTATATCTGCAACACGTGATGAAATTAAAGAATAAATTTCATTAGAATGATGCGTTCTTATATTTAATCTTATATCAGAAAATTCATTTATTATTGATGAAAAGAATGAAACAAATGTATAATTATTTATTGCGTCAATACTTGCAATTGTTATAGTTTTAATGTTATTTATTGATTTTATATTGTTTGTTTCTTTCCATAATGATGCCCATTTACTTGCCACTGAAATAAATGCATTTCCATAAGTTGTAAGTTCTATCTTTCTGTGTCCTTTTTCTCTAATGATTAATTGAACACCAAGTTCACTTTCAAGATCTTTTATTCTAGTGGAAATAGTAGATTGAGAAACATATAACTTTTTAGATGCTTGAGAAATACTTCCATAAGTAATAATAGCTAAAAAAGTTTCAATTTGTTCGTAATTCATATTATCACCTTTATTTTATTATAATATAATATATCTAAAAAAGCGATATTTCATATTAAAAATATCAATTATTCAAATTATTAAAAGTGTGCTATATTATAAGTGTAAAGAAAAGATAAAGGTACCTTAATTAAAGAAAGGAAAAAAGATAAGATGGAAAAGAACAAATTAATAGAAGAAATTAAAAAAATGGATACTGCAAGTATTTCTGATGCAATGGATAAATTAGGTATTCCATGTGGATTACTTGGAATTCAAGCAGTAGTTGAGGGAAAAAAGATCTGTGGTGAGGCTTTCACTGTTCACTACATTCCTTGTGGAGTTGAAAAAGGTAATGTTGGTGATTTCATTGATGATGTTTTACCTGGTCAAGTAGTTGTAATTGATAATTCTGGCAGAAATTATTGCACTGTTTGGGGAGATATTATGACTTATACAGCTAAAACTAGAGGCATTGAAGGTACAGTAATTGATGGTGTATGTAGAGATGTTAATGGAATAAAAGAATTAGGTTATGGAATATATACTAAAGGAAAGTATATGGTTACTGGTAAAGAAAGAGTAACAGTTGATAAGGTGAATGTTGCTGTCAGCATAAGCGGTATTCAAGTCAGACCTAATGATATTATTTTAGGTGATGATAGTGGCGTAGTTTGTATTCCTAAGGAAAGAGCTTATGAAGTACTTGAAATTGCAAAGCATATTGAAGAAGTTGAACAATCTATAATTCTTGAAGTGAAGAACGGTTCTAAACTTAAAGAGGCAAGAGAAAAACTTGGTTATCATAATCTTCAATCTAAAAATAAATAGGTATTAATTATGGGAAAAGAAAAAGTAAAGAAATTAGGAAAGATATTATCACTTTGTATGATAATGTATACTGCTTATGTTGGACCTGGTTTTGCATCTGGTACACAAACAGTAAATTATTTTAATAAGTATGGTTGGTTAGGTATATTTGTTGGTCCTTTAGTATGCGGATTATTATGCTTTATATTTAATTTATTATTATTTGAAATTAATCGAGTATATAAACCTAAATGTTATAGAGAAGCATATAATATAATCTATAGAAATAAAGGGTTACAATTATTCTTTGGTACTTTCAAAGAGTTACAAGTTATCGCTGTAGTCATTATTGCGCTTGCAGCACAAATTTCAACTACTTCAATTTTATTAAATGAAATTTTAAATGTTCCTAAAGTCATTGGAATGATTGGATTTTGTTTACTAGTATTAGTACTATCATTGTGGGGTTCTAAATTATTAAGAAAAGTTGGAACTGTATTAGGAATTATAATCCTTCTAATTTGTGGTTATGTAGCTGTAATCTGTTTTGAAAAAGCAATTCCCCTTGCAAATGAATATATAAATCAACATGTATCTTATAAAGAGTATGGATTCAATGGCTTTGAAGCATGGTTTTCATTCTTTATGATTGTAGTGTTTTTTATGAATGGTTATGAAGCGTGTGTTCCTGCTTCTAAAGGAATTATAACTACAAGAAAAGATGTAATTATTGAAAGCTTGGTAAGTTCATTATTATGTGCTGGATCAACTATGATTTTCACTTTTATATTCGCTTCTGGAATGCCTGATATTACTAATGAACAAATACCTACACTATGGGCTATTAATAACTTATCAAATCAGGGCATGACAGCTAAAATAATATATTTGATTTTTGCAATTGCAGCTATGGTTTCTAGTAGTGTTGCATTCATATTTACTGTTTGCGGTCGATTTGAACCAATTATCGCAAGAAAGTGGACAAATAGTAAACCAATAATAAGAAAATTATGTATTGCAATAACTTTTATAATAGTATGTAGTTTATTATCATTGTTTGGCGTTTTAAACATTATAAATTATGGTTATAAAATATTTACTATGTTTGTAGGTCCTGTTATGTTATTGCCATTGATTATAAGTGTTCCATATCGACTATATAAAGATAAGAAAAATGGTATATTAAATGATAATTATGAACTTATTACAAATACTATAGAAGTTATGAGTTCAAATAAGGAGTAATTTTATGGAATTAACTAAGGAAAATATTAAAAATCTATTAAAACTTCCTACTGGAAATATTGCAGATAACAATAATAACACACCTAATCAGGGAGTTATGGATACTCAAATTAAACCTGTTGATTCTAAAATGAAAATGATAGGAAGAGCCTTTACAGTTAAGTGTTATCCTAAAGACAATTTAGCCCTACATCAAGCTATATACAAAGCTAATGTAGGAGATGTATTAGTGTTTGATTTAAACGGATATTCAAATGCTGGGCATTTCGGAGATATTATGGCAAATGCATGCAAAGTTCGTGGCATAGCAGGTGTTGTTATCGACGGCAGTTGTAGAGATAGCCAAGACATTAGACAATTAGGATTCCCAGTGTTTTGTAAAGGGTTCAACCCTTCTGGAACTGTAAAAGAAAGTTTAGCTAAATTTAATGTAGATATTTCTTGTGGAGGTATTACAGTTCATCCAGGTGATATAATTTTTGGTGACTGTGATGGTGTTGTTGTTATTCCTAAAGAAGATGAGGATTATGTATTTTCTAAGGCATTAGATAAATATAATAAAGAACAAGAGATATTAACTCTATTGAAACAGGGAAAATCTACACTTGAAATTTATGGATTTGATAAATTGATAGAAAGTAAAATGAAAAATAAATAGAATATTATAAAGGCTATAAATGTTGCAGTAAGTATGCATATTTATAGTCTTTTTTTTATGTTAAGACGATTACTCAACCTATTCAATTAATCAAATAACTTTAAATGTTAACTAAAATATTATATAATTATTTACTAATCAAAAGGAGAGTGATTAAATGATAGATTTTCTTAAAAAAATGAATTGGTTTATATCCAAAAATAAAAGATACTATATCTCTATTATCATTATAGGATTCATTTTAGCTCTTACTTTATTAATCCCAGCTGATATCATTGGAGACTTTACTAAAGTTATTAGTAATGGCAGTTTAAGTGGTGAAGAATTAAAAAATTATTTAATATATAATTTGGTGCTTAAAGCTTTTGCTACTGCAGTACTTATTTATTTTATTTCAACAACAAGACGTTTTATTCAAGTAAGACTTCGTTTAAAACTTTATTATGAACTTCAAATAAGATATGCAAGTAACATTTTAAAACAAGATGCAGTGTTCTTTGAAAAATATCAAGCAGGAGACTTACTTGCAAGAGCTCTAGGAGACTTAAAGAGTGTTAATTTTAGTGGTGGTAATAGATTACTTATCATATTATATGAAACAACAACAGTTGTGGTATATGTTATAGCTATGGCTATAATGAATCCGCTACTTACATTGTATTCAGTATTACCGCTATGTTTGATATTTGGTATAAATATTAAACTTAGAGTTAAGGTTAAACAAAATTGGAAAATGGTTCGTGAAGCTTCAAGTGAAATGTCAAATGTAATTCTTGAAAGTATTACTAATGTTAGAACAATTAGAGCTTATACTAAAGAAGAAGAGAATTACGCTAAACTAATGGATTATTCTAATAAAACATTTGAAACTGAAAAGAAGAATTTACTTATTAATGCAGTATTTCAACCTATGTTTGAATCAGTTATTGCAATATCCGTTATAATTGCTTACTTCTCTGCTTTGCATTTAGTACCTGGTAATGAGAATTTTACAATTGATAAGTTTGTAAAGTTCATGATATATCTAAATAGCTTAGCTTCTCCATTTAAAAATATAGGTAATATGATTACAATGTTCTATCAATCTATTATTTCAATTGATAGATTAAATGAAATATATGAAGCTAAAAGTGTACTTGAAAATAAAGAGAATGCTAAGGTACTAGATAAAGTAGATACTATTGAATATAAAAATGTTTCATTTAAATATCCAGGGGATTCTAATTACACTATTTCTAATATTAATATTAAGTTAAATAATGGAAAGTCCTTAGGTATAGTTGGTAAAACTGGTTCTGGTAAATCTACATTAATTAGACAATTATTAAGACAATTTCCTATTACTGAAGGTACTATTTTAATTAATGGTATTGATATTAATGAGTATACTAAAGAATCTATTAGATCATCAGTTGCATATGTACCACAAGAGTCTTTACTATTTAGTAAGAGTGTAGTAGAAAATGTTGAATTAGGCTCTAGAGAAGACTATACAGAAGAAGATGTATATAATGCAATTAGTAATGCTGATTTTGAAAAAGATATTGAAAACCTTCCTAATGGATTAAATACTATTGTTGGTGAATATGGTGTAACCTTGTCAGGTGGTCAAAAACAAAGATTATCTATAGCTCGTGCATTTATGAAAAATGCAGATTGCTTAATACTTGATGACTCCCTATCTGCAGTTGATGGTAAGACTGAATCTAATATTATTAATAATTTATCTAATTTAGATAAAAAGAAAACAACAATTATTGTAGCTCATAGATTATCAGCTGTCATGAATTGTGATAATATTATTGTTTTAGAAGATGGTAAGATTATTGAAAGTGGTAATCATGAAGAGTTAATGAATAATAAAGGTTGGTATTACACTTTGTTTAATCATCAACTAATGTCAAAGGATGGTGATTAATAATGAAGTATGATAAATATAATAAACATGGTTTATATAAAAGAACTATTCCTTATTTATTACAAAACAAATGTAAAGTATTATTTTGTATCATATCAAGTATAGGAATCGCATCTATTACGACACTTGCACCTAGAGTATTAAAAGAAATACTTGATAAATGTATTGCTGTAGCTAACTCTTTTAATGAAATAGATAAGTATTCTGTCTATATGTTATTCTTAAAATATATAGGTTTAATATTAATAGTTATTGCTTTAAAGTTTAGTCAAAAGTATGTACTAGACTTAACTGGTATGAGAATTGAAAAATCAATAAGAGAAGATGCGATTAGAAAGATTGATTATTTAGCTGTAGATTATTATTCACTTGAACCAGATGGTAAAGTAGTATCTAAAATAACAAATGATTCAGCTAGTGTTAAAACATTTATTACTGTATCTTTTTCTATAGCTCAAGCATTAATTAATTTAATTGCTTTATATATTGGATTTATATTACTTGATTATCATCTAGCTTTAATTATCTTAATATTTGTTCCTATAATTATTTTATGGGTTACATTATATAGAAGAAAACTTCATGCAAATCATTTACAAATAAGAGAACTATCAAGTCGTATTACAGGTAAACTTAATGAGTTAATATCTGGTGCATTAATAATAGAGGCATTTAATCAAGAAGAATTAATGTTAAAAGATTATGAGGCTTTAGTTTCTAAGTCTGCTAAACTTGAAACTAAAACAAATACTATTAATGCTTATTTTGGTATTGAATTATTAAACTTAATCAAACGTATTATTGAAGCTTCTATATTATTGTTCTTTGGTATTAGATATATAGACTTTGGATCAAGCGTTGTAACTATTGGTACAATTACTACATTTACTGATTATCTAGATAAAATGGTACAACCTGTTAATACTATATTTATGAATTTAAATGAATTAGAAGATAGTATTGTAGCTTGTAATAGAGTTTATATGTTTATTGATGAAGAAAATGATACAAGAATATTTTCGGGTCTTGAATTTCCGACTGATATCAAAGGTGATGTAGAATTTCGCGATGTACATTTTTCTTATGTAGAAAATAAAGAAGTGTTACATGGAATAAGTCTTAAAGTTAAAGCTGGAGAAAAGATTGCAATTGTCGGACATACTGGTAGTGGTAAGTCTAGTTTAATGAACTTATTACTACAGTATAATGATTATCAATCAGGTCAAATCTTGGTTGATTCAATGGAGATTAATAAATATAATAAAGCAAGCTATCGTAAGGCTTTAGGTATAGTATTACAAACTCCTGCTATATTTAGCGGTACTATTAAATCTAACGTATGTATGGATAAAGATTATCCTGATGATGTAGTAATTGATGTATTAAAGCAAGTTGGAGCTGGCTATTTACTTGAAAAAACAAGTAAAGGTATATACGAAGAAATATCATTTAAGGGTGAAAACTTATCTCTTGGTGAGAAGCAATTAATTTGTTTTGCAAGAATATTACTTAGAAAGCCTAAAATATTAGTGTTAGATGAAGCTACAGCTAATATTGATACTGAGACTGAAATAATGATTAAGAAAGCCTGTGATGTGGTCGCAAATGGACGTACTACTTTTATAATTGCTCACAGACTTTCAACTATTAAGGACTGTGATAAGATTATAGTTCTTGATCACGGTCTTATTAAAGGCGTTGGTTCACATGAAGAATTATACAAAAATTGTGCAATATACAAAGATATGTATGAATCTCAATACAAGACTATTATGGAATATGAATTAACTCATAAGTAAATAGTATTTCAAATTTAATAATATAGCCCCCTTGACGCTAATTATTGTATCAAGGGGATTTTTTCTAATTTCTTCAAGTGATATTATTTGATTAGTTGAGATGAAATAGTGTATAATTGTTGTGCTAATAGAGATACTAGATATCTCTTTTTTGAATGAAACTTTGGAGGATATTATGCAAGATATATTAGAAATAAAGAATTTACATGCTAGAATCACAGAAAAAGAAATACTTAAGGGTGTTAATTTAACTATAAAGAGTGGAGAAGTACACGCTATTATGGGACCTAATGGTACTGGTAAATCTACATTATCTAAGGTTGTAATGGGTCATCCAAAATATCAAGTTACTGAAGGAGAAATATTATTTAATGGTAAGAATATTAATTCTTTATCAGTTGATGAACGTGCTCGTTTGGGATTATTTTTAGCTTATCAAAATCCAATCGAGGTTCCTGGTGTAACTAACTCTGATTTTATAAGAGAAGCTATGAAGGCTAATGGTTCTAATTTATCATTGTTTAAGTTTATTAAAGAATATGATAAGGCATGTGCTGACCTTGAAATGCCAGAGGGTCTTGCACAAAGAAACTTAAATCAAGGCTTTTCTGGTGGAGAAATGAAAAGAAATGAAATTCTTCAAATGAAGATGCTTAAACCTAAGTTTGCAATTCTTGATGAAATTGATTCTGGTCTTGATGTTGACGCCCTACGTATCGTAGGTGAAAATGTATCATCTATGGTATCTGATAGTTTTGGTTGCTTACTTATTACTCACTATGAAAGATTACTAGATTATATTAAGCCAAACTATGTACATGTAATGATTAACGGTAAGATTGTTAAGACTGGTGGTCATGAATTAATTGAGAAAATTGATCAAGAAGGTTATCGTTGGGTTAAGAAAGAACTTGGTATTGATATTGAAAAGGAAGAAGAAGTGCATGCTGTACTTGGTTCATGTGCTAGGGCAAAGAAATAATGCAAAAGTATAATTTGAATTCTAATGAAATATTAAATATTACAAGTAATGGAGAGTATTTAATTAATTCTACTGATAGTCAAGTAATAAATATTGATGCGTCTGTAGAAGCTAAGGTATTACTTGATGATTTAAATGGTAATATTGTAATTAATCTAAATAAATATTCAACTCTTGAATTAATATCTATTTCTAATAAAGAAAATAGTAGTAATATTACAATTAACATGCTAGCTAATTCTACTCTTAATTATAAAATGGGTAGTGTTGTAGAAACTAATGCAAACCTTGTTTGTAACTTAAATGAGGAAAAGGCTCATGCAAATATTGAATATTTAGTATTAAATAAAAATACATCTTCAAAGTTTAATCAAGTAATTAATCATAATGCTAAAGAAACAAGTTCTGAAATAAATAATATTGGAGTTACATTTGAAAACGCTAATATTAAATTTGATACAACAAGTCATATTTTTAAAGGTATGAGTAAGTCTAGTGCTAAACAATTATCTCGTGGAGTAATTTTAGCTGATAATTCTAGTATTACTAGCCTACCTATTTTAAAGATTGATGAATATGATGTATTTGCAAATCATGGTACTGCAATTGGTAGAATGAGTGATGATGAACTATTCTATTTAATGAGTAGAGGTTTAACTAAAGAAGATAGTTATAAACTTATATTATCTAGCTTAATTAATCCTTTTATTAAGTCTATTTGGGATGAGGATAGTAAAAACATTTTCCAAAAAGAAGTTAATGAACTTATCTAGGTGATTTATATGGATGTTTTAAAATTAAAAAAAGATTTTCCAGTTTTAAATAAAAATGAAAATTTGCATTATCTAGATAGTGGTGCTTCAAGCTTAAAACCTAAATGTGTTATTGATAAAATAGACTATTATTATAATAATCTTTCTTGTAATGTACACAGAGGTGTATATAAGTTAAGCTATGAAGCTACTGATATGTATGAAAGTGCAAGAAAGACAATTGCACAATTTATTAATGCAAAAGAGGAAGAAATAGTATTTACTCGTGGAGCTTCTGCTGCATTGAACTTAGTTGCATCAAGTTATGGTATGACTTTCTTAAATGAGGGTGATGAGATTATTACTAGCGAGCTAGAACATCATTCTAATTTTATGCCTTGGCTTAATGTATGTAATGTAAAGAAGTGCAAACTTAAGTTTGTGAAATTAAATAAAGAAGGTCGTATTACTGTTGAAAACTTTAAGAAAGCCTTAACTGATAAGACTAAACTTGTAGCTTTGACTCATGTATCTAATGTATTAGGATACATTACACCAATTAAGGAAATTATTGATATATGTCATGAAAGAGGCATCATTGTTTCCGTTGATGCAGCTCAAAGTGCTCCTCATATGAAGATTGATGTAAAGGCTCTTGATTGTGACTTCTTGAGTTTCTCAGGACATAAGATGTGTGGTCCATCAGGCATTGGTGTTTTATATGGAAAGTTTGACTTACTAGAGAAAATGCCTCCAATTGAATTTGGTGGTGATATGGCTGATATGGTTTATAAGGATTCTATGACTTATAAGATTTCACCATACAAGTTTGAAACTGGTACACCAATTATTGATGGAGCTATCGGTTTAGCTGAGGCTTGCAAGTACTTAGATTCTATTGGAATGGATGAAATTGCGTCCCATGATGCGTCCTTAGCACGTCTTGCGGTAGAAGAATTATCTAAAATAGAAGGTGTCACAGTATATAATAAGACAGTTGAAACTGGTGTTGTAACATTTAATATTGATGGAGTACATCCTCACGATGCTGCAAGCATATATGATGAAGAAAACGTATGTATTCGTGCAGGACATCATTGTGCACAACTAGTTACAAGATTTTTGAATCAAATTTCTACAACTCGTGCTAGTTTTTATTTATATAATACTGAAGAAGATGTATATGCACTAGCTAATGCGGTTAGAAAAGCTAGAGATTTCTTTAATCAATTTTAGGAGGTAAAATATGGCTGATTTACAAACTTTATATAGACAAGTAATTATGGATCACTATAAAAATCCTCTTAATAAAGGATTAACTCATAGTGATAAATATAAATTCTTACATTTAAATAATCCATCTTGTGGAGACGATATGAATGTAGAAGCTTTAATTGAAGATGGTATAGTTAAAGATATTAAACATGATGGTAAAGGTTGTTCTATTTGTTGTTCAAGTGCATCTGTTATGAGTGATACCTTAATTGGTAAATCAAAAGATGAAGCACTTAGAACTATTGAAAACTTTTATCTCTTACTTGAAGGTAAAACATTATCTGATGATGATCAAGAATTATTAGGTGAGGCTATTGCTTATCAAGGAGTTTGCCAATTCCCTGCACGTATCAAGTGTGCTTCGTTATCTTGGAAGGCTATTGAAAGAATAATTAGAGGTGAAGATAATGAATCAAAATAAAGATTTAAAAGATAATGCCTCTAATATTGTATCTGATGAATATAAGTTTGACTTTAAAACTGATGCGAAGGTCTTATACACAACTGGTGTTGGTTTAAATGAAGAAGTAGTAAGACAAATCTCTAAATCTAAAGGCGAACCTGATTGGATGCTTGAATTTAGATTAAAATCTTTAAAGATATTTGAATCAATGCCACAACCAACTTGGGGACTAGATTTATCAGGCATTAATTTTGATGATTATACTTATTTCATTAAAACTCAAGAAAAAACTGAATCTGAATGGGATAAGGTGCCAGATGAAATTAAGGAAACTTTTGAAAAAATTGGTATTCCTGAAGCTGAAAGAAAGTATTTAGCTGGTGCAAGTACTCAATTTGAATCTGAAGTAGTATATCATAATAATTTAAAAGAGCTTGATGATCAAGGCGTTATCTTTATGGATACTGACTCAGCTTTAAAGAAATATCCTGAAATATTTAAAGAATATTTTGGAACAGTTGTACCTCCTAGTGATAATAAATATGCAGCCCTAAATTCTGCTGTATGGTCTGGTGGTTCATTTATCTATGTACCTAAGGGCGTAAAGATTACTAAACCATTACAAAGTTATTTTAGAATTAACTCTGAACGTATGGGTCAATTTGAAAGAACTTTAATTATTGTAGATGAAGAAGCTAGTCTAAATTATGTTGAAGGTTGTACAGCACCTATTTATTCTAAAGATTCTTTGCATGCAGCAATAGTTGAAATTATTGTCCGTGATAAAGGATATTGTAGATATACAACTATTCAAAACTGGAGTAAGAACATTATTAACTTAGTTACTCAACGTTCACTTGTAATGAATGATGCAACTATGGAATGGGTTGATGGTAATGTTGGTAGTGGAATGAATATGAAGTATCCTTGTTGTGTTTTAAAAGGTGAAAGAAGTAAAGGTACAGTAATATCTGTTGCGTACGCTTCACATGATCAACATCAAGATACTGGTGCAAAGATGATTCATATTGGTGCTAATTCTACATCTACTATTATTTCTAAATCTATTTGCAAAAATGGTGGTATTGTTGATTATCGTGGTATGGTTAAGCAATTAGGTAAGGCAAAAGGTGCTAGAGCTCATGTGGAATGTGATACTTTAATACTTGATAAAGAATCTAAGAGTGATACAATTCCACTTAATATGGGTGCTAATAGCGATGTATATCTTGAACATGAGGCTTCTGTATCGAAGGTTAATGAAGACCAATTATTCTATTTAATGAGTAGAGGATTAACTGAAGAACAAGCTACAAAGATGATTGTAATGGGATTCATTGAACCATTCTCTAAAGAATTACCAATGGAATATGCAGTTGAATTAAATAGATTAATTGATTTATCTATGGAAGGTTCAATTGGTTAATATATTAAGGCAGTAAACTGCCTTTTTATTTTACTTAAAATGCTTATAAATTACTTAAAGTGGTAAAAATAATGAGATTAAGTAAATTATAAGGAGGCATATATGATTGTAGGAAGAAAAAAAGAAATAGAAACATTAAAAGAAATATATAATGATAATAAGTCACATTTTGTCGCAATATATGGTAGACGTAGAATAGGGAAAACATATTTAATTAACGAAGTATTTAAAAATAATATATTGTTTCATCATTTAAGTGTTTCAAACGGAACATTGAAGGAGCAATTATTTGCGTTTAAAGCATCTCTTAAAAATTGTAATTATATACCTAAAGAAAAAATTACTAATTGGTTTGAAGCTTTTGAAGAACTTAAAGACTTAATTAGAACTAGTCAAAATGAACGTAAAGTTATTTTTATTGATGAACTATCCTGGATGGATACTGCAAAATCAGATATGATGAGATCGCTAGAATCTTTTTGGAATGGTTGGGCATCTTTTAGAGATGATATTGTTCTTATTGTATGTGCGTCTGCTATTAGTTGGATGTTAAAGAAAATAATACACAATAAAGGTGGATTGTATAATAGACTTACAGAACAAATTCATCTTGGACAATTCACTTTGAAAGAGTGCGAAGAATATTTTAATGTGAATGGACTTATAGTTAATAGAATTCAAATTCTTGAATATTATATGATATTAGGCGGAGTACCATTTTATTATAATTTTATTAAAAAGGGACTTAGTGTAGCGCAAAATATTGATAATATGTTCTTTAAAAAAGATGCTCCCTTAAAAGATGAATTTAAATATCTATTTAGTTCTATATTCAAAAATCCAGATGATTATTTAAAAATAATTAGTACTCTTGCAAAAAAGAAAAAAGGATTAACTAGAGAAGAGATAATTGAATACTCAAAACTAACTAATTCTGGATTTTTATCAACTAAATTAGAAGAATTAGAATCTTGTGGATTTATAAGACACTATAACTGCTTTGGAATGAAATCAAAGAAATCATTATATCAAATAACTGATAGTTTTATTATATTCTATTATTCTTTTTTAACAAATTCACAAAATGATGATCATTATTTTGAAAACTTATTTCAAACTCCAACTATAAATACTTATTTTGGATTTGCATTTGAAAGAGTGTGTTTATTACATATTAATCAAATCAAAGAGAGTCGTGGTATACGTGGTGTATCAACAGAATGTAATTCATGGTACTGTAAGAGAGATTTAGATAAGGGAATTAACGGTTCTCAAATTGATTTGCTAATAGTTAGAAAAGACCAAATAATAAATTTATGTGAAATGAAATTTAGTAATATTGAATATACTATAACTGATAAGGTAATTGAGTCTATAAATAATAAGATAAGTGATTTGAGATTGGTTACAAAAACAAAATACGCAATACATCCTACTTTAATTACACCATTTGGGGTAAAAGATAATTCTTATAAATTATGTATTCAATCAATAATTACATTAGATGATTTGTTTTATGACTATAGAAATTGATAATAAAATAAAGCATTAAAAGAAATAAAGATAAGAAAATAAATTTGACATTTAAATAATAAATGGTATAATAAAAATAGGAATGCAAACGATTCCTAAAAATGGTGAATTTATGACAAAAAATAAGAAGGATATACTCACACTTATTCAAAATAGTCCTAAGCATTTTACTGCAGAAGAGATTTATTTTGAAATTAAAAAACTTAATCCTAAAGTTTCACTATCAACGGTTTATAGAAATTTAAGCCTGCTTGAAAATGAAAAACTTATTAAACGTTACAACGTTAGTGATTTAAAATTTGTATATGATAAATCAATTATTCCTCATGCACACGCTGTAAATGATACAACAGGTGAAATAATAGATTTGAAAATTGATAATCTAGATACAAAACTAGCTGAGTATATAAATGGCAAAATTACATCTTATGAACTTGTAATTCACTATAAAGAATAGAAAGAAGGATTTTATTATGACAACTTTTGAACAATTAAAAGGTACACAAACAGAAAAAAACTTACAAACTGCATTTGCAGGTGAGTCTCAAGCAAGAAATAAATACACTTATTTTGCATCTGTTGCAAAAAAAGAAGGATATGAACAAATTGCAGCCATATTCGAAGAAACTGCATTAAATGAAAAAGAACATGCAAAAATGTGGTTTAAGTATTTAGGTGGTATTGGTACTACAGCTGAAAACCTAAAGGCTGCAGCTAGTGGTGAAAACTACGAATATACTGATATGTATAAAGAATTTGCTGAAACAGCTGAAAAAGAAGGATTCAAAGATCTAGCTTATAAGTTTAGAGCTGTTGGTGAAATTGAAAGAAGCCATGAAAAGAGATATCTAGCTTTACTTGAAAATATCAATATGCAAGCTGTATTTGAAAAGAGTGAAGAAAAGATGTGGAAGTGCAGAAATTGTGGTCATCTTGTAATTGGTAAGACTGCTCCTGCTGTATGTCCTGTATGCAATCATCCTCAAAGCTACTTTGAAGTTGAAGCTAAGAATTACTAGTTAGTGATAGGTACTAAAGGTTATTCCTTTAGTATCTTTTTTAGCTTTACAAGGTTATAGCACTTATTTTTTAAGTATGATATAATCAAATAAAACTTTAAAAGAGGTGATATTTTGAAGAAAGCTACTTTCGCTCAACGTTTTGCAGCATACGTAATAGATATAATAATTGTATTAATTATTTTTAGTGTATTTTCTCATATAGTAGAAGCTATTATTAAACTTCCTACACTAACTGATGATTTAATTAACTTAATGAGTGATAGATTAAAAGAAAGTTATAATAAGGGTGGCTATACATTCTTACTTGATGTATATACATCTGAAGATCTAACTAGTGATTATAACGAATGGATGGCGCTAACTGATGTTAAGGCTTTCTATGATGAATATAATAAGTCTTATTTTACTATACTTGGAATTGATGTAATATTCTTATTCATTGAATGGATAATATACTTTATAATATTCCCTCTTCACTTTAAATTCCAAACAGTAGGTAGATTATTCTTTAAGGTTAGATTAATATCTTTAAATGATGAAACACTTTCTTATGGACAATTATTTAAACGTGAAATACTAGCTGTACTATTTATCCTTATATTTAATTATTTCTTCTTTATAACACTAATTCTAGATATAGTATATATACGCTCAAGAAACATGAGTATTAATGATATGTTTGCTCATACAATGCTTGTAAGGATTGATAAGAAGGAAACTCATGAATAATTTTATTTTAATTACTAAAAATCATTTAGATATAAAACCTCTTAAAGATTTCTTAAATTCATTATTTAAAAATTACGAGTTAGAAGAGCGTGAACAGCACTTTATAATAATTCATTCAAATAGTGATAAAACATTACTAAAAGAAGCATTCAATTCTTATATCTGTGATGTTTGTGAATCATCTAAAGTATATTTTGGCTTTACTAATAGCGAGGATGAAAGAGATTTTGAAATCAATACTATAATTAAGTATTTTAATTTAGAATTAGTTAATACAATATATAATTTAAATGAATTATTACTTGAAATTAATGTAGTAAATGAAGATATAAAAAGAGTAGTATTTAAGAAATATTATCAAAATTATACAATTTATAACACTTTAAAAGTATTCTTTATTAATAATATGAATACATTAAAAAGTAGTAAAGAATTGTTTATGCATAGAAATACTTTAATTAATCAAATAGAAAAGTTTAAGGAAGTAACTAACTTTGATCCTAAAGAGTTTCAAGATGCATATGTATTATATAGTTTAATTAAGTAGCAAACTCGCTACTTATTTTTTATTTGTAAAATTTCAATAAATTTTTAACGTTTTAAGCAAAACTCTTTGAATAATATTTATATAAGTGTTAGAATATCTATAAAATATAAGTGAGGTGTATATAATGTTAGATATTAAAGAGGCTAAAAGTGTATTAGATAATTGTCTTCAAAGTGGATGCGATTATGCAGAAATATTTTATGAAGACACTTATAAGAATACTATTCGATTAATGAATGATAGAGTTGATTCTATTAATACAGAAGAAACTTATGGAGTAGGTATTAGATTACTTAAGGGTGTAGAAGAAGTTTATGGTTATTCAAATGATACAAGTTTTGAGGCAATGATTGAATTATCAAGTAAGCTTGCACAATCATTTGAAGGAAAGCCTTTAGACATTAAGTTTGATTTACAAGAAGAAATTGCAACAGGTGGAGTAAATATTACTAGACCTAGTAAGGATGTATCATATAGTGAAAAATTACCACTACTTTGGACAGTCTATAATACTATTAAAGGTTATAGTCCATTAATTGTACAAGCTGTAAGCCAGCTTATGGAAGTAACTCAATATGTTACTATTGCAAATACTAAAGGACAATTTATTCACGATACTAGAAATCAAAATAGAATTTCTGCTCAAGCTATTGCTCGCCACAATGGTAAGAGTCAAGCAAACGGTGACTCTATTGGATGCAATGCGCCATTTGACTACTATAAAGATAAAGATTTAGTTAAGTTTGCAACTAATATTGCACATGACGCTGTTGAAATGGTTGACGCTCCTGATATGGTTGGTGGTGTATATCCTGTAGTTATGCATAATGGTTTTGGTGGAGTATTATTCCATGAGGCTTGTGGACATTCTCTTGAGGCTTCAAGTGTGGCCCTAGGTCTTTCAGTATTTACTGGAAAGAAGGGAACTCAAATTGCATCAAGTATTGTTAATGCAGTAGATGACGGAACACTAGCTAATGAATGGGGTTCAACAAATGTTGATGATGAAGGACATAAGGCGCAAAGAAACCTATTAATAAAGAATGGTATTTTAAATAGCTATATGATTGATATGAAGAATGGACGTAGAATGGGAGAAGAAGCTACAGGTTCTTCTAGAAGAGAATCATATAAGTTCTCTCCTACAAGCCGTATGACTAATACATTTATTTGTAACGGTACAGATAAGTTTGATGATGTAATTAAAGATACTAAGTATGGACTATTTGCTAAATCACTAGGTGGAGGTTCAGTAAATCCTGTAACTGGTGAATTTAACTTTGCGGTAAATGTAGGATACTTAATTGAAGATGGTAAAATAACTACTCCAGTTAAGGGAGCTACTTTAATTGGAAATGGTGCAAATGCGCTTCTTAATATTGATAAGGTATGTGATAACCAAACATTTGGACATGGTGTATGCGGAGCTTCAAGTGGTAGCGTTTATGCAAATGTAGGTGAACCTACTATTAGAATTCTTAATATGACTGTTGGTGGAAACGGAGGAAGAAAATAATGAATTTCAAATCTTTAATTGATAAAGTATTAGAAAAAGGATTTAGTGATGTTGAAGTTTATGCAATTGAAAAGAATACTGAATCCATTAAATTATTTAATTATGAGGTAAGTGAAAACAAAGTAGCTTTAAGTAATGTTTATAGTATTAGAGCTTTAATTGATAATAAATGTGTTTCAACTTATGTTGAAAATATTAGCGAAGATAAATACGAAGATATTGCAGAACGTTTACTTACTCAAGCAAAATACTTAGAAAATACTGATTCCTCTAGTTTCTATAGTGATACAAAAGAAGTAGATATAAAAGAAAATCTAGGTAATGATTTCAAAGATTATTCTAAGAGTAAACAAATTGAACTTTTAACAGATATAACACGTGAAATTAAAGCCTCATCAAGCCTTGTAACAAATACTATGGTTAAGATAGCTTTAACAACTTTTAAGAAAACAATAGTTAATAATAAAGGCTTAAATAAAACTTATCAAAATACACAAGGTACTATCGTATGTGAGGCTGTTGTAAAGTCAGAAACTGATACAAGAGCTGATTATGCTTTCCAAAACTTTAATAATATTAAGGATATTGATGTATCTAAATTAATTAGAGATTCTAGTTTAAAGGCTCTAAAAGCTTTAGGCGCAGAATCACTTCCTTCAAAAGCGTATAAGGTAGTTCTTTCGAGTGATTGTATGAATACCTTACTTAGTGCATATTCAATGCATTTTAGTGCCTTAGAAGTAATTAATAAATTATCTCAATTTGATTCTAAATTAGGTACTAAAGTATTTAAAGAAAACGTTACATTCATTGATGATCCATACAAAAATGAATTCAATCATGTACCATTTGATGATGAAGGTGTAGAGACTAAAGCTAAAACATTAGTAGAAAATGGTGTATTAAAGACTTATTTACATAATAGAACTACTGCTCGCCTTTTAAATCAAGAGACTACAGGAAATGGATTTAAAGCTTCAATCAAGTCAGAATTAAAAGTAGATGCATCTAATCTTTATTTAAAAGAAGGAGAAAAGACACTTGATGAAGTGTTTGCACTTGTAGAGAATGGTTTATATATTACTGGATTTGACGGAGCACATGCCGGAATAAACGCAGTATCAGGTAACTTTAATTTAAAATCTAATGGATTCTTAATTGAAAATGGTAAATTAGGTCGTGCTGTAACGCTAATTATTGTATCAGGTAATTTCTTTGATATGATGAATGATGTAAATAGTATTGCAAATGACTTAAAGTTTGAAGAAAATATTGGTAGTCCATCAGTTTACTTTAATAGTTTAAATGTATCAGGTAAGTAATCATTATTTTAAAATTAAATATAATATGTTAAAATACTTCTAAATCTTAAAAAAGGAGTAAACACATGAGTTCTTATTTACTTTATATATTAATAAGTTTTGCAAGTATGTTTTTAACTTGTTATTTCATATACTGGTTTATTAGCTTATTTAATTTTAAAAATACTAATAAAATAGCTTTAATTCTAATTACTATTGATGTATTAATTCATATTATAGCCCCTATAGAAAACATTATAGAATATACTAAATATGTTGATACTCAAGTAAAAATAGATCCTACTTTAACTCTATCAGAGGTAGTAAGTACATATGCGCAATATGCTGTATATATTATCATTGATTTGTCTGCATATTTTACATTTATATATCTATTCTATGGAAATGTATTAACATTTAAATCTGAAAGAGCTAAACAATTTGAAAGAACATATAATGGTAAAGGTAACTTACTAGTTCATATTTCAAGAATATTAATGTGTATCTTAAGTGTAGTTTGTTTAGCACTTGCAATCATACTTTTTGTTACCTCTAAAGCAATTAGTGTAATAGTTGTTGCGCTATTCTTAATAGCTATTAGTATTGTAATGTTCTATCTGGTTGTAAAATCATTTATAGTATCTAAGACTGGTGTAAAGACTAAAGCTAGACAAGACCGTATTACTAATTATTACTTTATTATAATTTCTAAGTATGATACTTATTTATTTGAAAGTCTTGAGAATAAATCTTTTAAAGAAGCTTTAAATGGTTTAGATGATAAATATTATATAGATGAATATGGTATTATTAATGATGGCACTAAAAGACTTGTTTATGGTATTAGATTAGATGATATAACTGATGATGATTTAAATAAAATATTAATGAATAGAGTTTATAATGATAAGCTTATCAATATATTATCAACTCTAGATAAGATTAATCAAAAGATAATTACTGTTGATAATGATTATAATATAATAGATGAAAAGAAGAGATAGTAGAAATACTATCTTTTGTGCTTATTTTTCCCAAATAAATTAATATTTAAGATTAATATTTAAGTAAATGAGGTATAGATTATGGACAGATATTTATCAGAATTTTCTCCATTCAAAGATGGTGTAAGAAATGACTCTAGTATTTTGAGTAAAGCAATAGAAGAGACTAGTTCTAAAAAAGACAGATTAATAATTGAAGAAGGTATTTATAAATGTGGTACTATTTATTTAACAAATAATACTAATATTTATTTAAAAAAGGGTGCAATTATTAAGTTAAGTGATAATGAAGAAGATTTTTATTTCTTTGATTCTAATAATAAAATTATTACAAGAAACACTTGGGAAGATTGTTTTTACAATGGTAAGCCTTCTAAATATTTCTTTTTTGGTCAAGATTTAGAAAATGTAACAATTGACGGAGAAGGTGTAATTGATGGATCTGAAGAATTATTTTATGGAGTAATTAATAAAGACCATATTGAAGGTTCAATTTATCCAAGAACGCCACTTATTTATTTAGAAAACTGTAAAAATGTAAAACTAACTAATGTAACGCTTCAACGTAGTGCTTTTTGGACAGTACATTTAGTGGGATGTGACACAGTATTAATTGATTCAATAAATATAAATAATAATCCTATATTTACAAATAGTGATGGAATTGATCCAGATCACTCTAAAAATGTAAAAATAAGAAATTCTATTATATCTTGTGCTGATGATTGTATTGTACTTAAGACTACGAACTTTAGTTCTAAATACGGAAAGTGTGAAAATATAGAAGTATCTAATTGTATTTTAAAAAGTACTTGTGCAGCGATTAAGATAGGTACTGAATCATTTAATGATTTTAATAATATTTATGTACATGATTGCAACATAATTGATACTAATAGAGGTATCTCAGTTATGTTAAGAGATGGAGCTAGTTTGAGAAATGCTAGATTTGAAAATATTAAGATACAATCACACTTAGTAAATCCTTTATTTTGGTGGGGTAGAAGTGAGGTTATATCTATTACAAATATTAAGAGAAATAATGATAGTGTATTAGGTAGTGTTGATAACTTAGTATTTAAAAATATTGATTCTCAAAGTGAGAATGGTATTACTATAGTAGGTGAAAATTTAGGTAATATTGAATTTGATAATGTTTTACTTAATATAGTAGATAAGACTAAATGGCCAAAGAAAGATTTAGATTTACGTCCTAGTATCTATAATGTAGTAGATGGTACTTTCCATGATTTATATGTAAAAGGTAAAACAAATCTTTCAATAAATAATTGTAATTTTAAAGATATAGTAAAAGAGTAAAATTTAAAATATGTGCAAATTGCACATTTAATAAAAGCGCTTTATTTTATATAATATAATTATATTTTAGGAGGAATATTTATGGCAACTTTAAGCTTAAGACATATTAATAAAATTTATCCTAATGGTACTCAAGCTGTATTTGATTTCAATCTTGAAATCGATAACAACGACTTCATTTGCTTCGTAGGACCATCAGGATGTGGTAAATCAACAACTCTACGTATGATCGCTGGTCTTGAAGATATTTCAAGTGGTGAATTATATATCAACGATAGACTTGTAAATGATGTACCATCTAAGGACAGAGATATTGCAATGTGCTTCCAATCATATGCGCTATATCCTCATATGTCAGTAGAAGAGAACCTTGCGTTCGGTTTAAAATTAAGAGGAGTAGATAAGAGAGAAATTAACCACCGTGTTAAAGAAGCTGCAAGAATTCTAGGTCTTACTCCATATTTACAACGTAAACCAAGAGAATTATCAGGTGGTCAACAACAACGTGTAGCTTTAGGTAGAGCTATCGTAAGACATGCAAAAGTATTCTTAATGGATGAACCATTATCTAACCTTGACGCTAAACTTCGTGTTTCAACTCGTGGTGAATTAATTAAATTACACAAGAGATTAAACGCTACAACTATCTATGTAACTCATGACCAAATCGAAGCTATGACAATGGCTACTAAGATTGTAGTTATGAAGTTAGGTAGAATTCAACAAGTTGGTGTTCCAAATGAAGTTTATATGCATCCAGCTAACGTATTCGTTGGTGGATTCATCGGTACACCTCCAATGAACTTCATTAAGGGTAAAATCGGAAGTGATAACTATTTCGTTTGTGAAGATGGTACTAGAATTGAAGTTCCAGCTGGTAAGATTGAACTTGTTAAAGAAAAAGGTTACTATGACAAGGAACTTTATTTAGGTATTAGACCTGAAGACATCCATGATGAAACTCAACCTATCTTATTTGAAACTTATCCAAATGCAGTTGTTGACTGTAAGGTTAAGATTTCAGAATTATTAGGTTCTGAAACTAACATCTATACTGAAGTTGGTGGATGTTCTGTAATCGCATCAGTTCCATCTCGTGGAGACTTAACATTCGATTCTATGGTTAAATTAGTATTCGATATGAATAAGTGTCACTTCTTTGATGTTGAATCTGAAATGAATATTGAATTATTATAATATATAGGGCTCTTCGGGGCCCTTTTTTCAAATTTAATTTTTAAATATTTTGTAAATAATGACTAGTTAATGACTTTATTTTATTTACTCTAAAATATAAAAATGATATAATACTTTTGAAGTGGGTTTCACTTATAATTTAATGGAGGAAATTATTATGGCTAAAAAGGTTGTAACTGATTTAGATGTACGTGGTAAAAAGGTTTTAATTCGTGTTGACTTTAATGTACCTATGAAAGATGGTAAGATTACTGATAATACACGTGTTGTAGCTGCTATACCAACTATAAAATATGTTATTGAAAATGGGGGAAAGGCAATTGTATTCTCACATCTTGGTAGAGTAAAAACTCTAGAAGATATTAAGAAGAATGATATTGCACCTGTTGCAGTAGAACTTGAAAAAGAAATTGGTAAACATGTTACTTTCGTAAACGCTACTAGAGGAGAAGCTCTTGAAAGTGCAATTAATAATATGAAAGACGGAGAAATCGTTATGTTTGCAAACACTCGTAATGAAGATTTCGATGTTGTATCTAATACAGAAGTTAAGAAGGAAAGTAAGAATAACGCTGAACTTGGTGCTTATTGGGCAAGTCTTGGTGACTTATTCGTAAATGATGCATTCGGTACAGCTCACAGAGCTGCTGCATCAAATGTTGGTATTGCAAGTCACATTGGTGAAGGTAATACAGCTGCAGGATTCTTACTAGACAAGGAAATTAAGTTTATTGGTGGAGCTGTTGATTCTCCTAAGAGACCATATGTTGCAATCATGGGTGGATCTAAGGTATCTGATAAGATTGGTGTAATTGAAGCATTAATTGAAAAAGCTGATAAGGTATTAATCGGTGGAGCTATGATGTTTACATTCTTAAAGTCAGAAGGTAAGAACATTGGTGCTTCTCGTTGTGAAGATCAAGAATTCGTTGATCTAGCCGCAAGTCTTCTTAAGAAGGCTAAGGGTAAGATTATACTTCCAGTAGACGCCCTAGTTAATAAAGCATTTGAAGATACTTTAGGTACTGCAAAGTCTGTTGATGAATTTGCATCAGATGACATGGGACTTGATATCGGACCTAAGACACTTGAATTATTCGCAAAAGAATTAGCTGGTGCTAAGACAGTTGTATGGAATGGACCAATGGGTGTATTCGAAATGAAGAATTATGCTCAAGGTACAATCGGTGTTTGTGATCTTCTTGCAAAATTAACTAAAGAAGGAGCTGCAACTATCATCGGTGGTGGTGATTCAGCTGCTGCTGCAAACCAATTAGGATATTCAGATAAGGTTTCTCATATCTCTACAGGTGGTGGAGCTAGCCTTGAATATCTAGAAGGTAAGGAATTACCTGGTATCGCATGCGTATCAGATAAGTAATAATTAAAAAAAGAAAAAGAAAAGAAATTTATGAAGGAGAGTTTTAATTATGGAGAAAACAATTTTAGTTAAAAGTACAGTAGGAATTCATGCAAGTCTTGCTGCAAAAGTAGTTCAAGCTGCTTCAAAATATAACGTAGATATTACTCTACATTATCATGATAAGGTTGTTGATGTTAAATCTATTTTAGGTTTAATGAGTTTAGCAGTTCCTCATGGTGAAAATGTTGTAATTGTTGCACAAGGTGATCAAGCTGAAAAGGCTATTGATGAGATTGCTGCAATTTTAGAAAAGTAATATTTTAAGGGGGAACTTATGCGTAAACCAATAGTAGCCGGTAATTGGAAAATGTATAAAACTCGTGACGAGGCTATACATTTTGTCTACGATGTAAACGATGAAGTTCCAAATAAAGATGAAATAGAGACTATAATTTGTGCTCCTGCTATTTTACTTCGTTGCCTTACTAGAAGACAAGGAGAAAATTTACGTATAGGAGCCCAAAATATGCACTATGAAGAAGAAGGTGCTTTTACAGGTGAAATTTCGCCTAAAATGTTAACTTCAACAGGAGTTAATTATTGTATCATCGGTCATAGTGAGAGAAGACTATTTAATGGAGAAACAGAAACAGATGTCAATCACAAGATTAAAGCAGCTCTAAAACATGGTATTACTCCAATTGTTTGTGTAGGTGAAACTCGTGATCAATATGAACACTCTGATACTGATTATATTTTAGGTTTGCAAGTTAGACTTGCAATTAAGGACATAAGTGCAGAAGATATTGAAAAAGTTATCATTGCTTATGAACCTATTTGGGCAGTTGGTGCTAAACAAAGTGCTCCTGCTGATATTGCAGACCAAAAATGTGGGTACATCCGAAAAATTATCGCAAAACAATATAATCAAGATGTTGCAGATAAGGTTAGAATATTATATGGTGGTTCTGTTAACAAAACTAATTATGAAGAATTAATTCATAAGGAGAATGTTGATGGTGCCTTACTTGGTAGAGCTTCACTTGATTCAGATCATTTCCTAACTATTTGTGAAATGACTAAAAAATATTTAGAAGAACAAAAAAATACTCAAGATTAATTTCTTGAGTATTTTTCTTTACTTATTATATCGCTTCATACTAGCTTCATATATTAATATTGAACATGCAACTGATACATTTAGAGAATTATTAGATCCATACATTGGAATGAACACTTTCTCATGTTTATGATTGTACCAATCTGGATTAATTCCAAAACGTTCGTTTCCTACAACTATTGCAATCTTACCTTCATAATTATATTTTTGATAGTCTAATCCTAAATTAGGTTCACCTAAGAATACAGTATATCCATTATTAAGTAAGAATTCTAGCGTTTCTTGATAACTTGCCTCAACTGTTGGGATAATTAAATTACAACCACGAGAAGAAGAGACTAAAGAAGGATTATTAGCCTTAGTAATGGAATCTACAAGAATAATGCCATCAACTTTAGCTGCGTCACTAGTTCTATAAATTGTACCAATGTTTCCGGGAATTTCTAAAGAATCACAAACAACTAAATAATCTAAGTTCTTTAGATCGTCAAGATGTTTTTTAGTTAAGTCAATTATTGCAAATACACCGGCACTATTATCTTTTCTCTTTAAATTATCAATATTCTTTTTAGATAAGATAAACGAGTTTTTCGCAATAGTTTTTAAAAATTCAATATCTTTTTTAGTGTCCTCATGATATTCTATCTCATTAGAATAGAATAGCGATACAATCTTAATATCGTATTTTTTTGCAAGTCTTAAAACGGAAATATCATCTGTTGCGGTAAGAGTATCTTTGCCTTTAGAAAGAAGAGATTTTAATTCTTGATAATTAGAATCCTTATTTGAAATAAACTTTTCCATAATCTACTTAATATTGTTTAAAACATATCCTTTTATTTTAGTGAATGTTTCATCACTTATAATATGTTCAATACGGCAAGCATCGTTTTCAGCAACTTCTTTTGAGACACCAAATGAAATTAATAATTGAGTTAAATATTTGTGTTTTTCAAATACGCTTTGTGCAATCTTTAATCCTGTTTGAGTTAGGTGCAGTGAATTATCTGCTAAAATTTCGATAAATCCTTCATCCTTTAGATGCTTAACTGCTACAGATACACTAGCTCTTGTGAAGTTAAGTGAATTTGCAACATCAATTGATCTTACTTTATCTTGACATTCTGACAATCTTAAAATTGTCTCTAAATACATTTCTTTTGATTCATGTGTTTCCATATGATTCACTCCTTAAAATTATAAAATTATTATATCATAGAATTTCTAAATTTAGTATTATGATACTTAAAAATTAGTCATTATCAGCTAAAAAATCTAATTTTGGGAACGTATGATATTCTATTATATGTTCTAACATTTTCGCAAATCCTAAAGGGTCTTTTATTTGGTATTCCATATGATTATAGTTATTAAATACAGGGTATAATGCATTAGGATATGATTTTTTAACGTTATCTCTATATTTAAAGTGATCCTCAATAGAACCAAATATAAAATAAGTATTTTCTTCTATAGATGAAGGGATTTCTGGGAATTCTTTATTAACTAATGAATCACTTAATTGCTTACGCAAATTCTTATATTTTAAATATTTACCTGCCTCTATAAAATAAGGTTTAATACTATCGTCATCAGTCCAAAGTATCTTCTTTAGCGTTTTACCTTTAGTAAGGTACAAACTTTTTATTGCAAAATATAAAATAGGAGTTAAGAGGCGCCTAGTAAATTTATTGATTTGTGCAAACTGTCCACCATCAAAAACTACATTATCTATTTTTACTTTAGTTGAACTAATGAAAGAGATTGCTAAATCGGCACCTAAAGAAGAGGCTACAATAAGCGCTAAATGATTGATATTTGAATCTTTTAAGAATGATTCAACTTGCTTTATTTCATCTATTTTACTTATATACTTTTGTTTAGGACAATAAACAGTTGATGTAGGCATTATAATGTAATATTTGTCTTTTAAATGTGATGCAATAGGCTTGCAAGATTCCCCTGTTACACCCATCGCATGAAAAAATAATATACAAGGGTTTGATTTGTCTCCTAAAGTTTTAAATAACATAATATACGCTTCCTTTGTTAGTTATTACTAACTTATTATAACATTAATAGGTATGTTTAACAACTAATAAGAAGATAATATTATTTGACAAAAAAAGGCGTATATAATAACATTTATTTAAAGTATATTTAAAAGCGAGGCTTATATGAAAAAAGTATTATTTCCACTTATATTTGTTATAACACTTCTATCCTGCAAAAGAGAAGAAACCAAAATAGACACCTTAAAAATTGCATCCCCAAATGGTGCACCTAGTCTTTCTATGCTTGATCTAATGTATGAAGATAAGGATTCAGTAGATATCTTAAATGATTCAGAAACTATAAAAGCTAGTCTCTTAAATGAGTCTTATGATTTAATTGTTGCACCTGCAAATTTAGGCGCTCAAATGTATAATGCCTCTAGTAATTACTATATGGTGTCTGGCCTTACGTTTGGAAATCTTTATTTAGTAAGTAAAACAGAATTTAATACAATTTCTGATCTATCTAACTTTAATTTTATATCCTTTGGAAAAGGTACTATTACTGATTTAGTATCTAGCTATGTATTAGAAGAAAACAATTTAGCCCTTAATACTAGTTATCTATCAAGTACTAGTGATAGTAAAGCGGCATTTATCTCTAGTACAGAGTCAAATGAGGTTTATTTAGTTGCTGATCCTATATACAGCGCTTTAAAATCAAACTTTATTGATAATTCTAAGCCTTTTTATTCTATATCAGTTACTAGTGAGTGGAACAAGATAACACAAGTAGAGGGCTTTTTACAAGCTGCATTGTTTGTAAAGAAAGATACATACGAAAAAAGACTAGATTTAGTTAATAGTTATTTAGAAAAAATAGAAGAATCTATTAATAATTTAAATGATGAAAAAAATATTAATCTTACTAATCAAAAGATAAAAGATCTAAATATCTTTGACTTTAGTGACGAGGTAATGATGAACGCTATAAAGGGTTCTAATATAAGATATCTTACAGGATTAGAGTCTAGAACAATATTTGAAACTACATATTTTAAAAACTTGAAACTAATAGGTGGTAAGTTACCTGATGAAGAATTCTATAAGTAAAATATTAATATACATATTATCCTTTATTACTATCTATCTAATATTTTTGATTCTTTATTTAACTAAAAATAATCCTCTAGCTTTCCCTAGTCCTAACGATATAATAGCTCAATTCTTTAAATTACTAACAGTAAAAAATACATATATTAATATTTTGTATTCTTTATTAAGACTTATTATCTGTATCTTTATATCTCTTATATTAAATATAATTTTAGCTTATTTATCATATAAATTTAAATTTATAAAAACATTTCTATCCCCATTTATAGTAATATTTAGAACAATTCCTTTCATTTCTATAATTATACTTATAATAATTATGTTTGGCTTAAATGAAACATGTTATATTACAACCATTCTTGTAATTGGACCTATAATGTATGAGAATATATTAAATGGATTAGAAAGTATTAATAAAGATATTATTAACGCATATAAACTAGATACTAAATTTAATAATAAAGTATTCTTTAAAATATATTTACCTTTAATTAGTAATGATATTAAAACATCATTAAAGGTATCAATTGGTTTAGGTTTTAAAGTACTTGTTACAAGTGAATATATATCAGGTAAGAATTATTCACTAGGATTTTCTTTAAAAGATATTTATCAAACAAGTATTGATATGTGTCCTTTATATAGTCAAACTTTAATACTTATAGTATTATCATTAGTAATAACAAAACTAGTAAATATCATATTTTAAAATATTTTATTGAAAACGCTTGCAAATAATAAATAAAGTGGTATAATCATAACAGTGGTAAGCGTTTACATAATCGCTATCATAAAACCTCAAACAAAGAAAAGAAAGAAAAAAAGTAAAAAGGGCACTGGTATGTGCTTTTTTTATTTGTTAAAATATTTTCATGAGACTATATAATTTTTTAAAGAATAAATATAATTTAACTAAATCTGAAACTAAAGATTTTTATAATAATCATTTAATTTATATAAATGACTCTAAAGCTAGTTTATTATCAATAATAAGAGAAGAAGATATAATTAGAATTGATAATAATATTATTGATACTAATATTAATTATCAATATTATGCATTCTATAAACCTATTGGAATAGAGTGTACATGTAATACTAATATAGAAAATAATATTAAGACATATACTAATATAAATATAAGAGTATTTCCTATAGGAAGACTTGATAAAGATTCAGAAGGTTTAATAATATTAACTAATGATCAAGAGATATGTAATAAGGTATTAAATAAAGATAACCATATTGAAAAAGAATATATTGTAACTGTTGATAATAAAGTAGATGATAATTTTATTTATAATATGTCTAATGGAGTAGAGATATTAAATACTAAAACGCTGAAATGTGTTGTTTATAAAATTGATGATTATACATTTGATATAATTCTTAATGAAGGTATGAATAGACAAATAAGAAGAATGTGCAAAGCTTTAGGATATAATGTTACTAATTTAAAAAGAGTAAGGTTTGGTTCTCTAAAACTTGATTTAGAGATTGGTGAGATAAGAAAAATAAATTTGAAAGATTTTTTAAGTAATTTTTAAGATTTACCTCTATATATTATATGGAGGTAATTTTTTATGAGGTTTATTAGATTATTAAGAAATTATTGGTATACATTGATAGGATTAGTATTAATTATAATAGTACTTGTTATTCCTGAAAGTAAATCATACAAGAAGGATGTAGTGTATAATACAAATCATTCTTACTTATCTAAGATTTTGGTAACTGTAAAAGGTGAAGTACAAATTAAGGGGAAGATGTATTTCTATGAAGGAGATACTATTCTTGATTTACTTAATGCTTCAGGTGTTACTGATTATACTAATTCTACTAGTTTAAAGCTTGATGAGGCTTTAAAGGACGGATATACTTATGATATTAGTTATAATGAAGGTAAAGAGATAACTATAAAGAACAATTCTACACAAGTACAAGATATAGTAAATACTAGTAAGGTTAATAATTTAGAAAGTAATAAAGTTAATATTAATACAGCTAGTATAGAAATGCTTAAAACACTTGATGGAATTGGGGATGCGAAAGCACAAGCTATAATTGCTTATAGAACTAAACAAGTTTTTGCAAATATTGAAGAAATAAAGAATGTTTCAGGTATAACAGATACTATATATGATAAAATCAAAGATTATATCGCTGTCTAATAGATATCATTTTTATGCTTTATTATTACTGTTTTTACTATTACCATTTATTAATCCTTTGTATTTAATAGTACTTATTTTATATATTATAT
>CAVGEZ010000023.1:0-26696 GCA_963628445.1 uncultured Eubacteriales bacterium
ATATATTTTTGTCATTCTTTGTTATCTTTTGTCATTGTTTGTCATTTTAAAATAATTTTGTCATTTTGACATAAAAGAAGAATAAAGAAAAAATGTAATCATAATCTTTAAAATTACAATTACATTTTATTCTATTTAAATTTAAATAAATAAATTAGACAATAGTGGACTTAACTGACTCACTAACAAGTTCATACATTGAACTTGAATCAGCTTTTTTAGTTAATGGATCAAGAGATACAACTTTTATTTTGACCTCTTTATTACCAAATTCTATAGTAATAATATCATTTAGTTTAAGTTGGTAAGAGGGTTTAACCAATCTATCATTAACTAATATACGATTAGCCTCTGTAGCTTCTTTTGCAAGAGTTCTACGTTTTATTATTCTAGTAACTTTTAAATATTTATCAATACGCATAATAATTATTGATTATTTGATTCATCAGTGTTAGATGATGAGTTAGTATCTGATTCGGAAGAAGTAGAAGAAGTCTCATCTTTATTTTCATCAAGAGAAGAAGTTTCAACTTGTTGAGTTTCTTCCGAAACTTCAGCATCCATTACTTTACTAGCATTTCTAGCTTCTTTTTTAGCTTTTTGTTCATCATACCAAGAAAGCTTACCAGTCTTATTAATTTCATCAATATCTTGCTTAGTAAGAGTTTCGATTTCTTTTAAGTAATAAGCGATTTGTTCTAGTAGGTCTCTATTTGCGTTAATACAAGTTACTGCGTCTTGGTAACATTCTTCAATGATACGACGAGTTTCTTTATCAATTTCGTTTGCAACTTGATCAGAGAAGTTCTTATCCTTTAAGTAGTCTCTACCTAAGAATACAGAACCTTGATTTTGTTCGTATGTTAGAGGTCCTAAATTAGACATACCATATTCAGTAACCATTGAACGAGCAATTTTTGTAGCTCTTTCAAAGTCATTAGAAGCACCTGTTGAAACCTCGTTATATACGATTTCTTCAGCTACTCTACCACCAAGGAATCCAGTGATAGTATCAAGTAAATCACGTTTAGTTTGTAGATACTTTTCTTCCTCAGGAAGCATTAGTGCATAACCACCTGCTTGTCCACGTGGAATAATTGTAACCTTTTGAACGATGTTTGCATGTTTAAGCTTTAATCCGATGACAGCATGACCAGCTTCATGGTGAGCTACTCTATCACGCTCTTCAGCATTCATTCTATGACTCTTTTTAGCAGGACCCATCATTACACGGTCTGTTGCTTCATCGATGTCAAACTTGTTAATAACTTTACGATTTGATCTTGCAGCAAGTAATGCAGCTTCATTTAGTAAGTTTTCAATATCAGCTCCACTGAAACCAGGAATTCTATGGGCAATGTCTTCAAAATTAACATCTGCATCAAATTTCTTATTTCTAGCGTGTACTTTAAGTATAGCTTCTCTACCTTTTACATCTGGTAAAGAAATTGTAATTTGTCTATCAAATCTACCTGGACGAAGAATAGCTGGGTCTAATACGTCAGGACGGTTTGTTGCAGCCATAACGATAATACCAATGTTTCCAGTGAAACCATCCATTTCAACTAGTAATTGGTTAAGAGTTTGTTCTCTTTCGTCATTTCCTCCACCCATACCAGCTCCTCTTTGTCTACCAACTGCATCGATTTCATCGATGAAGATGATACATGGAGCATTTTGTTTAGCTTGTTTAAATAAGTCTCTAACTCTAGATGCACCGACACCGACAAACATTTCAACGAAGTCAGAACCAGAGATTGAGAAGAATGGAACACCAGCTTCACCAGCTACGGCTCTAGCGAGTAAAGTTTTACCAGTACCTGGATTACCTGAAAGAAGAACACCCTTAGGAATACGAGCACCTATTTCAGCATATTTGCTAGGGTTTTTTAAGAAATCAACGATTTCAACTAATTCTTGTTTTTCTTCATCACAACCAGCTACATCATTAAATGTAACAGTTTTACCACGTGCAAGTCTTGCAGTAGACTTACCGAATTCCATAGCTTTACCATTACCATTAGATTTCATTATCCAGAAGTAAAATAGGACAATAATAACTATTGGTAATAGATTTAAAATAATATTTAACCAAGTATTATCATCGGGTAAATCTAATTTAATAGAAACTTTATAATTTTCTTGAAGACTATCAATATTTGTTCCAGTTAATACAGCACTAAATTGTCTAGTAACTTTCTTACCAGTTGAATCTTCAGTAGTATAATAACCAGTAACAGTATATAAAGTACTTGTTTCTTGTTTAGCAGTTACATTTGAAAGTTCAGCTTTTGTAGTAGAACTATCATCAACCCATGAAACAATGTCAGTATATGTAACAGTTTCTGCAGTAGGTTTAGATAAATTTACAAATGCAATAATAAGTGCAATAAGTAATATAGCAGTTAAGATATATGCACCTATATCAACACGTTTACGTTTTGGATTTTTATTGTTTTGCATAATGCCTCCTTATTTTGAATAAACTTCTTCTTTAAGAACACCAACGAAGCCTAAATTACGATAATTATTATTGTAATCAAGACCATATCCAACTACAAATTCCTTAGGAACAGTAGTACCAACATAGTCAGCTTCAATAGTTTCTTTTCTTCCAAGTGGTTTATCTAGTAGAACACATGTTTTAACAGATTTAGCTTTCTTAACATTTTTAAATAAAGAAACAGTTTCTTTTAAAGTTAAACCTGTATCAATAATGTCATCAACTAGTAAAACATCTTTTCCAGCTACGTCAATGTTTAAATCAGATTTAATTTCTAAGTGTCCTGATGATTCCTTACCCTTATAACTAGATACCTTCATATAGTCTGTTTGAATATACAAATCAATGTATCTAACTAAATCAGACATAAATGGAAGACATCCAGATAGAAGACCTACAACTACTAAATCCTTATCTTTGTAGTCGCTAGTAATCTTTTCGCCAAGACTCTTACAAATAGAATCAATTTCTTCTTTTGATACTAGAACCTTTTTAATATCATTCTCAAGCATTTTTAACCTCCATTATTAAATATAAATCCCAATTGTCTAAGCAAGAACTAATTAAACTTGATTTTGCAACTCCTGGAATCCATATGATATTATCATTTGATATTACAAGCGGTAATTTATCTCTTAAAGATATATCAATTTTCTTATCAATAAATAAATCTTTAACCTTTTTACTTCCACCAGGCAATTTGATTCTATCGCCATTTTCCCGCTTTCTTAAACTTAGTGGCAAGTTTATAGTATTATAGCATAATTTAATATAATTTTTCACGTTATTTGGACAAGATTTAGAAAAATAAAATATATAATTTCCAAATTCCTTTTTCTCATTAATATCAATAGTAATTTCATTAATATCTTGATTCATCTTTTTAGATATAAATGCTCTATCATACGATTTAAAGAAGAAGAAATTATTAGATAAAGTTATTTCAAGATTAGACTTATCATTTAAAAGATTAGTATCTATTAAATTGATTAAATTATTAGATCTATTAATATGATTCTTTTCAAGAAGTAAGCATATAATATCTTTTCTTAATGCAGTATCTAATTCTTTAAATGAACTAATTTCTATCTCATCATTATGTCTTTTTAGATAATCAATTGATTCGCCTCTTATATGATTGAATGCATCTTCTAAAATAGAAGAATACTCATTAGTTTTATATAAAATATTAGAATCAATATCTTTAAGTAGAGGAATTACAGTATTTCTTATCTTATTACGCATTTGAATATTTTCTTTATTAGTATAATCTTCAAAATATAATAAATTATTGCGTGTTTGATAAGCTCTAATTTCATCCTTAGTTGCACACATTAGAGGTCTAATGATCTCAAGTGAATTCTTAAAAACTTGTGGATGAATTCCTGAATATCCATATATATTAGAACCTTGGGTAAGTTTAAGTAATATTGTTTCTAAATTATCATCTAAATGATGAGCTAAAGCTAGTTGATTAGTGTGCTCTTTATCACAAACTTCTTTAAAGAATTGATATCTTTCTTTTCTAGCATTATCCTCAAAATTAGATTTATCTAAATTTAAATGTTTAACATAAATAGAAATATTTAATTTCTTAGCTAACTTAACAGCTTCTATCTCTTCATTATTTGATTCAACTCTTACACCGTGATTTACGTGTGCTAGTACTACTTTATATCCTAAATTAATTAATACTTCTAATAGTACACGAGAATCTACACCATAGGAAAAAGCTAAAACTATCGGTGCATTATTTGTATTAAGTTTTTTATCTTTAATATAATTTTTAACTTTTAATTCTAACTTATCCATAAACTAAAAACTACCTCTAGTATATAATACTACAATTTTAAAATAAATTATCGATTAATTGTGTTATTTTACTAAAAAATTGATTTTATTTATTATTTATACTAAAATACTTAACTAGGTGATAATTAATGGAACTTATTTTAGCTAGTAAATCTCCAAGGAGAAAAGAAATATTAGATCGTTTAGGATACAAATTTAAGATATTAAGTTATGATACTGATGAAACTATGGATCCTCGTCTTGATATAAAAACTAATGTCTTAAATGTATCTTATAAGAAAGCTCAAGCAGTGTTTGAGCATAATCCTGAAGCTTGCGTATTAGGTTGTGATACAGTAGTAGTATTTAATAATAAGATATTTGGTAAGCCAAAGTCTAGAGAAGATGCGTTTAACACTTTAATGTTACTTAATGGTAATACTCATGAAGTTATTAGTGCAGTTAATATTATTACTCCTATTAAAACTTATAGTTTTACTGTAACTAGTTTAGTTACTTTTAAAAATAACAGTATTGATGAAATTAACGAGTATATTGATACTAAAGAATGTATGGATAAAGCAGGAAGCTATGCAATCCAAGGCCTTGGAGCTAAACTTATCTCAAAATACGAGGGAGAACTTGATAACATTATTGGTTTACCTAGTAAAGAAGTAGATGAAATATTAAAAGAGGTACTTAAGTAATGGAGTGGTGTATCGGAAATGTTAAAATAAAAAACCAAGTTGTACTATCTCCGATGGCTGGTGTATGTAATGAAGTATTTAGAAAACTATGTCATGAACAAAATGCCGGTCTTATAGTTTGTGAAATGGTTTCTGATAAAGCACTAGGTTTTAAGAATGAGAAGACTATTGGCATGACTCATGTTACAAATGAGGAACATCCAGTATCACTTCAAATATTTGGATCAGACGTTCAATCAATGGTAGAAGCTGCAAAATATATTGATACTTATTCTGATTGCGATATTATTGATATAAATATGGGATGTCCTGTACCTAAGGTGGTTAAAACTGGTGCGGGTAGTGCTTTAATGCAAGACCCTGAAAAAGCATACAAAATAGTAAGTGAAGTAGTTAAAAATGTTAAAAAGCCTGTTACTGTTAAATTTAGATTAGGTTTTGATAAAGAACATATTAATTGTGTAGAGTTTGCAAAACTAATGGAGCAAGCTGGGGCTAGTGCTATAACACTTCACGCAAGAACTCGTTCAGAATTCTATGAAGGACATTCTCATTGGGAATATATTAAACAAGTAGTAGAAGCTGTTAAAATTCCAGTTATTGGTAATGGTGATATAACTGATATATATGAGGCTAAGAGAATGCTTGAAGAAACTGGCTGCACTGCCATTGCAATCGGACGAGCAAGTCTAGGAAACCCTTGGATATTTAATGAAGTTGTATCTTATTTAGATAGAGGAGAAATAATCTCAAAACCAACAAACCAAGATAAGTATGATATTATTGTAAGACAACATGAATTATTAGAAAAATTAAAGGGTTCTCATTTAGCACTTGTTGAAATGCGTAGTCATATTGGCTGGTACTTAAAGGGTATACCACAAGCAGGACCTATTAAAAATGAATGCAATATGCAGACAGACTTTAACGAGGTTTTAAAAATATTACATAAATTCTTACTAAAAGATAATTAAAAAAGGTGACACGAAGTCACCTTTTTCTAAATAAAAGTACAAAAAACAAATAAGAGTTTTTTGTAACATAGTCCCTAAAGTTAAGGCTTAAGGGGTAGAAACGTTAGGACCAATCTCCTAACTTATATGATACATAGAACTACGAAAAATATTATAATGATATTTTATATGATGTCAAGAATAAATTTAAATTAATTTATAATTTCATCAGTTTTATATAATTCTAATTCTTTAACTAAAGAAGATGGGGCATTTACTTTGTATATTACATATGTATCTACATAAGTCTTAGATATTACAGTAGTGTTTTCTTCAATTAAAGATGTTATTTTAAAAGAAGTATAAGGTACTCTTAAATCTAGTATTGTATAATCTTTAGTTAAGAAGTTATAAATATAATCAAGAAGTGCTTGTTGATATTTAGAATCTTTATTACTATAAATCAAATTATCAATATTACTATCAACTTGCAAGGACTCTACGTCTATTTTATCGGCTTTATTTAACAGTAATAATATAGGAGTATTAGTTATATTTAAAGCTCTTAGAGTTTCAAGGGTTGTACGATATTCTTTTGCAAAATTAATGGTTGATATATCAAGTACAATTATAAGCAAATCAGCATTCTTAGCTTCAAGCAAGGTAGCGTAGAATGAATTTACTAATATATGTGGTAACTTATTAATAAAACCTATAGTATCAGATAAATAGAAAGAAACATTTTTATAAGTTAATTTCTTTATACTTGTAGAGAGTGTCTTAAACAATTTATCTTCAGCTTCTACATAATCAGCTTTTAAATTATTTTTATATTCATTTTTATTTAAATAATCTACTAGTGCGTTCATAGTAGAACTTTTACCTGCATTAGTATATCCAACTAAAGCTATATTTTTTATATTTTCTTTTTTTCTCTTATTTTGATTTAAAATAGTACGTTTCTTTATTTCTTCAATTTTCTTTTCACATACAATAATCTTATTTTGAAGAATTCTCTTATCAAGTTCTAGCTTAGTTTCACCCTTACCCTTATTATTAACTCCACCTTGTCTGTCAAACGTTATATCATCACTTAATGATTCAATACGTGGTAACATATATTTTAAGTTTGCAAGTTCAACTTCAAGTTTTGATAGAGGAGAACTAGCTTCTAGTTTAAATATCTCCAGAATAACACGAGTTCTATCAAGAATTGGAACATTTATTATTTTCTCAAGATTAAATATCATTAAAGGACTTAATTCATCATCAAATACAACATAATCAGGCTCCTCAACTTTAATATATTCAACAAGTTCTTGCACCTTACCAGGACCTAGATAAGTTTTATTATTTGGTTTATTTAATTTTTGAGTAAATCTAACTAATTCATGAATACCAATAGTGTTAAGTAAATTATTTAATTCATCTAAAGAATTATTTATAGCATTTAAATCATTTCCTTGTGCAACAAGTATGGCTTTTTGCATAATATCACCTAAAAATATTATAATTATAAATTTAAAATATACAAATAAATTTGTTAATTCTTTCACTTAATTAATTTATTTGATATAATATTTTTATCAAAAGTAGAGGTGATTTTATGGTTCTTTCTTTTACTACTTTTATTAAAGAATATTGGACTTGGTTTCTAGATGCATATTTAGTGTTATTTATTATTGCACTAATATTAAAATTTGCATTTAAGAATAGAAAAATAATTTTAGTATGCTTTGTATATCTTATTATTGCAGGATTATATTTATTATCTGTTAGATTTGATTTATTAGTATCAGAGAAGATATATTATTATCTAATTTTAGTTTATCCGATATTTGTTGTTATTTTATTTAATCAAGAAATTAAAAAAGAATTTGAAACTAAGAATAAGAAGAATAGAATGGCACTTACTTCAAACTCTATCAAAACAATGAATGAGGTTGTAGAAGCTTGTACATATTTATCTAAGAAGAGAATTGGTGCTCTAATTACTATTGAAAAGCACAATTCACTAGATCAATATGCATCAAAGGCTATTATTATTGATTCTGAAGTATCTAAAGAATTACTTATTAATATATTCACTCCATATACTCCATTACACGATGGTGCTGTAATTATCAGAGGTAATAGAATTAGATGTGCAGGAGCTTACTATACATTAACTAATCATGGTGAAGATATTGATAAGACTACTGGTTCAAGACATAGAGCAGCTCTTGGTATATCAGAAGTAACAGATTCTCTTACTATTTGTGTATCAGAAGAAACAGGTAGTATTTCAATTACTACAAATGGTTTAATGGTAGAAGCAAACGATAAAGATAAACTACTAGAATACTTAGAGTTATTCTTATAGAGGTGAAAAATGAGATTAAAAGGTTTTTTATTATCAATTTTTGAATTTTTAATCAATCCGTTTAGTGTATTACTTAGCCAAGATGTGTCTAATACAAAATCTAAACATCAAGTACTATCTATTATCATTTGGGTTATATTAAGTGTTGCAATAGCAGCTTTAATTGTCTATTTAGCTCATGAATATAAAGAGGTAGTATAATGGATAAATATATATTACCGCTTTGTTCATTAATTCTTGCAGCAATCACACTTGCATCTATAATTAGAGAAAGCTTTGAAAGAGAAAAACTTTCAAAGTTTAAATTTATTTTAGTATCTATTATTACATTTTTTATTATACTTGTAATTGCGTTTATTGAAAGAATTTTAGAACATGCAAATTTTATTGTTGTATATGTAATGCCTATATTAATAGTAGTATTAGGTATAGTAATGTTTAACTCTATTTATGTATCTATTTTATCTAAAAAGATTAATACATTCTTTTTAGATTGTGTAAATAATGAATTTTACTTTGCATATTTAAATAAACAAGATAAGATTGTTAAAATATCTAGAGGCTTTCAAGAATATTTAAAGAAAGATGAAAAAGAGATAAAAAAACAAGATTTTATGACTTTATTTAGTGATACTTATACAAATATCAGTATTAATGGAGTAAGTATTCATGATATTAATAATGTATTTGATAAGATTAAGAGTAGTAAAAATGAACTTCATTATGAAATTAAGTGCCTGGATTCTAATGGATTAAATACTATTTTAAATTTAATTGATAAACCAATTTATCAATCTGATAAATATAAGGGACATATTTTATATGGTGCATCTTTAGATCATAAAGAAATTAATAAAGCTGAAGAAGAAATTAATGAAACCCATGATAAGCTTGAATTGAATAAATTACGTTTTGTCACACTACTTGAAAAGGGTACTGATTCAGCGTATTTTTATAATATTAAATCAAAATCTATTTGGGCTAATGATGCATTAGTTGAATCACTTAAATTTGCGGGAAACTCTATATCATTAGAGGATTTCGAAAGAAGAATTCATCCAAGTGACTTAGTACCAGTTAGAGAGATAAAGGCTAAATTAAGCCCTAATAATCCTAATTATGATATAAAATATCGCTTCTTAGATGGTAATGATTATGTTTATATTCATGAAGTAGGAAAGAAGATTTATGCAAGTGAGACAGAAATAGTTGCGGTTATTACTAAGAGTAATGATATTTATTCTAAGACTGGTATAAATATTTTAGATAAGTGTTTAAACTTTAATGCTTTAGCAGAAGATATAAAAGCCTTATCTAATGGTCCGTTTGAGTTTGTCCTTGTTAATTTTGATAATATTAAAGAGATAAATGATACTTATTCACGTATGACTGGTTCTCAAGTAATGGCTGACTATATATTAGAATTCGCACGAGCATTTGTTGATAACTCCAAGATATATCGTTTAGATGGATTAGTATTTGGCTTTATAATTACTGATAGAAAGAAAATGATACATTTAAAACAAAGCCTTGAAAGAGGTATGTTAACTCATGCAAGTTGTACTTATAGTGGAGTTAAGATTATTGTTAATACTCATATAGGTGTTTCAAGCAATAAATTAACTAGTGATCCTACTTTCTTAGTTAGGAACGCTAAAAGCGCAATAAAGAGTGCTAGAGATGAGGATAAGTGTTATAATTACTTTGAAGGATAGGAGTGAGTGATATGCAAACACTTATTTTATTGATGGCAGGAAGTGGCTCAAGAGCACATTTAGATATTAATAAGATGATGTATCAAGTTAATGGAAGAAAACTTTATAGATATGTACTTGATAAGTTCTTAAAATATGATTTAAATATTATTTTGGTTACTAGCCAAACTGATTATAGTGTAGTATTAAATGAAGTACCTAGTAATGTTAAAGTAGTACTTGGTGGTAAAACTCGTAATGAATCAGTTAGTAATGCCTTAAAACTAGTTAATACTGAAAGAGTAATGATTCATGATGCAGCAAGAGTTTTAGTAAGTGATGAAATAATTCAAAAATGTCTTAATTCTAATGCTAGTGCTTATTATGTATATAACCATGTTAAAGATACTATTAGAACACTTGATAATAAAACTATTGATAGAGCTTCTTTAGTCTCAGTTCAAACTCCTCAAGGTGGTTTAACAAATTTATTTAGAGAAACTAATAGTTTGTCAACAACAGATGATATATCAGGGCTTGAAAATATGGATATTGATATAGAGAAGATACTTGGAGACGATTATAACTTTAAGGTTACAACACCTTATGATATAAAAATTGTAGAACATATTTTAAAGGGAGAATTTTAATGATACGTATAGGAAATGCATATGATACTCATAGATTTGAGGCAGGTAGAGATTTAATACTTGGTGGAGTTAAGGTTGATTATCCTTTAGGGCTAGCTGGACACTCTGATGCGGATGTTGTGCTTCATGCGATAGCAAATGCTTTCTTAGGAAGTCTTGCACTAGGTGATTTAGGTTCACATTTTCCTGACACGGCAGAGTCTACACTTAATATGGATAGTAAGGTTATACTTAAAGAGTGCTATAAAATGGTTCTTGATAGAGGATATCATTTAGTCAATCTTGATGTGATGATTTTTGCAGAAAAGGTTAAGATTTCTCCTATTAGAGAACTTATAAGACAAAATGTAGCTGATATTCTTTCTACAAGTATTGATAATGTATCAATTAAGGCTACAACTGGTGAAAAAATAGGCTATATCGGAAGAAATGAAGGTATATCTTGTGAGGCAACACTTTTGATTGAATCTAATTAAAGTGTTAATATAATATTAGGTGATTTTATGGTGATAAAAACTAAAAAAGGATTCTATATGATGCTTAAGAATGTTAGGGAAGCTTATAATGAGACTCTATTTGAAGAACGTTATATAGAAGAAATATATGATAAATATGAATATTTAGTACTTGATATTGCAGATAGTAAATTACGAATTAAGGGCTTTAATAAGAGTGATACTATTATAGATTATGTTATTGAATCTTGTAATTTCTTATGTCCTTATGCAATACTAAAGAGAATTGATGAAGAGTATTATGAAGCACATAAGAATGACTCTTTAAATGAAGAGATTACTAAACCTTTTGGTGTTATTGAACCAATGGAAGAAGAAAACTTTGATAAAGAAACTTTAAAACTTGAAACAAGTATTAAGGAAGAAGCTCATATTTATTTTGATGCGAATAAGTATTCTGGTGTAAGCTTATATGAACTACCTAGCGATTTAGCTAAGGAAATTGAACTTGATAAAAAACAAGATAAAAAGAAGAATAAACAAAACAAATTTACATCAAAGAATTTTGATAATAAAAACAGTACTAAAGTATTTAGTAATAGTTATTCTAATTATTCTAATAAGAATTAAGGTGATATTATGAGTATGGATGAAGATATATATGCAATTAAAGAAGTCTTAGATAAATGTAGACCTTATATGAACGCTGAAGGTGGAGACATAGAGTTTGTTGATTTTAAGGATGGAATTGTTTATTTAAAAATAATCGGAGCATGTGCTGATTGTGGAATGATTGATATGGATATCAAAGAAGGTATTGAGGCCATGTTAATTGATTCTGTTCCTTCAGTTATCGGTGTGGAGCAAGTAAAATAATGATTTTAGAGATTAGTACACAAACAACCTATCGTGTTCTCTGCATTATTATATGTGCTTTTGTAGCAATGGGTGCTGCTCAATCAGCTAAAGTAGTGTATAACTCTTTAAAAGAAAAGAGATTAGCGCCAGCTGCATTTTGGTCTACAGGTGGTATGCCATCTAGCCATTCAGCAACAATGATATCACTTGTTACTTCTCTTGGCATTTTAGAAGCTTACTATGAACATGGTATTGGTTATGATTTTGCAATAGCACTAGCTTTCGCAAGTGTTGTAATTTATGATGCGATGGGAGTAAGATATGAAGCTGGAAAGCATGCGAAAATGCTTAATAAGATAATGGAATATGAACCTAAAGAAATAAAAGATAGTGTGGGTTATAATAAAGAACTTAAGGTACTTTTAGGACACAAACCAAAAGAAGTATTTTGGGGTATTATTGTAGGATTTTTAGTAGGCGCTTTAGGCACACTAATTTATATATTATGTATTAACAAATAAGGAGTAATTATGAATAATTTAAATTTAGATTATGAGAATGTATTAAAGTTTGTATCTAAAAGTGAATTAGATGAATCTATTCAAGATACATTAAAAAGTTTTGATACATTAATGAGCCGAGAAGGAGAAGGTAATGATTTCCTAGGTTGGCTTGATTTACCAAACGATTACGATAAGGAAGAATTTGAAAGAATCTTAAAGGCTAGCGAAAAGATTAAAGCTAATTCTGATGTATTACTTTCTATTGGAATTGGTGGATCTTATCTTGGTGCAAAATGTGCTGTTGAATTATTTAAAAAATATTTTAACAATAAAGGTTTAGAAGTAATATTTGTTGGTAATCAAATATCATCTACTTATTTACATGAATTATTAGACTATTTAAAAGATAAAGACTATTCAATTAATGTAATTTCAAAGTCTGGTACTACAACTGAGCCAGCAATCGCATTCCGTGTTTTACAAAAGGCTTTAATTGAAAAATATGGTAGGGATGGAGCAAAGGAAAGAATTTTTGCAACTACTGATAAGGCTCGTGGAGCTTTAAAGACTCTTGCGACTCAAGAAGGTTACGAAACATTTGTTGTACCTGATGATGTAGGTGGACGTTTTTCAGTTCTTTCAGCCGTAGGCCTACTTCCTATTGCGTGTGCTTCAATTGATATTAAGGAAATCATGAGAGGTGCAAATGATACTAGAATTGAATGTCAAAAGAAGAGTAGCTCTAATGAGGCAGTAATTTATGCAGCAATTAGAAACGTTTTATATAAAAAAGGTTATGATGTTGAATTACTTGTTAATTATGAACCTAGATTAAACTATTTTTCTGAATGGTGGAAACAACTATTTGGTGAATCAGAAGGTAAGAATCATAAAGGTATTTATCCATCAAGTGTATCATTCTCAACTGATTTACACTCTTTAGGACAAATGATTCAAGATGGTAAGAGACATTTCTTTGAAACAGTAATTAACATTGAAAAACCTGAATATGATCTTACTATTTTAGAAGATGAAGCTAATCTAGATGGATTAAACTTCTTAAGTGGAAAGACTATGGATTATGTTAACAAAATGGCTATGAAGGGTACTAGTATTGCGCATACTAATGGTGGTACACCAAATTTAAGACTTGATGTTAAAGAAATCAATGAATATAACTTTGGTTCTTTAATTTATTTCTTTGAATTTGCATGTGCTCTTTCTGCATATACATTAGGCGTTAATCCATTTAATCAACCTGGAGTAGAAGAATACAAAAAGAATATGTTTGCACTTCTAAACAAACCAGGTTATGAAGAGCTAAGAGCTGAATTACTTAAGAAATCTAAATAACTAATATATAGGAGTATAGCTAATATACTCCTTTGTGTGAAATTAATGTGAAAAATCACAAAAATCGAAAAAACAAAAGATTGATAAATCGAAATTTGAGAAAATTGATATTGTAAAAAGTGTAAAAATTAATGGAAAGCGCTTTTTTAATATAAAAAATATGATATAATTAAAAATGTATTAAAACTAAATGATTAAAATCAAGAAATGAGGAATTTAAATATGAAAATTGTAAACGCACAAGGAAATTTTATTGCATTTGGTAACTTTAGTTCTTTAATCAATAATATTGATAAGGTTAAAGAAGCACTAGTTGGATATGAAGTTAGACAACAAAATGAACAATTACCAAACGGACTTCAAGCTCCTGTCTATATTTTTATTAAGGGTAATGAAGCTGTAGTTATTCGTTCATCAAGAATCGATACTCAATATGGTTATAAGAGTGAGGAAGATACTGTATCTAGTTTAATTGATAGTGTAAATAGCACTTATGAAAAAATTGGTTCATTAATTGAAGCTAAGTTTGATAGAGTATCTTATAATAATGTAGCATTTGTACCATATTCAGAAGAAACATTTGCAAAGTTTGCAAGTATCTTTGGAACAGATGATATCTTTGGTGCTAAAACTAAAGAATTAAGCGTTAGATTAAACAACATTTTAAATGTTGGTGATGAAGAAATTAATGCTGTATTAACTATGCAAGATGGTAGCGTTAGAAGAAATGTTGGAGAACAAGTTCAAGAAAAAGTTATTTTCATCAACAATGATGTAAACACATTATTTGAACATAAGGCTCCAAGATTCACTTGTGAAGAAGGATTAAAATTATTTGCTGATTTAGTTATGATTGGAAACGAAAGAACTGCAAAAATTTTAGAAAAGTTACAATAATTTCTAGTAACAAATTCTAAAGAAAAGGAGGAAAGATTTTTTATGGAAAAGATTGTTAAAGGACCTTTAACAGAAGAAGAAGTAGTACTTATCAATAAGTACTGGAATGCAGCTAACTATTTATCTGCTGCACAATTATATTTACTTGATAACCCTCTTTTAAAAAGACCACTTAAAAGAGAAGACGTTAAAAAGAAAATTGTAGGACACTGGGGAACAGTTCCAGGACAAAATTTTATTTATTGTCATTTAAATAGAATAATAAAGAAGTATGATCAAGAAATGATTTATATTTCAGGACCTGGTCACGGTGGTAATTTCTTTGTAGCAAACGCCTACCTAGAAGGAACATATTCTGAGGTTTATCCAAATATTTCTGAAGATGAAGAAGGAATGAAGAAGTTATTTAAGCAATTCTCATTCCCAGGTGGTATTTCATCTCACGTTGCACCAGAAACTCCAGGTTCTATTCATGAAGGTGGAGAATTAGGTTATTCATTATCTCACTCATTTGGTAGTGTATTAGATAACCCTGATCTTATTACATGTTGTGTAGTAGGTGATGGTGAGGCTGAAACAGGACCAGCTGCAACAGGTTGGCAAGGTTATAAATTTATTAATCCTGAAACTGATGGTGCAGTATTACCTATTTTGCATTTAAATGGATATAAGATTGCAAACCCTACAATTTTATCTCGTATTCCTCATAAACAACTTGAAGATTATTTCAAGGGATTGGGATATGAACCTATTTTTGTTGAAGGATCAGAACCATATGTAATGCACCAAACTATGGCTCAAGCTTTAGAAAAAGCTTATAAGATGATTAAGAAAAATCAAAGAGAAGCTAGAGTTAAGCATGATTTATCACCAAAAGTTTGGCCTATGATTGTTTTACGTACTCCAAAGGGTTGGACAGGTCCTAAGTTTGTTGATGGTAAACAAGTAGAAGGATACTGGAGAGCTCACCAAGTACCTATTGATATGTCAAAACCTGAACATGTAGGTTTACTTGAAGAATGGTTAAGAAGTTATCATCCTGAAGAATTATTTACTACTGATGGTAAATTAATTCCTGAACTAAAGGCTTTAGCTCCACGTTATGGACACAGAATTTCAGCTAATTTACACACTAATGGTGGTAAATTATTAAAAGATTTACGTTTACCTGATTTTAGAGCATATGCATATGATATTGAATCACATGGTGCTAAAGATAGCCAAGATATGACTAATTTAGGTAACTATATTAGAGATGTTATTAAGATGAATCCAGATAACTTTAGAGTATTTGGACCAGACGAAACTGCATCTAATAGATTAAATGCAGTATTTGAGGTAACAGATAGAATGTGGGATTCTAAATTACTTGAAAATGATGACCACCTAGCTTCAAATGGTCGTGTAATGGACTCAATGTTATCAGAACATCAATGTGAAGGTATGCTAGAAGGATACTTATTAACAGGACGTCATGGATTCTTCGCATCATACGAAGCATTCATGCGTATTGTTGACTCAATGGTAAGCCAACATGCTAAATGGTTAAAAATTTGTAACCAATTATCATGGCGTGCACCTATTGCCTCTCTAAACTTGATTTTATCTTCAACAGTTTGGCAACAAGACCACAATGGATTTACACATCAAGACCCTGGATTTATTGACCATATGGTTGCAAAAAAACCAGATGTAACAAGAATCTATCTTCCACCTGATAGTAACACATTAATTTGTACAATGGATCACTGCTTAAAAACTAAGAACTACATTAATACTATTGTAGCTAGTAAGCATCCACGTCCACAATGGTTATCTATGGAAGAAGCTGTAGCTGAATGTTCACAAGGTCTATCTATTTGGCAATGGGCAAGTAATGACCAAGGAAGTGAACCAGATGTTGTAATGGTTGGTTGTGGTGAAACTCCTACCCTTGAGGCTTTAGCAGCTACATCAATCTTAAGAGAAAATATGCCGGAACTTAAGATTAGATTTGTCAATGTAATTGACTTATTCAAATTAAAACCATCTCAAGAACATCCTCACGGATTAACTGATGCAGAATATGATACAATATTCACAAAAGATAAGCCTATCATTTTCGCATTCCATGGATATCCAACTGTAATTCATGAATTAACTTATAGAAGACATAATCGTGATTTACACGTAAGAGGATACCAGGAAGAAGGTTCAATCACTACTCCTTTTGATATGCGTGTACAAAACAAGATCGATAGATTCCACCTTGTTATTGATGCATTAAATGCTATCCAAGGGTTAGGTGATAAAAAGGCATACTTAATTCAAAAGATGCGCGATACTTTAGTATATCATAAACAACATATTGATGATTATGGTGAAGATATCGACGAAGTTAAGAATTGGAAATGGAATAAATAATAATCTCAGCAGCTTTTTATAAGGCTGCTGATTTTTTTGTTTGTTTGAATGCATTATATTATTATGGTAAAATTAAATATACTAAAAAGGTATTAATATGAAAGAGAAATGAGTGATTAATATGAAAAAAAAGAATATTAGAATGAAAGTGATTATTTCCGTTTCAATTGTTATTTCGATTCTTTTAATAGTGTTGGTAGCTTTAACTATAATGTATCATCCTAGAAAAATATCTAGTTATATCAAATCAAACAGTGAAGATTTTATTAAAATTGAAGTTGTTAATTATGATGAAAATGTTGTCTATTATAATAATGAAAATTTAGACAATGATTTTATAAAAGAGATATTAGATGTTAAGGTGGTGCCAAATTATAAATATAATTATAAAGTCGTTTCTTCCTATATAATAATATTATATTATACAAATTGCGAATATCGAATTGACAACTACCATATTGATGATGGGGAAAAAGTCACAAACTTTACTACTTTAAATAATGGTATATACCAGTTGGTTGAAAAATATACTAAAGGGATTGTTTAATGAGATCAAATATAATAAGAAATATATTGAGGCTTGGCTATATCTTGGTGATAAGTTTATACGTAATGTATTGCTTTAATACTAAATTAGCAAGAGCTGCTTCTAATAATAATCTGTTTGAATATGATAACGCGAAAAACACTTTAGACTTTACTGCGAAATTAATTGATGCTGGAGATGACTATGAAGAGCCTTATGTTGATCTAAGTTTAAATTCCAAACATGATGTTTTGGTATCCTCTGGTGATATACGGTACTTTACATATACACCTAAAAGTGATTCTTATTTTGTGGTAGAAACATATGGTTCTTTAGATACGAAACTGCACGTTTCTAACACCTATACTGGAGCAATATGTGATGATGATTCAGGTGTTGGCCTTAATGCTAAAGTAGAATTTAGAGGAGTTCAAGCAAATCCTATTTATATTGCAACCAAATTATATAATTCAAATATATCTGGAAATTATCAAATTCAATTAAGAAAACAAAGAGTTTCAATGTTTGCTTATGATGATAACAAAGGTAATAGTACGATTCCTGATTTGAATATACCTTTTACAAAGCTTAGTCCTATGTTTGAAACTATTAAATATGAAAATACCTCTGCAAGTGAAGCATTACTTAATGATGAGCGGGATTTAGCTAAAATAAATAGTGAGATCATGTTTTTTAGTGGACATGGTTATAAAAATAATTCGACCGAGATGGGATTTGGAGTTAAATTTAAAACCGGAGGTATAACAACTTCTAAAACAATTAATATGGATCGAACTAAGGTGGCGGTGTGGGCAGCATGTTATTCTGCTAATTCTACCAATTCAAAAAAAATATCGATTGCTGAATATTCTATAAATAATGGAGCAAAGTCTTCTATAGGATTTACTGAATCTATATCATTTTCTTCATCAAAAACATTTACAAATAGATTTTTTACAAAACTATCTGAAGGTTCAACAGTAAAAGAGGCTGCAAGTTACGGCTCTAATGGATTAATTTGGCCATGGGATAGTGCTAAGAAATATGTTATTTTTGGTGATGATAGTATTAGAATAACTGATTCAACAACTTCTTCAGGCACCTTTAGGTCAAGATCAATTAATACCAATATTGTATTAGAATCAAATGAAAATTATTATATAGTCGATATAGATCAAAATTCAAAGAGGTATTATGAAACGATTAATGGCATATTAACTAATAGTTTTGTTGATGTAATATATGATGATAACAATAATATTATTGATATAGATGATTATAGAAAAGATTTAAGTCATATCAATTCAATTAATCAATCAATTAATAATCAAAGCCTTTTAAATACAATTTCAATAGATAACACATCATATCAATTAGATAAAGAAATATCTAGAAACATAGTATATGTGTCTATAAATAATGATATGACTCCTATAATTATTCTTACTGGTAATTATGTTTTTAACGAAATAGTCATTGAGGAATCAAGGTGCATCAACTTAACTAATGGAGAAGAATTAGAATACTCAGAGATTAACTCTTTATAATTATAAATAAGTTTTAATATAATGATTTACTACAATTTAAACTGGTATGTAAATCATTTTTTTAACTTTTTTAAAATATTTTTAAATGTTACATCTATAATGTAATATTAAGCATTATCATCTAGATAAAAGAAGGTGATAAGAATGTATATGTGTATAGATTTAAAATCCTTTTATGCATCGGTTGAATGTGTTCTAAGACTTCTTGATCCATTTAAGACTCCGCTAGTGGTATGTGATATAGAACGTAGTAAAGGTACAATTTGCCTTGCGGCAACACCATATCTAAAAAGTCTTGGTGTATCTAGTAGAGCTAGAGCTTATGAGTTACCTAAAGATATACCTATAATATATGCTAAACCTAGAATGAGTAAATATATTGAGGCTAGTGCAAAAGTTTATACATGTTATCTACATTTTTTCTCAAGTGAAGATATATTTATGTATTCAATAGATGAAGGCTTTATTAATCTTGAACCATATAAGAATTATTACCAAATGAGTTATTTTGATCTTGCAAAGAAGATTAAAGAATATGTGTTTGAAGAAACTAAGTTAACTGTAACAGTAGGAATAGGGGAAAATATGTTCCAAGCTAAAGTAGCACTTGATATCTTATCTAAACATTCTAAATCTGAAATAGGTGAGGTAAATTATCAAAACTTTAGTGAACTAATTGGTACTGTTGAACCGCTTGATAAAATCTGGTGTATAGGGCCTCGTATTAAATTAAGACTAAATAAGTTGGGTTTATTTAATTTAAATGATATTAAAGAAATAGATAAGAATATATTACTTAAAGAATTCGGTATTATTGGTCTTGAAATATATGACCATGCACATGGGATGGATCCTGCAACAATATCTGATGTAAAGAATATTACTATTAAGGATAAGAAGTCATTATCTGAAGGACAAGTGCTTTTTAAGGACTATACTAAAGATATGGCTAGTCAAATAATTTTTGAAATGGCACATGAATTAACTATTAAACTAACTGAAGGACATTATAAAACTAATTTAATAACATTGTTTATTGGTTATTCTAATTATTCTAATTACTTTCATAAAGGCATACGTTTACCACTTATTACTAATTCTTATAGAATAATTTCTAAAGCTTTAAGTGAATTATTTTCAAGTGCAGAGGAAGGTTTTATTAGAAGTATATCAATTCAAGCTAATAATTTAGTTAAGGATTACAAACAGGTATCACTTTATGATGATACATCAGTTAAGGAAGAGGATTTATTAGAATCAATTGTAAGTATTAGAAATAAATATGGAAAGAATAGTATTTTAAGAACTGTTAGTTTACTAGAAAATTCAAATCAAATAGAAAGAAATACATTTATAGGGGGTCATCATGCATAATAGTGTAAATAGAAAAGGTGTTAATTTTAAACCATTTGATGCTTTAGAAGGCTATAAAGAAGCAATTACTAAAGCCACTCATGATTTTTTAAAAGAAGATAAAATAGTATTAAGTGAAGATCAAGAAGAAGATATTAATAGTATATTAGTATATGCAATCAATAATAATAAATATATAATGATTAAATATTATGATAATGGATTCTATAAATATCATTCTGGTCGTATAATGTATTCTAATAATGAGACTATATATTTAAATGAATTAATTATTAATTTAAGTGATATTGCAGAAGCAAATCTAATCTAAATATGATATACTATATTAGTATTTATAAAGAGGTATTATATGGATATTGAATATGTAAAAGGTTTAATTAATAAAATATTTTTATGTGATTCACCTACAGGTTATTCACATAAGATTGATAAGATTATACTAGATGAATTATCACATCTCGGATACACTGCACATTTAACTAATAAAGGTAATGTTGAATTATTTATTGAAGGACGTGATCACTCTAAAACGGTCGCAACCAGTGCTCACGTTGATACTTTAGGGTTAATGGTTAGATCTATTAATTCTAATGGTACTTTAAACATTACTAATGTTGGTGGACCAAGTTATCCTACATTAGATGGTGAATATTGTAAAATCTTAACAAGAGATGACAAGACATATAGTGGTACTATATTATGTAAAGCTGAATCAGTACATGTATTTGAAGATGCAAGAAGTGCTAAACGTGACTTAGATACAATGATTGTAAGAATTGATGAAGTAGTTAAGAGTAAAGAAGATGTATTAAAACTTGGTATTCAAAATGGGGACTATATTGCTTACGATCCTAAAACACAATTAACTGATTCTGGTTTCTTAAAATCTCGTTTTATCGATGATAAGGGAAGTGTTATTGGCATTCTTGGTATACTAAAAGAAATGAAAGATAAGTGTGTATTACCTAAATATGATACATATGTATATTTTGTTAACCAAGAAGAAGTAGGTCATGGTGCTGCAACTGTATCTACTAAAATTAGCGAATTTGTAACTGTTGATATGGGTTGCGTTGGTAAAGACTTAGATGGTAATGAATTTGCAGTATCTATTTGTGCTAAAGATTCTGGTGGTCCTTATGATTATGAACTTACTACTAGATTAATTAATATTGCTAAGAATAAAAATTTAAATTATACAGTTGATATTTTTCCATACTATGGTTCAGATATTGGTGCTGCATGGAGAGCTGGTGTTGACTGTAAGGGCGCATTAATTGGTCAAGGTGTTGCATCTAGTCATGGTATGGAACGTACTCATTTAGATGGTATTATCAATACTATGGAATTATTATATGCATATTTAACAGAATAAGGCTTTAGGGCCTTTTTCTTTTTAACTTTACATTGCATTTTTTAAATGTTAAAATATCATATTGTTAGGATGTGAATTCTTATGGATTATGATATTATTGTAGTAGGTGGAGGTCATGCCGGTTGTGAAGCAGCACTAGCTTCTAGTAAAATGGGACTTAAGACTCTACTTATTAGTGGAAATTTAAATATGTTAGGTTCAATGCCCTGTAACCCATCTGTTGGTGGACCAGCTAAAGGTGTTGTAGTAAGAGAAATTGATGCACTTGGAGGATACCAAGGTAAGAATGCTGATTTAACAAGACTTCAAATAAAGATGTTAAATTCTTCTAAAGGACCTGCTGTTAGAGCTTTACGTAGTCAAAATGACAAGGTAATGTATTCTAAAGAGATGTATAAGCATTTAAGTAATCAAGAAAACTTAAGTTTATATGAAGCTTATGTAGATAGTCTAATTGTAGAAGATAAGACTGTTAAAGGTGTTATATGTGAGGATAAAAAGATATTTACATCAACTAGTGTTATTTTAACTACAGGAACTTATTTAGCTAGTTTAATTTTTAGAGGACATAATGTACATGAATCAGGACCTGATGATCAAAGAACAAGTAAAGGAATTTCTAAACAATTAAAAGAATTAGGCTTTGATGTAAGAAGACTTAAAACAGGTACACCACCTCGTGTAAAGGCTAGTACAATTGATTTTTCAAAATCTCAACTGGCTCCAGGTGAAACATATCCATATAAGTTTTCATTTGATCCAGGATATGATCAAATAAAGAAGGTTAATATTCCTTGTTATTTAACTTATACTAATAAAGAGATTCATAAAATAATATCAGATAATATTCATGAGTCAGCAATGTATGGTGGAGTAATATCTGGTGTTGAACCAAGATATTGTCCATCAATTGAGACTAAGATCTTAAAGTTTGCAGATAAAGATAGACATCAAATATTCTTAGAACCTGAAAGCTTAGAGTGGGATCAAACATATCTAGGTGAATTCTCAACATCAATGCCAGAAGCTATTCAAGACAAGATGATTAGACTTATTCCAGGACTTGAAAATTGTGAGGTAATTAAATATTCATACTCTATTGAATATGATTCAATTAACCCACTTGATTTAAATCCTACACTTGAAACTAAGATTATTAAAAATCTATACTGTGCCGGTCAAATTAATGGTACATCAGGTTATGAAGAGGCAGCTTGTCAAGGTTTAATGGCAGGTATTAATGCAGGTCTTAAGATAGAAGGAAAAGATCCATTTATATTACATAGAGATGAAGCTTATATTGGTGTTTTAATTGATGACTTAGTTACAAAAGGAACTAATGAACCATATAGATTATTAACATCTCGTGCTGAATATAGATTATTATTAAGACATGACAATGCAGACCTTCGTTTAAGAGAATATGGTTATAAGTTTGGACTTATTAATGAAGAACAACATGATCGTTTAATTAAGAAGATAGCGGATATTAAAGCATGTACTGAATACTTAAAAACTACTAATGTAGTAATGAGTAAGGAAAACAATGAATATTTAGCTTCTATTGGCTCTAGTCCATTAAAGGAATCTATTAAAGCTATAGAAATTATTAAGCGTCCTGAAATTGATTTTGTTAATATTAGAAACTTATTAGATATATCTTATTCTGATGAGGTATTAGAACAAGTTGAAATTGAAACAAAATATGAAGGATATATTAAAAAAGCTAAGGCTCAAGCTTTAAAGTTAGACGCTTTAGATAGTAAGGTTATCCCTGATAATATTGATTGGGATAATATTGATAATATTGCGCTTGAAGCTAGAGAAAAATTTAAGAAGATTATGCCTAAAACATTAGGACAGGCAAGCCGTATTTCAGGTGTAAACCCTGCTGATATACAAGTGTTATCTGTATATCTTGAAATGCTAAGAAGAGGAAAATAATATGAATTTTAAAGAAGAAGTATCTAAATACAATATTAATTTAAATGATTCAATGCTAAATAAGTTAGAAGGATACTTCTCTTTTTTAGTTGATTATAATACTCATACAAATTTAACAGCTATTACAGAAAAGCGTGAAGTATACATTAAACATTTTTTGGATTCTATGTTACTTTTATCAAGCTATGATGTTAAAGGAAAAACTTTATGCGATGTTGGTGCAGGTGCAGGTTTTCCAAGTGTACCTTGTGCTATCGTTGAAGATAGTTTGACAGTTGATATAGTAGATTCATTAAATAAAAGGATTAATTTCTTAAATGAATTAGTTTCTAAAATCGAACTTGCTAATGTAAAAGCTTACCACTCAAGAGCAGAAGATTGGGCTCTAACTAAGAGAGAATCATACGATATAGTTTCAGCTAGAGCTGTTGCAAGACTTAATATGCTAGCTGAATTATGCATGCCACTTGTTGAGGTCGGTGGAGTGTTTATTGCGATGAAGTCTAAGGATTATGAAGAAGAACTTAAAGAGGCAGGAAACGCAATAAAAACTTTAGGTGGAGAAATTTTAGAAGTTAAGCATTTCGATTTACCATATGAATATGGAGAAAGAAATATAATTATTATTAAAAAAGTAAAAGAATGCCCTAAAAAATATCCTAGAGCATTTGCGAAGATTAAACAAAACCCAATAAAGTAGGAGGAAATATGGCCAAAGTTATAGCTATAACTAATCAAAAGGGCGGAGTAGGTAAAACTACAACAGCAGTAAATTTAGCTGACGCTCTAGTAAAACAAAATAAAACTGTCCTACTCATTGATATGGATCCTCAAGCAAGTGCAACTCTTTCTTTAGGTGTTGATAGATATGCACATAGTTCTATATATAATGTTATAATGGATAATATTTTAATTAAAAGTGCTATTGTAAAACCTAAAACTAGTAAAGTTGATATGGTTATTTCTAATATAGAATTATCAAGCCTTGAAGTTAAATTATTAGATAATGTTGATAGAGAATTTATCTTAAGTGAAAAAATAGAACTGGTGAGAAAAGATTATGATTATATTATTTTAGATTGTCCACCTTCATTAGGACTTTTAACTATATCTAGTCTTTACGCAGCCGATAGTATTATCATACCTGTTCAATGTCAGTTTTTAGCAATTGATGGTTTAACGCAATTATTAAATACTATTAAAGTGGTACAAAATAAAAAGAAAGTTAATAATAAAACTTTATATATTGAAGGTATATTATGTACAATGCTTGATAAGAGAGTTAAATCAAGTTGGCAAATTGTTAATGAAATTAAAGAATGTTTTAAAGGTAAAGTATTTAAAACTATAATTACTACTAACGTTAAAACTCAAGAAGCTCCAAATTACGGAATGAGTGTATGTGAATATGCAAAGCACTCATCAGCTTCAAAGCAATTCAAGGAATTAGCTAAGGAGGTAATTAGAAATGAACAAGAAAACATTACAAGACCTAATTAATGAAAATGTTACAGAACCAGATTTCAAAGAAGAAATTTTGGAATTACCTTTAAAGAAAATAAAACCAAACCCATATCAACCTAGATATGTTTTTAATGATACTGAATTAAAAGAATTATCTGATTCTATTAAAGAACATGGTGTAATTCAACCTATTATAGTTAAGAGCGTAGGTGACTCTTATATTATAATAGCAGGAGAACGTCGTTTTAGAGCAAGTAAACTTGCAGGACTTAAAACTATTCCTGCAATAGTTAGACAATATGAGAAGTCTAAGATGATTGAACTAGCTTTAATAGAAAACCTTCAAAGAGAAGATCTTTCTGCAATTGAGGAAGCTAAAGCATATAATCAAATTATGCGTGAACTTGATATGAGTCAAAAAGAAGTAGCTGTTAAGGTTGGTAAATCTAGATCCTATGTTACTAATATGTTGGGATTATTAAATCTACCTCAAGAAGTTCAAACTCTAGTAGATGAGAAAAAAATATCTATGGGTCATGCGAGAGCTTTATCTAAATTAATGGATAGGTCTAAAATATTAGATTTAGCTAATCAAATTATTGAAAAGAACTTATCCGTTAGAGAATGTGAAAAATTAGTCTCTGGTGAAGATAAAAAAGTGCCTCAAAGAAAGACTAAATCGCTAACCTATACTAATTATGAAAAAGATTTAAATAATAAATATAATTTTAAAGCTAATATTACTAATAATAAATTATCATTAAAATTTAACTCAGATGAGGAAATGATGGAATTTATTAATAAGATTTTAGGAGAATAATTATGTTTGAATTAAATGAAATAGTAAAAACTAAAAAGCCTCATGTTTGTGGAAGTCATGAATGGAAGATAGTCAGAACTGGTGCTGATATAAAACTTGAATGTGTCGGTTGTAAAAGAATCATAATGATGTCTAGAGTTGAACTAGAAAAGAAATTAAAGAAATAAGAGTCTATCAAGGCTCTTTTTCTATTGAAAGTTGAGATTTAAAAATATTTTAAAAAAACTATTGATTTAATCTAGCAGATGTTATATAATGAAAAAGCGCTATGACTTTAAAGGTTATAGTTTAATATACATGGTCAGGTAGCGAAGAGGCTAAACGCGTCAGACTGTAAATCTGATCCTTCGGGTTCGTTGGTTCGAAACCAACCCTGACCACCACTTGTATATCTTAAAATATTTTAAAAAGTGTTTGACATTGAAAGGTTTAAGGTATATAATACAAAAGGCTTTATGCTTTAGGTCTTTGAAAACTGAACATATGACAATAAATAAACGAAATTATTAAACAGTTA
>CAVGEZ010000024.1:0-26377 GCA_963628445.1 uncultured Eubacteriales bacterium
ACAGAGCACTAGGTGCTATGTATTTAAGTGGTATTTGGGAAGCTTTAGATAAAGAGAATAAATAATAAGGAGTATATAGATTTATGAAATTATTAGAACCTTTAAAATGCGGAAATATTACATTAAAGAATAGAATTATGTTTCCACCTCTTACTACAGGATATGAAGAGCGTGATGGATCAATTGGCAAGAGGTCATTTAATTTCTATACATCTTTAGCTAAAGGTGGATGTGCGTATATTGTAATTGGTGACGTTACACCTATTATGACTATATCTCCTACTCCAAAACTATTTAATGATAGTCAAATTGCCTCTTATAAGGCCTTAGCTGATGAGGTTCATAAATATGGAGCTAAACTAGGCGTACAAATTTTCTATCCTGAATATCATGCGGCTAAATTAATGTCTTTATTTAAAGAAGGTAAACAAAAGGAAGCACTAGACTTACTTCACTATGATATGCTTCACTTTGTATCTGAGGTAACAAAGGAAGAAATACTTGAAATCGTTGATGTTATTGCAGCTTGTGCAAAGCGTGCTGAACAAGCTGGTGTTGATGTAATTGAAGTACATGGGGACAGATTATGTGGTTCACTATGTTCTAAGATATTAAATAAGAGAACAGATGAATTTGGTGGAAGTTTTGAAAATAGAACTAAGTTTGCACTACTTGTAGTTGATAAGATTAGAGAAGTTTGTCCTAATATTACTATTGAATATAAGTTACCTATCGTTACTAAACATGAAGGTGGAGTATTACAAGGTAAGGGTGGACTTGAAATAGAAGAAGCAGTAGAATTTGCAAAACTACTTGAGGCTCATTCTGTTAATATGATTCATGTAGCTCAAGCTAACCATACAGGTAATATGAATGATACAATTCCTGCAATGGAAACTAGAGGATATGCATTTATGCTAGAAGAAACTAAGGCTATAAAGAATGCGGTATCTATTCCTGTTAGTATTGTAGGTAGAGTTGCAAGTACTAAGATGGCAGAAGATCTTTTAGAAAAAGGATATGCTGACTATATTGCATTTGGTAGAAACTTATTAACTGATCCTGAAATTGCTAATAAGCTTGAAAAAGGTGAGGCAAACTCTATTAGACGTTGTATGATGTGTAATAAGGGTTGTACTGATGCAATTATGGGACGCAAGGCTGTTAGCTGTGTATTAAATGCAGTTAACGGATTTGAAGGTGAACGTGAAGCTATAACTAAAGCTGATACTATAAAGAAAGTATTAGTTGTAGGTGCTGGTATAGCTGGTCTTGAGTCTGCAAGAGTTCTTGCATTAAGAGGACATGATGTAACAGTATGCGATAAAGAACTTGCAATAGGTGGTCAAATCAATATTGCTTGTGTTCCTCCTAGAAAGAGTGAAATGAAGAGAAGTTTAGTATATTATTCAAATGTATTGAAAACTCTAAATGTTAAATTTATGTTAGGTCATGAATTTGTATCAAGTGAAGCTAAAGATTATGATGAAATAGTTATCGCAACAGGTGCTAAATCTCTAAGACCTCATATTGAAGGAATAGATAATATTAATGTACTAGATTCATGGGATGTACTTGCTGAAAAAGAAATGCCATATGGTCGTATTGCGGTGTGCGGAGGTGGACTTGTTGGTAGTGAAACTGCAGAATATCTAGCTAGTAAGGGATACGATGTATCAATCATTGAAATGCGTGATAAGATTGCAAGCGAAGAGTCTTCAACAATATTACCATTTATGTTAGCTGACTTTAAGAAATATAATGTAAAACAATATACATTACATAAGATTTCTAAATTCACTGAATATGGTGTTGAGACTATTGTTATAGATAGTGAAGGAAAAGAAATAGGAAAAGAATTTATTGCTTGTGACACAATTGTAAATGCCTTATCAAGCGTTAAAGTGTTGCCAAATGTAGAAAATATTGATAAGCCAATAAACTATGTAGGTGATTGTGCTGGTGAGAGACCTTCTAACATAGAACACGCTATTAAGAGCGCATACGATGTTTGTGTAAAGATTTAAAAGTGAAAGAATAGGTGAAGAGTATTATGATAGATTTAACTAAAAAACCATTTTATTTAAATGAAAGTGATATTAATTGGGTAAATGAAACTCTAAATAAAATGTCAACTTTAGACAAAGTAAAACAATTATTTGTTGATATGATTAACACTACAGACAAAGCTCAATTAGAAGCTTTAGTAGGTGAACGTAAGTTTGGTGGTGTTAGATATACTAATAGAGATTCACGTACTTTACAGACAATGATTAATACTCTTCAAAGTGCTACTGATATTCCACTACTTGTTGCATCAAATGCTGAAAGTGGTGGAAACGGTGCATGTTCAAATGGTACTGAAATTGGTTGTGGAGTAAAGATTGGTGCAACTCAAAATAAAGAATATGCTTATAAACTAGGTGAAATTAGTGCTAAAGAAGCTAGAGCTTGTGGATGTAATATTACATTTGCTCCTGTAGTAGATATAAATATGAATTTCCATAATCCTATAATTTCATCTAGAAGTTTTGGAAGCGACTCTAAATTAGTGCGTGATTATTCTCTCGAATACTTAAAAGGAGCTCATAAAGAAGGTATTGCTTGTTGTGCTAAGCATTTCCCAGGAGATGGTGTAGATGAGCGTGATCAACATTTATCTTATAATGTTAATACTTTATCTTGCACAGAATGGGACAAAACATTTGGAGATGTTTATAAGACATTAATTGATAATGACTTAGAGGCTGTAATGATTGGACATATAATGCTTCCAAGTTATCAAAAGCATTTTAATCCAAATGGTGAAAAATTAATTCCTGCAACAATCTCTAAAGAAATTATTACTAATTTGTTAAGAGAAAAACTTGGATTTAATGGTCTAGTTATAACAGACGCAACTCATATGGTTGGATTTACTGGTATAAACAAAAGAAGTGAATTATTAACTCTTGCGATCAACGCTGGATGTGATATGTTATTATTCTATAATGATTATAAAGAAGATTTAGATTATGTATTATCTAGTGTAGAAAGTGGTAAAATTTCTCTTGATAGATTAAATGAGGCTGTAGCTAGAATACTTGCATTAAAAGCACATTTAAACTTAAATAAGAAAGACAATCAAACTAGTGAAGAATTACTATCTAATGTAGGAAAAGATGAATACAAGGCTGTTGCAAAATCTATTTCAAGCGATGCAATTACTCTTGTGAAGAATAATGATAATGTTTTACCACTAGATCCTAATAAATATAAGAAGATTTTAATTGTTCCACTTGAATCAACTAATGCATTATCTAAATTTGGTTCTATATTTGCTCGCGGCGTTAATTATATTGATTACTTTAAAGGCTTGTTAGAGAGAGAAGGCTTTGAGGTTAGTGTATTTGAATCTTTAGAGAAAAAGTTAGAACATGCAACAAAAGAAGAATTACTTAAGATAATGAATGAGTTATATGCACAAAAAACCTCAATTGAGTCAGTTAAGGCTAAATATGATGCAGTAATCTATCTTGCAAACATTGGAGGAAATGGTACTGTACAAAGATTAAATTGGGCATTTACTAAAGGAAGCCTTGATGTACCTTGGTATTCTCACGAATTACCTATTATATTTGTATCTTTAGCTTGTCCATTCCATTTATTTGATGTACCAGAGGTACAAACATATATTAATTGTTATGACAAACAAAATCATACATTAGATGCCTTAGTAGAAAAGCTAGTAGGTAAAGATACATTTAGAGGTGTTTCAAGTGTTGATGCATTCTGTGGAAGAGAGGAATTGAAATTATGAGCTTAGAAAATTTTAAACCTAAACATAAATATTTAATTTGTGTTGATTCAGATGGTTGTGCTGTAGATTCAATGACTGTTAAACATACAAAATGCTTCGGACCAGCATTTATTCAAACATTTGATTTAGCACAATATGAAGCGCCTTGTATGACTTATTGGCTAAATATCAATTTATATTCTAAAACTAGAGGAATCAATCGTTTTCTAGGTCTTAATAAAGCATTGCACTATGTAAATGACAATTTTAAGAAAATTGATGAATTAGATATTTTTGATAAATTCATTAATGAATCAAATACATATTCAAATCAAGCTTTAATTAATTATTTAGAAACTCATGATTATAATATTTTAAAAAAATGCTTAGAGTGGTCTAATTTAACTAATAAACTCATATCAAATTTAAAAGAAGAAGATGTACAATTATTTAAAAATGTAAAAGAAGTATTAGGCGAATGTGCAACTAAGGCTGATATTTGTGTAGTATCAAGTGCTAATAAAGAAGCTTTAGAAGCTGAATGGACTAGACTTGGACTAAATAGTTTAATTAGTGTATTATGTTCACAAACAGATGGTACTAAAGAAAAATGTATTAAAGAATTATCTAAACACTATATGATAGATAATGTATTAATGATTGGGGACGCAATGCTTGATTTACAAGCTGCAAATAATAATCATGTATATTTTTATCCAATACTTGTTAGATATGAGGAATTAAGTTGGAAGAATTTAAAACCATATTTAGATTTGTTTTATGTGAATGAATATAGATATTGTCAAAATAAGCTTATAGATAAGTTTGAACATAACTTTGAATTATAACACGAAAGAAAAGTGATTAGAAATAGTCACTTTTTTTGAGTAAAAGACTAAAATACTAATAAAATAACTTTACAAATATAAGGTGTATTTGCTAAAATTAAATAAATTATTTAGGAGAGATTTGTTTATGACTTTAGCGGAGAAATTAGATTCCTCTTGTGTTGTTTCAAGAAAAAGAGAAAAAGCAAGTAAATATGGTATAAAACAATCTAAAAGTAGATGGCTTGGATTAATTGTATTTATACTAATGTCAGCATTTACAATTTACTCTAAATTTGTTAATAAAGGTGATAAAAATAATTTAACTGAAGAGTTTTTAAATTATTCACTTATTTGTATTGGATTAAAATTATTTTTTACATTAATACTTAAATTTATTGATAAAAGTGTATTTGCACTTAATCATAATTTTACTTATAGATTAGTTAAATTATTAGGTAATGTTTCGACTACTTTAGTATTTTTCTTTACAATGGTTGCATACATTAATAAATCACTTGAATATTGGAATGAATTTGCAAAAACATATTGTGAAGAAAATAACTTGAAAAGTGAACTATTTAAAATGCCTGTTCCATGGCTTATAAATGTAATAACTTTTACTCCAATGATAAAAGGAGAAGAAGTGGCTCCTATAAACTTTATTTGGAATATATTTGTATATGAGGAATCATTTGCACATATGATTACATACATTTTATGTCTTGTTACAATTATTACATTTATCCCTACCTTATTCTATTTTGTTGTTATTTTACTAAAAACTGCACTTGGTTTATTTCTTATATATCATATTGCAATACCTGCACTTTTAATTATGCTTTGCCCTGTAATACATTTATTAGTACTTATTAAACTTCTTGCTCGTCCATCACCTAGATTTAGATATATTCGCTTTGATGAGGAAGATAAGAATTATGTATTTGTTGAAAGCAGAAAAATGGTTGGTGGATATAATAGACTTTCATGGTTCTGGAAGAACTTCTTAATAATGTTACCATTTACACTAATTATTGTAGCTAGTTCTATTGTATATTGTACTATGATTTATACATCGTATACTTATGGCCTTGGATTTGATTTACCTGCTATTATGTCACAAATGTCTAAGGACTTCTCATGGCTTCCTTTCATGCCTTTCTTAGTAGGTATGTTTTCCTAAATTCAAAAATTAAAGCATGATTCAATTGTTGAAATAATTAAATTATAATATCATTTATAAGTATTCTTATTTACTATAATTATTGTATTAGCATTCTATTTTAAATAGAGTGCTTTTTTTCTTTGTACAATATAGAAAATTATGTCTAAAATCAAGGCTTAATTATTGAATAGATTTAAAAAATCAATATAATAAAATTAGACAAAAATTTATGAAAGGAAAGGTGATTTTTATGTTTAAAAGACTACTAGATAAGTTTAAAGAAGCTGTTGCTTCTATATTACCTATTTCAGTGCTAGTTTGCTTACTTGCGTTGTTTAGAATTATTAATTTAACAGGTAGCGAAATTGCTGCATTTATTATATGTTCGCTATTCTTAATCCTTGGTATTTCTTTATTTAACGTAGGTATCGATTTAGCTATTGAACCTATGGGTAAAGAGGTTGGATCAACACTTATTCAAACTAAAAAGATGAAAGTAGTATTATTTGTATGTTTTGTACTAGGATTATTAATTACTATAGCTGAACCTGATTTATCAGTACTAGCAGCTCAATTGAAGGATGCTATACCTTCAATGATGGGACTTAGTGGTGATATGGTGCTTATTATTGCGATTGGTCTTGGTGTTGGTATATTTACTGTAATTGGAGTACTTAAAATTATTACTAAGAAGGATTTAACACAAATATTATTATATTTCTATATGATGTTATTTGCGTTTGTATCTCTATTAATATTCTCAGGAAATGGAGACTTTGTTGCGATAAGCTTTGACTCTGGTGGAGTTACAACAGGTCCTGTAACTGTACCATTTATTATGGCACTTGGTGCAGGTTTATCATTTACTGTTGGTGGAAGAGATAGAAAAGAAAACTCATTCGGTCTTATTGCTTTATCATCAATTGGACCAATCATTGTTGTAATACTTTTAGGATTAACTATTAAGAACTTAGATTCAACAGTTTCAAGTTATAATGAAACAGTTAAAAATGGAGCGGATTATGCATTAAATACTAATGCAAGTCATATATTTGAAATTATAGGAGAACACGCTAAATCTATTGCAATTGCGCTACTTTGTATCTTTGGATTCTTTATGATTATTGATGTAATATTTATTAAACTTCCATCTAAGGCAATCAAGGTTATGATTATGGGTATCTTATATGCCTTTGTCGGTTTAGTAATATTCTTATCAGCTGCTTCAATTGGCTTTCTTCCTATAGGATTTAAGATAGGTACAGAACTTGCATCAAATCCTGTTGCCTTAATAATCGTTGGCTTTATCATTGGTGCTTTAACAGTACTTGCTGAACCTGCTGTTAGAACTTTAACACATCAAGTAGATGATGTAACAATGGGTGCTATATCAAAGAAAACATTATTAATTGCCTTATCAATTGGTGTAGGTTTATCAATGATGTTATCAATGATTCGTATAATATTTAATTTCTCAATCCTATATTATTTAATTCCAGGTTATTTAATTATCTTTGGTTTATCATTCTTTGTACCACGTATTTATACATGTATTGCTTCAGACGCCGGTGGTGTTGCTTCAGGTCCATTGACTTCAACATTCGTACTACCACTTGCACTTGGTGCTTGTACAGTACTTTGTCCTGAAAATATATTCAATAACGGATACGGAGTAGTTGCGATGGTTGCGATGACGCCACTTATTACTATTCAATTACTTGGATTTAAGTCAACTGCAGAACGTGCTATAATTCATAGAAAGAGAATGAAAGAAATCTCTAATACAAATGACGATAACACAATCATTAATTTCTAAGAGGTGACTTTATGGATAAGACAAAAAATAGAGTAGATGCACCTGTTAAATTAAAGGTGCTTATCACAATAGTTAATAGAAAGAAAGCTGATTTCTATACATCAGTTTTAGAAGGATTTGATGTTACTACAAGTCTAGTACTATATGGTAATGGACTTGCAAGTAAGCAAATTCTTGCATACCTAGGTTTAAATAAAACAGAAAAAGCAGTAATTATTTCAATTGTTAAAGAAACTAATGTAAAAGATATTCTTGCAGCATATGAAGATAAATATTTTAAAGTAAAAGATGCTCAAGGTGTTGCTTTTACTGTTTCACTATCACAAATGGTTGGAATAAATGCTTATAAATTCTTAACAAATATGGAGGATTAGAATGTCAAAGTCAAATTTTGATTTAATACTTGTAATTGTCAATAATGGTTTCTCTGAGGCAGTAATGGATGCGGCTAGAGAGGCTGGTGCTAAAGGTGGAACTGTAATTAGCGGTAGAGGTACTGCTAAAGAAGAAACATTAGCTAAATTTAAAATCTTACTTACACCTGAAAAAGAAATTGTATTAATTCTTGCAGATGAAGCAATTAAGGAAAACATTTTAGTATCAATTAATACTCATTGTGGTTTATCAACTGACGCTCATGGTATTGTGTTTACACTTCCTTGTGATGAGGTTGTAGGATTAAAAGCTAAGGCTATTCCTGATAAGGAATTAGATAAATAAAATAATTATTTTTAGTTTATAAGTTTTAAAAGTGAAGGTTTAAATATGGATGAAATTGAGATATCTTTAAATAAATTGTTAAATACTAATGGGTTAGTATTTGCAAAATATCAATTAAATACATCTAAACTTAACGATAAGATTTCTTTTGAAAGTGAAGATTACATCAATGATTTTATAGAATATTCGGTTAAATTAGCAGCTAAGTTTAAAGATAAAAAGTTAGATGATTTAGTTAAGGAATATAATTTAAGCATAGTTGATTTAAATGATTTAAAAGACAATTATACATTAAGTTGTTTTAAATCACCTAATAAAATAATTATTAATAATGAAAACATTAATCGTGTGTATAAAAAATTAAATCATTATGGAATTAAGCTTGAAAAAGATAAAATTAAAGATGTATCTATAGCTTATGCACTATTCTTTTATCTAATTAAAACTATGAATAGTATAATAGTTGATAATGATAATTCATTTAATAAAGAAGTTTTAAAAGATAAGGCTTTAGTTGAGGTTGGTGCAAAAACTTTTGCAAAAGAATTTACTAATATAGACTTTTCAGCTTATGTGCTTGATTTTATATTGTATACATGTATCGACGACGCCAAAGCTAAAGATATGATGTTATCAATATTTGAATTGGACTTGGAAACAATAGACACTAAAAATATGTAATTTGAAAATAAAAATGATTGTGAGTTGGTATCACAATCATTTTTTTGCGTGTATTTAATTATAAAATTTCTCTTTTATAGTAGCCTCTAGTATCATGTTTCTTGTTGAAATATGATTTGTTTGAACTTGGAGTACTTAACTTTTCTAAGTATTCCTTAATAACTTTAGCTGTTTCAGCTTCATCTTCAATAGTAAAGCTTAATCTGATATTTTTAGTAAGTTTTAATACATCAGCTAAATCATCAATTAAATTCAAAGCTTTATCGTTATAAATATGAGTTATACAGTTTTTTCTAGATGTAGGAAATTTAGAATAAGAGTCTTCAAGTTCATATTTATGGTTTTGACAATCTCCGCATTCTTTGTATCGCTTCAAAGGACAATACTTTAAAGTCATTAAGTTTTGATGTCCATAAACTATAATTTCTACATTAGGATTAGTATTATATTTAACTTTATAACTTTCTAGAGTGTTTTTTAATTCAGGGTAACTCATCTCAAGAGACATAGTAACTAAATCTATACCACATTTATGTAAATAATAAATAGAATCACTATTAGATACATTAAATGAATAATCAGATACTAATTTGGCCTTACCCTTATAATAATAAATACCACCATATGAACCAATCAAAATAGTATCCCCTGATTCTTTGTATTTTGCATCTACATATGGTGAATAATTAGATTCATCATATATAGTTTTAATACCTAGTTTTTTACATACTTGTGCTTGTTCTTTAGTAGTGCAATAACATGATAGATTAACTTCATTATTTTCTATATAATTGATTGGCTCAATTGAAATATCATCAATAAAGTCGTCTCTTTCGCCTTGATAGTAAGAAGTGATTTCTTCAATTAAATTTCTTCTAACTTCATTAATAGAAGAAATAGTCATAAATAGATCACCATCTAAGTTATTTATAACTTTATTTAAGTAAAGAGAAGAATCACCAAATTTAGCTAATTGTTTTGTCAAAGTATCTGTATCAATTGGCTTAGATTTAGCACTATCAAATAAAGAAGTGCTAGTTTTAGTAAATGTTTTACCATCTATTGTTGTCGTTAATGTTAAAGGAGTGCCTACACTTCCACTTGCAACAATATCAATACCACGCTTAAATTCATTAGTAATAGTTAGATCTATTGATGAATCTATCATCTTATAGATTTGAGTATTTTTAGGAAATTGTCTATATATGTTAACTAGACATGAAGAAGAAGAGGATTTGATTTCTTTTAGTTTGTTATCAAACATTTGATCTACAGTAAAGAAGTAATCATCAGCTCCCGCAATTCTTACTCTATCTCCTACTTGAAGATTTCTTGAAAGATTTAGTCTTGTAAAGTTGCCTTCTATTGAATCAATTGTACCAATCAATGCACCCTCATTGTTTTTCTTACGTATATCAACTATTTGACCTTTATCTTCACCAAATAAGAATCCTTTAGTATAGTTTCTATGGAATATAGTGTCTAGTAATTGAGGGTTATAAAGAGGATTATCTAGCTTTTTTCTATATTCGCTTACTACAATCTTAACGTACTCGCTATCCTTCATTCTACCTTCAATCTTTAAACTATCTACACCAATAGAACTTAAGTCTTTTAAGTAATCACTAGTATTTAAGTCTCTCATTGAAAGATGGAAACCTTCCTCAACTAGTTTGTTATCTTTATATAGTTTATAATCTCTACGGCAGTTTTGAGCACATCTTCCTCTGTTACCACTTCTAAGTGTTAACATAGAAGAGAATAGGCATCCACCACTATATGATACACAAAGTGCACCGTGTGCAAATATTTCAAGAGGCATATTTGATTTAGACTTAATATCTTTAATTTCCTCAAATGATACTTCACGAGCTAGTACACAACGTTTGGCACCAAGTTCTGTAAAGAAGAAGACATCATTTAAATCTTTGATACCAACTTGAGTAGACATATGGGCTTCCATATTAGGACAATGTTTAATGATGTAATTAATCATCGCAAAGTCTGCAACGATAATACCATCAACTCCCATATTGTAAAGTACTTTAACATATTCTTTACAGCTATCTAGTTCACTCTCTTTTAACATAGTATTAACTGTAACATATATTTTTTTACCTATTTGATGAGCTAAAGATAGTGCAATCTTAAGTTCATCTAATGTAAAGTTTTTTGCATAAGCTCTAGCACCAAAACGTTCTGTTGCAAGATATACTGCATCTGCACCATTATATATTGCTTGTTTAAAACAATCTAAGTCTCCAGCTGGAGCTAATAATTCTGTAAACATAAAAATCACCTTTTAAATTATATCTTATTTTATATGAAAATAATATATATTTGTTTTACTTGTTTTCTTTAATAATTAATTTATCAAGTATTTCTTGATATGATTCATTAAATTTATTGATATAACTAGAATCAAGGCTTAAATCAATTGCCTTTTTTGTGTATGATGAGATAGTTAATGCATTTATCATATAAAGACTATTCATACCTTCCATTCCATTAATTACTATACCACTTGCAAAATCATTAAATATATCTTTATAAGGGTCACTTTTTTCTAAACTTATTTCTTTGATATTATAAGTGGGTTTAATAAATAGATTAACCTCCTCATTTAAATAACTATCATAATCCTTATCGAGTTCATATAGATAAATCTTATCATCTTTAATGGATATTTTAGCTTTCTCGAATGTTATTTCAAATACCGTTGTATTAAATGGATCATTTAAAGAAGAAGTATAATTAATGTTATAGTTATCATATTTAAAGATTGCACTGACTGTATCTTCAGCCACTATTTTGTGTACTTGCGTATTAGTTACTCCGTATAAAGACTTAGGTAAGCCAAATAAATAATAAATTAAATCAAGAGAATGTGAAGCTTGATTTATGAGTAATGCTCCACCCTCTGTTTTATATGTTCCTCTCCATTTAGAACTTGAAAAGTAAGAGTGAGGCCTAAAGAAACCATTATTAATGATATTTACATTAAGAATATTGCCGTATTTCTTAGATTCAATTATATCTTTTAGATATTTATTTGTTGCAAGAAGTCTATTTTGATAAATAACTCCGTATAATAGATTAGGATATTTCTTTTTGTTTTCTAAATAACAATTATTTATCTCTAAAGCCTCACTTAAAATATAAGAAACAGGCTTTTCTAGTAGTACATTTATACCTCGAGTTAGTGCGCTTAGCGCAATATCTTTATGCGTTTTGTGAGGTGTAGTAATAATAAATGAATCAATTTGAATTTTGTTATTATCAATATCATTTAATAAATCAATTACCTCGTTATAGATATTAATATTAGAATCTTTAAAATAAGATTCTCTTATCTCGTTTATCCTAACTAAAGCTTTAATTTCTAAATCTTTAATCTCACTAGCTATTAATTTTGCATACTTAAATCCTTGAGAACCTACTCCAATTATTGCAACTCTCATTATTTCTTTCTCCTTAATGTTTCTTCCATTATAAGTGCGTTTTTAGCGTCTTGAATCGCATATTTATTAGGATATATCTCGATACCCTTATTAATATAATCTTTCATCTTGAGTAACATATCTTTTATCGCATACTCATCAGATAGTGATGTGTGATTATATCTTATCTTTTTTGTCTTAGGTATGTTATTTTGATCTAAATAGTAGATAGTATCATTTATTATCTCTCCTCTAGTACCTCGAATATTAATATATCTGTTTCTTATAGGAGATCGATAAGACTCACTTGTAAAGTTATAAAATAATACCTTATTATCAGTGTATTCAATGACTAAATTATCTTGACTCGTATTAATAAGCGTGCCATCAGTAAAAGTAGAATATCTATCAACAGTTCTTGTAACTAAAGTATCATAAGAAGATCCATAGATATTTTTAATTTCAGAGTTTGTTTTAAGTAAGCTTCTTGCAATACTTATTGCATGATACATATGGGCATAAGATAAAGTTAAAGTAGTAATGTTGCCTATAATATTAGAATTTACTGCCTTAATTAATGCTTTAATGTAGGGAGTATGTGTATATTGTTCAGCTACTTGTATATGGTAATTAGTAATTGCCTCTTCAAATTGATTAATTTCTTGAGTATTTGTGCCACATGGAGTCTCCATTAAAACATTGAAGCCTTTTTTAGCATACTCAATACTTACTTCATTCATATGAGCCTTATCTACACAAACAACTACAAAATCTAAATTCATAGTATAAAGTTCATTAGGATCTATAAAGGTATAGATACCGTATTTTTCATTTAATTTTATCTTTTTCTCTTCATTTCTGCAAAGCCAACCTAAAACAGTTAAATCTTTAGATAGTTTTGCTTGACGAGCGTAGAACTCTGAGCGGTATCCAGTACCTATAATTGCAAATCTTAACATATCAATCACCTATATCTATTATATTTTATTTATTTAATAAATACAAAAAAAGATAGTAAAAGTATGATAATTTCTTGATATATCAGTAGTATAAATTCAATTTTAATTGACTAATTTATTGATTAGTGATATAAAATGTATAGTAAACTTATATATTTTAATATATGGGGGATAATGTATGACAGCTGAACTTTTTCTTGAATACAACTTTGCACCAATAATTGGTCTTGTATTCCAAATCATAATTTTATCATACACTAAGAACTTTTCAAAAACTGATAGAAAAGCATTGTATCTTGCAATCGTTCTTGAAGTTTTCGAGCTTGTTACCTATAACATTGAATTTATGTTTTCTGAAACAGGCGAAGGAAATTATTCTTATTGGCGTACTTTCTTATCAGTTTGTGGTTATTTAGTTCGTCCAATGCTTGTGTATCCATTTATCATGTTAATAAGAGAATATGGTACTAATAAGACTAAACTTTATTATCTTGATTTAATTCCATTTGCAATATTGTTTATTATTGAATGTATTGCACTTGAACCAACTAATCATTTAGTATTCTATTTTGATGAGAAAAATGTATTCCATAGAGGTCCTCTAGGTTATTCAAGTCAAGTGGTTTGTGTATTCTATTTACTAGAAGTTGTGGTACAAATTATTCTTGCAACTAAATCTAGCAAAAAGATTAACACTTTACTAGTATCAACTATTTTCATATATTGTACTCTTGCAATGTTAATTGAAAGTGTATGTGATATTAGATCAATTGGTGTATCAGCTTGTATTTTCTCAGTAGATTTCTTTATGTTTGCACTGCAAACAAATCATTTAAGCGCACTAAGTGCTAAATTAAAGACAATATCTGAAGTAGACTCTTTATCAGGTTTATCTAATAGATATTATGGTGAAAAAACTATTAGAGAACGTCTAGAACAAGGTGAAACTGGTCTATTTGTAATACTTGATATTAACAAATTTAAACAAATCAATGATACTTACGGTCACTTTATGGGTGACGAAGCTATTGTTAAGGTTTCTGAAGTTTTAAAGAAATGTGCCAGTGAACGTGATATTGTAATGCGTCTTGGTGGAGATGAATTCGCAATATTCTATAGTACTGAAAATATGGATTGTAAATATTACGCAAATTTAATTATTTCAGAAATTGATAAAGTGAGACTATCATGTAATCCAGATTATAGAGTCACAACATCAATTGGATTTGCAAAAGTAGATAAGAATAATACTATGAATTTTGATAGTATATATAAAGCTGCCGATAGTAAGCTTTATATAGCTAAAAAACATGGTGGAAACTATTTTGAAGAATAAGTATTTAAGTAAACTAAGACTAAAAAAGTTTTAGTTTACTTTTTTCTTTTGTCCTTATTTTAAAATTAATTAATTTGAATTATAATAATTGAGTGAAAAAAGGAGTTGTATATTATGATTTTGACTGATGTAGTAACAAATACAGGCGAATCTAGTAGTTCTTTTGATTGGAATACTATCTGGCAATCTATTATATCTTGGGCATCAACAACAGGTATTAAGATTGTAATAGGATTAATCTTATTATTTATTCTGATAAAGATTACTAATAAGTTTGCAAATAGAGTAAGAAAAAACATGGTAAAGCATGATGTTGATAAGACTATCACATCTGTTGTATATCAATGTATATCTATTGGATTTAAGATTATTTGGTTATTGTTATTCTTAAATTTAATTGGAGTACAAACAGCCTCAATTGGTTCAATAATTGCCTCAATTAGTGTAGCGATTGGACTTGCTGTACAAGGTTCTTTATCTAACTTTGCTGGAGGATTAGTAATTCTTGTTACAAGACCATTTAAGGTTGGAGACTTTATTCAAGCTCAAGGTGTTGAAGGTAAGGTAGAAGACATTAGAATGTTCTATACTCATCTAGCTACTAATGATAATAAGGTAGTATTAGTACCTAATGGTATTTTATCTAGTGGAGTTATAGTTAATGTGAATGCTAAAGACACAAGAAGAGTTGATGAGGTATTTGCAATTGGTTATGGTTCTGATTACAATAAGGCTATTAAGGTAATTACTGAAGTAGTTAATAAGTGTGAATTAGTTCTAAGAGATAAAGATGTATTTGTTAGAATTGGCGAAGAGGAAGATTCTTGGGTAAATGTTAAGGTAAGAGTTTGGGTTAATACAAGCGATTACTGGACAGTACATTTCTATTTACTTGAAACTGTAAGAAAAGCACTTGATGAAAACGAGATCGATGTACCATATCCATCAATGGATGTTACAATTAAACAAGATTAAGGCTCATTTTTGAGTCTTTTTTCTTTTGAAATTTGCATATTTTCTAGTATAATGAAGTAAGGTGAATTTTTATGAATCAATTGTTTTTAGAAAGAATGAAGAATTACTTAAATGAAAGTGATTTTAATAAATATTTAGAGTGCTTAAAAGATAAACCTACCCGATCTATTAGATTAAATAATATTAGCTATGATACTTTTGTTAGTGACACTAATATGCCACTTGAAAAGATACCTTATGATCCTGATGGATATTATTTACTTAATGATGAAAAGTATGGTAATAGTATATATCACCATTTAGGAGCTTTTTATTTTCAAGAACCTAGCGCTATGCTTCCTGTAAACATCTATAAATTTAGAGGAGATGAGATAGTACTTGATTTGTGTGCTTCTCCTGGTGGTAAGTCTAGTCAAATTTTAAAACGTATACCAAATGGTGTATTAGTATCTAATGAAATAGATAAAAAAAGAAGTGATGTACTATTTTCAAATCTTGAAAGATTAGGATATTCTAATGCGATTGTTACTAATAATAGTGCTCTAGAGTTAGCTAGAGTATTTACTGGCTTTTTTGATGTGATACTAATAGATGCACCTTGTAGTGGTGAGGGTATGATGAGAAAAGAGATAGAGGCTAGAGAAAATTGGAGTTACGAAAATATAGCGCTTTGTGCTAAAAGAGATAAAGAGATTCTAGACTACGCTAATAAGATGTTAAAGAGTGGTGGAAAGATCATTTATTCGACATGTACTTTTGCCCGTGAGGAAGATTGCGATATGGTAGAATATATTTGTTCACTTGGATACCATACAATAAAGGCCCCTAAAGAGATAGAAGATGCAACAGTTAAAGGCTTTACACCAAATACATATAGATTCTATCCAATGAATAGAGGAGAGGGTCAGTTTGTAGCGCTTTTAGAAAAAGACGTATCAGAAGACACTAAAAAAATTAAGCCTATTAAAGAGGTTAATGATAAAGAATTAAGTATAGTTAAGAAGTTCTTAAAAGATAATCTAACTATAAATTTAGATAATATTGTTAAATACGGCTCTAGATATTATTTATATGCACTTGATATAGATATAACTAAATTAAATATTAAAAACTATGGTGTAGAATTAGGTGTAGTTGAAAAGACTAGATTTATACCATATCATCATTTATTTAAATCCCTTGGTAAATATTTTAAAAATAAGGTAGAATTAGATTATAATGACCCAAGAATTATTAAATATTTGCGTGGTGAAGAGATAAATGTCGAAGGTGTCTTACAAGGATACGGTGTATTAATGACTAGAGGTCTTGTTTTAGGTGGATTTAAGGCAAGCGGAAATCAACTTAAGAATCACTACCCTAAGGGACTTAGAAATAATTAGGAGGCTTTATGGATAATAGAAATAATAACCAAAATAAAATATCTTATGGCTTTACATTAAAAGATTTATTTAAAACTAATCCTTTAACTATAATCTTAATGTATTTAATTATTTATATATTTGGTACTATTTTAGTTTCTTTAATAGTATGTAAAGTTGTAGGAGACATAAATAATTATACATTTAAAGAAGCTTATAATGTCGTAGTAAACGGGATTAGAGATGAATATTTAAAAAGTGATACAACTGTATACTATCAAGCTCAAGCTTATATTAACTTCTTTGCTTATATGTTAATGTTTTTAATACTCCCTATATTTGGACTAGCTTATTTTAAGGAAGACGCAAAGATATTTAAAGATAAAAAGAAAGTGTTAATTATTATACTTGAAGCTTTAATTTTTGTATTAGTTTCTCAAGGCCTTGAAAAAGTATCTAGTTTAATAATTAATAATATGGGATATGAAAATGTAACAAGTGCTAATGAGACTTTAATTGAGAATATGATGGCTTTCTCATTTAAGCCTGTAGTATTTATCTCAAGTGCTCTTTTTGCACCAGTTGTTGAAGAATTAGTTTATAGAAAGAGTGTTATAGTTCTATCTGAGCGCGCTTTAACAAGCTTTAGTGAAAAACAAAAGAAGTTAAGTATAATAATACATTTATGTGTGTCTAGTATAATATTTGCTTTGCCTCATATGTTATCAAGTAATAATTTAAATGCGCTTGTTTGGTTTATATTATTTTTAGTATATTTCATATCAGGTTTAGGTCTTGCAATTATATATTATTTTACAAATAAAAATATATATGCATCAACTATAGCTCATATGTCTAATAATTTGGTTGCGTTAATATTTATGATGGTGTAAAAGTATGATAAAAAAAGATATAAATACGTTAAATATTAATCCTTTTGAATTCTTTAAAAAAGGAAATATATTACTTACTGCAGGAGATTTAGAGAATAGAAACTCAATGACTATTGCGTGGGGAACTATAGGATATTTATTTAGAAAAAATGTAGTTATAGTATTTGTTAAAGAATCTCGTTTTACTAAACATTTAATGGATGAATCTGAGTATTTCTCACTTTCATTTATGTCTGATGAATATAAACATGAGTTAGAATTAATGGGTACATTATCAGGTAAAAACACAGATAAGTATAAAGAGACTCACCTTAACCCTGTATATGATGTAGATAAAAAGGTATCATATATAAAAGAGGCTAGTTTAGTACTTAAATGTAAGAAGATATCTAATTTCTCGTTCAATCTGACTAATATATTTGATAAAGATATTATTAATAGCTATTATAGTGGGGAAGATACTAATAACTTCCATACCGCATATATTGGTCAAATTGTTTCAGCGTTAGAAGCTGAATAGAAAAGAGGTGCATGAAAGATGATTGATAATTATACTGATTTTAAAAAATTTATTAAAAGTTTAGATAGTAAACCTAAATTATTACTTCATACTTGTTGTGCACCTTGTTCTACACATACAATAGATGTATTAAAGGACTATTTTGACATTACTATATTTTATTCTAATTCAAATATTTATCCGGAAGAGGAGTTTAAAAAGCGCCTTGATGAACAAATAGAATATGCTGCTCGTTTTAATATAAGTGTTATTGAAGACACTTATAACTCTAAGGAATTCTATGAAACTATTAAGGGGCATGAATTAGATGGTGAGAAGAGTAAGAGGTGTTATTTATGTTATGAAATGCGCCTAAGACACACTATAGAGCGTGCAAAAGCACTTGGATTTGATTACTTTACAACTAGTCTTTCAATTTCACCATATAAGGTTACTAGATGGATTAATGAAATAGGATATAAGTTAGAATCAATATATAATATTAAATATTTATATTCTGATTTTAAGAAAGAAAATGGTTATAAAGAAAGTATTAGGATAAGTTTAGAAAACAATATGTACAGGCAAGATTATTGTGGATGTGTGTTTTCTAAGCGTGAGAGAGAAGAGAAGGTGGGACAATGAAGAAAGCATTAGCGCTATGCGGTGGTGGAGCTAAAGGTAGTTATGAAGCAGGATGCTTCAAAGCTTTAAATGAAATCGGTGAGCATTTTGATATCGTTACTGGTACATCTATAGGATGTCTAAATGCTGCAATGTATTGCCAAGGCGACTTTGATAGGGATTATGAGCTTTGGGAAAAGTTAAATGTTCAAATGATTATGAAATATGGATTTAATTTTGAACGTTATGATATTATTAATGGTATTAGAAATGGTCAAAACTCTATTAATATGGTGTTAAACTATATGACTAATAGAGGAGCTGATATTAGACCATTAAGAAAATTAATTGATGAATATATTGATGTAGAAAAGATTAAAACTTCTGAGGTAACATTTGGTATTGTAACTGCCTCATTTCCTTCAATGAAGGGCTGTGAGATTGTCGCAAACAAGTTAAGTGACGATTTTATTAAAGACTTTATTTTAGCTTCAGCTAGTTGTTGGCCAGTATTTCCTGTATGTAAAATTGATGGTAAATCATATGTAGATGGTGGCTACTATGATAACTTACCTATCAATTATGCTTTAAGACTAGGGGCACAAGAAGTAGTCGCAATTGATTTAAATATGGAGGCTACTCATAAAGAATATACTAATACAAGATTTGTAAGATATATTAAGCCTACTCATAACTTAGGTACCTTTATGCAGTTTGATCATGATACAATCATGAATAACATGACTCTAGGATACCTTGATACAATGAAGAGCTACAAACGTTTTGAAGGATATAGATATACCTTAAAGTTTGAAGAATTACCATTTGATGAATCTAAACTTGTTGATAAATTATTACTTGTATATTCATATTGTCAAAGAAATCTAATTAAGAATGTTAAGAAATCTTACCAAGGTAGTGTACTTGATTATTTAAGTGAATATACAGTTAAAAGACTTACTAAAAAAGAATTTGCAATCCGTGCTATAGAAGTTTTTGCAGAATTAATGAGTGTTGACTATTTCAAAGTTTATTCACCTAAAGAACTTATAGATAAGAGTTTAGAGGCTTTAAATAAAACTAGTTTGAAGCGTACAATACTTGATAAATTTGAAAGCCAGAAGACATATGAAAAGAAACGTGCTTTAATTGAAAAAGTTAATGATATAGAGCTTTTAAGATATTTATCATATAATTTAAGAAAAGATATAAGATTAAATGTTAATCAACTATCTATGCTTTATTCAACTAAAATGGATGTATTTATCTCTTATGTTTTACTTGATTTAATACTATGATAAATCATATTAATATTAAAAATAAATATATCTATTTAATATCTGATATTCATTCTAATATTAATTTATTTAAAAAAATTATAAATGATATTAATATTACAAAAAATGATCACTTATTTATATTAGGAGATGTCATTGAAAAAGATGATCATAATATAGAGACACTAGATTATTTAATGGAATTAGAAGGTAGAACCAATTTACATCTAATTTTAGGTAACTGTGATAATGTTATTAATGAATTTAAAAGAGGTGCAGATTTAAATAGATTATATAAATATTCTCACATCTTAAAACATACGATTCTTAATGAATTCTACTCTAGCATTGGCATAGACTATAATAAAGACTTTGATGTATATAGCGCATTAGATATTATTAATGCACGGTATAAAAAGTATTTTGATTTTATTAATTCTTTTGATAAAGGTTTTATAGTTAATGATAAGGTATTATTGTTACATGCGGATTTATTTGAATCTTTAAAAAAGAAATTATTAACTCAAGATGAAATAGATAATATCAAATTAAAAGAATTAAATGTTTGTGGACATCTTCCTACAGCTTTACTTGATGATGGTAAGAATAATATAGATTTAAGTCCTAAATTTAAAGATGATTTCTTATATATAGATGGTGGAAATAATGTTATACCATTTGGTGTACTTAATTTAATCAAATTAAATTTAGATACTTTAGAGTTAGAGGTTACTTCTTATGATTCATATGAATTATATGAAGTTATCGAAACTCAAGAAGAAAAATCGGGTACATATAACGCCTTGGGACTAGAATTTGATAGTTATGAGATAATAGATGATATTGTGAAATTTAAATTAGATGGTCTTATATACTATGGTGATAAATCTAAATTAATTTTAGAAAACAATAAAATATATGGATATGATACTTTAAATATCTTTAATAAGATAGAAAAAGGGTCTTTAGTAAAAGTAGCTTGTTATTCTAAAGATGTATCAATAATAATACTAAATAATAAGGTTTCTTTAATAAATAGTAAAAATATAAAAAAATATAAGCACATTTAATGTATGTGCTTATTTTTTGTGATATAATTTTTAAAATTATTTTTAAATTTAGGAGGCCACACCCATGAATCTATTTAAGAAAATGAAAACAAATATAAAATTAGTACTTATTACTAATATAGTAGTATGGCTTATAATTAATATAATAGGTACTATTCTTTCTATTTTTGTATGGCCTCTTTCAATACTTGTAACTTTATTCTCATCTATTTTAATATTTGCACTAGTACTTAAAATATATACTCCACACTTTAACCGTTCTAGAAAGAGAGTTATGGCTAATGTGTTTTCTAAAACAGAACATGATAACTTGAAGTTTGCATATTTTAAAGAAGAAGATTATGAAGCATTTGAAGCTCTTAATATTGAAGGACTTGCACAAGAATTTGATATATCATGTGTTATATATGGAACATATAAGAGTGTTAAAGTAGAATCTTTTAGTGCACTATATACTAATACAGGTAAAAGAAAAGATTTAGTTAATTTAAGAGTTTATATTTTTGAGTTTGACTCTGATATTAAAACTACTATTAATAATCATACTATTAAGCATGAATTGTTTAGTGAGGCTACATCAGGCAAATATTCACATGTTTATAAAAATAAAGTATATGTAGCATATGGATATGAGAATAAGGATTTAAAATATAGTTTTGAACCTATGTCTCATGCAAAATATAATACAATGCTTGATAGATATAACAAAGAAATTGATTTCATTAATTATATTACTCAAATGAATAAGTGAGGTGAGAAGACATGTTGTTTGGTAAATATGTTAATAAATTCTATAAAAAGTATTGGTATTTGTTTTTAATTGGGGTTACTTGTTTAGTTCTTGTTGACTATTTCCAACTACTTATTCCTGAAATATATGGTAATATTGTAAATGAATTAAAAGAAAATACTTTATTTAATGATGGTAATAATAAGATAATTAAATATTCATTAGAACTACTTGGTGTAGGATTCATTATGCTTATAGGTCGTTTCGGATGGAGAAATACAGTTTTTGGATGTGGAATTAATGTTGCGTCAGACTTAAGAGATGATTTATATAAGAAAGCTTTAAAACTTGATCAAGAATATTATAAGAGTGCAAAAGTTGGAGGACTTCTTTCATATTTTACTAATGATTTAGAGGTAATACAGCGTGTATTTGGTCAAGGTACTATCTTAATAGTTGACGCTTTCTTCTTAGGTATTATAGCCTATATTAAGATGTTAAAGTTATCAGTTAGAATAGCTTTATTTGCACTTATACCGCTTGCAATAATTTTTGTTGGTTCTTTCTTAGTTGAAAAAATAATGAAGAAGAGATTTGATAAGAAACAAAAGGCTTATGAAAGATTATCAGATTTCTCTAATGAAAACTTTTCTGGTCTATCAGTTATTAAGGCTTTTGTTAAGGAAGATAATGAGAAGAAAAGATTTGATGAGATTAATATTGATAATAAGAAGGCAAATATAGATTTTGTTAAATTATCTATTAAGATTAATGTATTTATTAGCTTTTTCTTAAATATAGTTGCAGTAATAATTATTTATCTTGCATCAGACTCTATCATAAATGTAGCTTCTACATTTGCTGGTAAAGAATTTAATGTAGGTAATATGAGTGAATTAGTAGCTTATTTTAACACTTTAATTTGGCCTATGTTTGCGTTAAGCGAACTTGTAAACTTGCGTGCTCAAGGTAAGGCTAGTTTAAATAGAATCTCTGATTTACTTGATACTCCTGTAAGAATTAAAGATGATAAGGTAGAAGATATAGATTCTATTAAAGGGGATATTGTATTTAATAATTTATCTTTTAATTATCCTGATTCTAAAATAGATACATTGCATAATATTAATTTAGGGATTAAACAAGGTGAATTTGTAGGTATTGTAGGTAAGACAGGTAGTGGTAAATCTACATTAATTGATATCTTACTTAGAACTTATAATATAGATGAAAACGAATTGTTTATTGATGGAATAGATATTATGCATCTGCCTTATAAAAAGGTCCGTGATTCAATAGGTTATGTACCTCAAGATAATTTCTTATTCTCAGATACTATTTCAAATAATATTGCGTTTGCATATGACGCTGTTGACCAAAGCCAAGTTGAGGAAGCTGCAAAAAGAGCTGATGTTGATGAAAATATAAGAAACTTTAAAGATAAGTATGCAACAATACTTGGAGAACGTGGTGTTACCTTATCAGGTGGACAAAAACAAAGAGTCTCAATAGCTCGTGCTTTAATTAAAGAACCTCAAATATTAATACTTGATGATTCTTTGTCTGCAGTAGATACTAAGACAGAAGAAGAAATATTGACTACATTAAAATCTATTAGACATAATAAAACTACAATTATAGTATCTCATAGAATTTCTTGTGTTAAAGATTTAGATAAGATTGTAGTATTAAATAGTGGTACTATTAGTGGAGTTGGAACTCACGAAGAATTACTAAAAACTAACAAAGAGTACAGTGAGCTTGCAAGACTTCAATCTCTTGAAAACGAGATTCTTAAGGGGTGATAGACATGAAAAATGATGAATATATAAGATCTTATACTGATAAAGAATTATTTAAAAGATTATTTTTCTATATCAAACCTTATCTACCTAAATTTATATTTTCTCTTTTCTTAGTACTTATTATTGTATTACTAGATTTAACTCCAAGCTATATCATTGGGGAGATTATCAATGTATTAGATGATGAATCAAAGATATTTTCTAGCGTTTCTTTAGATAAAATAGTACTTATAAGATATATAATACTAGCACTAGTAGTTATTATATTTATATCTATGGTACTAAATTATATATATCAAATGATCTTACAATATGTTGGTCAAAATTTAGTATATGAGATTAGAAAAGAAACTTTTGAACATATTGAAGAATTATCTATAGAACAAATTACAAAGAATCCTATAGGTAAACTTGTAACACGTGTTACAAATGATACTAATGCTTTATCTGATTTATTTACTAGTGTACTAGTAATGCTTGTAAGATATTTATTAACTATTATATTTATATATGTTTGTTTATGGATTAATAGTCCTAAACTAACATTATATGTATCTATAGTACTTCCTTTTATAATTGGTTCAACTATATTATTTAGACATTTATCTAGGAAGAGTTATAGAAATGTAAAGTCAAGTGTATCGAGAATGAATTCTTATCTATCTGAGAATTTATCTGGTATGAAGGTTATTCAAATATTTAATCAAGAGAATAAGAAATATAATGAATTTAATACTTATAATAAAGAATTAAGAAAAGCTAATATAAGTCAAATATTTTTATTTTCTATCTTTAGACCTTTTATGTACTTTTTATCTGTTATTGCAATCATTATTACTTTATATATTGGTTCAATTGAGGTAAATAATGGTACTATCTTACTTGGTACTCTTATTACTTACTATACATTACTCGGTAATTTCTTTTCTCCTATTGAAAACTTAGCTGAACAATTTAACACCTTACAGTCTAGTTTAGCTTCATGTGAAAAGATATTTACTAATTTAGATACTAAAACATTGATTGTTGATAGAACTGATGCAGTGTGCGCAAAAGATATAAAAGGTACAATTGAATTTAAAAATGTATGGTTTGCATATAATACAGACGAATGGATATTAAAGGATGTATCATTTAAGGTAGAAGCAGGACAAACTTGTGCCTTTGTTGGTGCTACCGGTGCCGGTAAAACTACAATACTTTCACTTATTTGTAGAAATTATGAATTTCAAAAAGGTGAAATTTTAATTGATGGAGTTGATATTAGATCTTATTCTATTAAGTCTTTAAGAGAAAACATTGGACAAATGCTTCAAGATGTATTCTTATTTTCTGGTACTATTAGAGATAATATTACTTTATATGATAATAAATATAGTGATAGCGAGATAATGGATGCATGTAAGTTTGTAAACTGTGATAGAATTGTTAATTCTTATACTGATGGATTAAATCATATAGTTGAAGAAAGAGGAAAGAATTATTCTCAAGGTGAAAGACAGTTATTATCATTTGCACGAACTGTACTGTCTCGCCCTAACATAATGATCTTAGATGAGGCTACTGCAAATATTGATACATATACTGAATCGTTAATTCAAGATTCTTTGAAGAATATAAAATCTATTGGTACAATGCTTGTGGTTGCACATAGACTTTCTACAATTCAACATGCAGATAAGATTATTGTACTTAATCATGGTGAGGTTATTGAAGAGGGTAACCATCAAGAATTACTAGCTAAAAAGGGTATGTATTATGCATTATATGAATTACAATACAAGGAATAAGTTTATTATTAAATCACTTATTATAACACTAGTATCAACTATTACTTGTTTTATATTAGTATTACTTATTCCAAGGACTAATTATAAAAGTGTAAGTGACGGTGTTGAGATTAAGAATATACATGGTATAAGTAATAATGTAGTAATTAAGAATGAATATAATGGTAAAAAGGTTGTCGGTATAGGTACTAGAGGTCTAACTAATCAAACAATAAGGCAAGTTAGTTTTGAGGCTAATTCTTGTATAGAATATATTGAAAGAAGAGCTTTCTATTCTAGTAAAATAACTCTTATTTCTATACCTAAGTCTGTTAAATATATTTATCAAAATGCATTTAGCTATTCTTTAGTAGAAGAAGTTAATTTTCAAGAAGAATCTTGTTTAGAAGCTATATCTGGTTCTATGTTTTTCGAGTGTTCTAATTTAAAGCGTATTAATATACCATCTAGTGTTAAATCTATAGGTACATTTGCATTCTTTAAGTGTACTAATTTAAAAGAAATAACTATACCTAATGGGGTTAAAGTGTATGCTGATGCATTTTCATATTGTAATCTTACTATTTATTGTAATGATACTTCAAACTTTGAAGAAGGATATGACAATAATGCAAATATAACAATATTAAAT
>CAVGEZ010000025.1:0-25420 GCA_963628445.1 uncultured Eubacteriales bacterium
AATTACAATCAATTGTCAACAAGAAATTGCAATTTCTAAAGCAATTTTCCCCACTGTAATCTTTTTTAATTCTTAAAAGTTAATTTTTCATAAACTTTACATTTTATTATATTAATATATAAATTATTTATTCTTATTTCTAAGTTCTAAAAAGAAGTTTTTAACGAGTTGTCTAGATTCACTTTCTAAAGGACCTTGTACAAGATTAATTTTAGGATTTTGAAAATTATATTCAAGTAAGTTAACTACACTCCCACACGAACCCATATTAGAATCCTTTAATGCAAAACAAACATTTTTAATATGTGCTTGCATAATAGCTCCCATACACATAACACAAGGTTCTAGCGTGGAATAAAGTGTGCAATCATCTAAATGATAATTATTTAAAACCTTAGAAGCCTTATTTATTGCAAGTATTTCAGCGTGAGCTGTAACACTTGTCTTCTCTTCTTTTAAATTATGAGCACTAGAAATTACTTTATTATCTTTTACAATAACACAACCTACTGGAATTTCTCCACTCTCATATGCAAGGCGTGCCTCTTCTAGTGCAAGAGCCATAAAAGTTTTATCTGTCATGGTGTAAAACTTTATGGCACTTTCTACATCTAGCCTCGTAAGACTCTTTTGCACCAACTAGTACAATAGGATCATCATCGTAAGCTTCATGTCCATCGATTAATCTTTGTGTTCTTGTTGCATCACATCCGCAACAAACACAAATTGCAGATAGTTTGGTAACTTTCTCTGCTATTGCAAGTAATTCTGGCATAATACCAAATGGCTTACCTTTAAAATCCATATCTAGTCCTGCACAAATTACTCTTAAACCTTTTGAAGCTAGATCAGCTACTATATCAAGCATTCTTTCATCAAAGAATTGAACTTCATCAATTACAACGCTTTGATATGAATCATCTAAATATTTATAAATATCACTAGGTGAATCAATATTAATAGCCTTAATCTTTCTTAAATTATGACTAGATATTTCAGTTTCTGAATATCTATTATCAATTCTTGGTTTAAAAACTATAAATTTTCTCTTTGCGTATTCCATTCTTGTAATACGTCTAATAAGTTCTTCTGTTTTTCCCGCAAACATCGGTCCGCAAATCACTTCAATATATCCTGAATTTTCATTACTATAATTCATAAATCTCTCCTCGTATTCAAAAATAAAAGACTGACATAAGCCAGTCTTAAATATTTTATCTGATTACTTCTTTAAGTTGTAACGCTTATTGAACTTATCAACAGCCCCATCACTTGTAGTGAATGCTTGCTTACCTGTATAGAATGGGTGGCAGTTTGAACAAGTATCAACACGAATTTCGTCTAATACTGAACCTGTTTCAAATTTAGCTCCGCAAGTAGTACAAGTAACTGTTACTTTTTTGTAATCTGGATGAATTCCATTTTTCATATAGCTATATCTCCTTCCGCCATGATATTAAGTATCATAGAAAGTTTACTTATGTAATATATCATATATTTAAATTTCTTGCAAGGTAAAATTTAAAAAAGTCTTTTACATAAATTTATAATCGAAAATCTTAAATAATTAAAGACAACATTCCAATAGAACATTGTCTTTAAATTAATATCTTATTTTAAAGTCTTATATAATTTTGTTAGTGATTCAACATCAAAACCAAAATGTTTATGCATATATGAAATTGGCGCTGAAATACCAAATGTATCAATACCTTTTACATATTTTGCATATTTATACCAAGGCATACTAGCACCCATTTCGATTGCTAAACGCTTAGTAATTGAACTTGGTAATACTTCTTCTTTGTATTTATCAGATTGCTTGTCAAATAAATACATACTTGGCATAGATACAACTCTAATTGAATAACCATCACTCTCTAATGCCTTTGCTGTATCTAATGCAATAGATAATTCACTACCACTTGATATTAGAATACCATCAAATTTCTTATTAGTTTGATATACTACATAAGCACCAAAGCGAGTTTTTTCTTCACTTGATAATTCAACAGTAGGAAGACTTTGTCTACTAGTTGTAATAACTGATGGAGTAGATTGACTATTTAGTGCTATATCAAGACAAGCTCTGACTTCTTTATAATCAGCTGGTCTCATTACATTTAAGTTTGGAATAGATCTAAACATTGCAAAATGTTCAATAGGTTCATGAGTAGGGCCATCTTCTCCAACACATACTGTATCATGAGAGAATATGAATAATGAAGGTAGGTTCATAATTGCAGCTTGTCTAATTGCTGGCTTCATATAGTCAGAGAATACAAAGAATCCTGAACCAAATGATTTTAATCCACCATGTAGATTAATACCATTTACTATTGCACCCATCGCATGCTCTCTAACACCAAAGCGAATATTTCTACCGCTTAAGAAATTAGCTTCAAAATTTCCATCTGCACCCTTAACAAATGTTGAAGGAGTTAAATCAGCAGACCCACCAATTAGATTTGGAATTTGTCTGCTATATTCATCTAAGTAAGCACCTAGGATCTTTCTTGTAGATTCACCATTTGGATATTCTTTTAATTTAGAATAATCAAATGTAAATGAATTTGTTAGATAACTTGTAAATTCTTGATATAAATCATTGTATTTCTTATGATAATCACTTAATATTTGAGCCCAATTATTAGATTTTTCAATACCACGAGTCTTTACATTTTTTAGATAATATTCATATACTTCCTCAGCTACCTCAAATGGTTCATAAGTATAACCTAAGTTTTCTCTTAAGACCTTAGTTTGAGCTTCACCAACTGGTTTACCATGAATTAAATTAGTACCTGAATCACTAGTTCCATATCCAATAACTGTTTTAATTTCAATTAATGTAGGTTTATCACTTGCCTTAGCCTTTGTAATAGCTTTATCGATTGCGTCAATATCATTACCATCAGCTACAAAATCATAAGCCCAATTCATTGATTCAAACTTTAATTTAGTATTTTCTGAGTTAGCTAAAGATACTTCACCATCAAGTTGAATATCATTTGAATCATATAATACGATTAACTTATTTAAATTTAAGTGTCCTGCAAAAGAGATAGCCTCTTGAGCTACACCCTCTTGTAAATCACCATCACCACATAAAACATATGTATAATGATTAACAATCTTTAAACTATCTTTATTAAAATGATTTGCTAGATACTTTTCAGCTAGTGCCATACCACAAGCTGAGGCAATACCTTGTCCTAGAGGTCCTGTAGTCATTTCAACACCAGGAGTATGTTTATACTCAGGGTGTCCTGGAGTACGAGAGCCATATTGTCTAAAATTCTTTAAATCATCAATTGAAATATCATAACCTGATAAATGGTTAACTGCATAAAGTAATGCACTACCATGTCCTGCAGATAGAATAAATCTATCTCTATTAGACCATTCAGTATCTTCTACATTTATATTTAAATGTCTAGTAAATAAAGTGTGCACAATAGGTGCAGCACCTAAAACAATACCAGGGTGACCTGAGTTTGCTTTATTTATCATATCAACACCTAATAAACGTAGTGTATTAACACATAAGTTATCAATATTATTAATCATATTCTTCTCCATATATTTTAGTTTCTATTATTTGTTTGTATCTTCTTTTTCTTCTTGAGTATCATCTGCTTGAGGAGTTTCTTCTAATTTTGTTTCATTTTCCTCTTTTGTTTCTTCAAGTTCTTGATTATTAGATTCTTCATCATTTAATCCAGATTCGTCATCTTCATCATGTTTATCAAAATAATCATCAATATAAGTTCTTTGAATCTTTAATAAGTCTTCAAATTTCTTGTCTCCAAAATATTCTCTAACAGATTTTAAAGCATTTTCTTGGCTCATTTGAATCTTTGTCATAACGCTCTTTCTTAAGAATAACATTACAATCATATAAACTAGGGGAATACCAATAGTAAGCGCTAGAGATAATGTAGAATTCATTTGTGCATTCTTAAACATGTTATTCCAGTTTGCAAAGAATAAGAATAATACTACTACTATTATTGTTGTAGGTAGTACAATTTTCTTTGAGAAGTTATTTTGAATAACTTCACAATCATCCCAGAACTTTAACCATCTTTCGTTTACCGCAACAGTGTATAAGTCACTTACTTTTTCGTAGTATTCTTTTTCAACTGCAAGACGGTAATTAACACCATCTTTACTAGACCATACTGCAAATTTGTTTTGTCTTGTAAATTCTTCTAATACATCAGTATATTCATTCATATAATATATTTCTACTTGATGTTTTCCACAAACTTGAGTTTCTATAGGTTCACTTGGAATTGGAACATAATCTTCACCTGGATTAGGTTCTTTATATGGTTTAAAGCCTAAAACATCATATAATCTTTCATTTAATTTCATATCAATAAATCCTTTCCATATTATTTAAATTATATCATATTTAAAAAATTTTTATATACCCATTTTAATGGTTTTAATTTAAATATAAATATTTTACATATTATCAAGCAAATATGATTGATTTATCTTATTTTTAACTTCACTATTGCTTCGCTAATATTTCGCTAAATTTCCTTATTTATTTGCTATTACTTCCTTATTTTACTTTAATTTGACTTTATATTAAATAAACATAACCCTTAAGAATCAAATAAAAAGCCAAGTTAATTAAACTTGACTTAAATTTATATTGTTATCTGTGATCTCATTTTTCTTTAGAATCTTATTAATTATGAGTAAGAATACGACTAATGTTGTAAGACTTGACCATACATCTGCAACACTTTCTGCATAAAACACACCCTCTCCTCCTACAAAGCGAGGTAGTATTAATATAAGTAATATATTAGTAATCTTTCTATTTAAGGATAGATAAATACCAATATTAGCTTTACCTAAAGCAGTAAGACCGTCAACAAATGCATACTGAAAAGATAGTATGATAAATGGTCCCATATAACACCATACCATCTTACTACATAAGTTTAGCACAAATTCATCTGTTGTCATGTAATTAAAGAATGGACGTGATACGAAACATGACAAAATGACTGAAAATGTAGTAAAAATTAGTGCAAATATAGTAATTACTTTCTCACTCTTTTTAACCCTTAAACTATTTTTAGCTCCAAAGTTATAACTCAAAATTGAACCTGTACCACCTGATATACCAAGTAGAGGCATAGAGAATAATTGATAGAATGAGGTTATAATTGTGGCAGCTAAAATATATTTATCAGCCAAATTTCCTTCCATACTCATCTTTAAACTCATATTTAAGAATACTAAAACTAGTGAATCAGTCATAAGTATAATAAAAGGTGATATGCCTGAGAACACTATTTTCTTCATATCTTTTAAGTTATATCCACCAAGAGTCAATTTAACTTCAGTACTCTTAAGCCTTAAGACTATTACAACATAAATAAAAGATGCGATTTGCGCAATAGATGTAGCGATTGCAGCACCTTTTACACCTAAATTAAATCCAAATATAAACAATGGATCTAGTGCTATATTAATAAGCGCTCCTAGTAACATTGTAAACATTGCTTTATTAGAATAACCTTGACTAGTTAAATAATAATTAAGACCTAATGCCGCAATTTGGAATGGAGCACCAATTAGATAAAACATCATATAATCACGTGCGTAATTATAAGTATTTGCTGATGCACCAAATAGATTTAATAAATTCTTATGAAATATTAACATTATTAATGGGATTATAATTCCTGCAATTACTAACATTAAAAAAGCATTAGCTAATATCTTTTCGGCTCCCTTAATATCCTTTTGACCTACCTTCATCTCCATCAAAGGTCCTCCACCTTGACCTAAAAGGGATGAGAAAGATGCAATCATTGTGCACACTGGTGCACATACACCGATTGCAGTTAAGGCTATATCACCATCAACTGCTAAATTTGAAATATATACTCTATCTATAATAGAATACAATACATTAATAAATTGTGCTAACATTTGAGGTATTGCAAGCTTTAAAATAGTTTTTGTAATACTCCCTTTAGCTAATTCACTACTAACCATAATTTCACCTAGTAAAATATTTATTTTTTATCTTTTCACTAACAACTATATTTATCTTCTTATTTAATACTTTAATTAAAGCTTCGCTAGATACTGCCCCTAGTTCTCCGTCTGCATTAATTTCAAGACTTTTATCAGATTTAATTATAACATTTCGAGCCTTATAAGCTTTAATCTTTTTATTGTGCTTTGCACCAAACAAAAAGAAATAAGCAAGTCTAGGCCAAGAAAGACCTTTTAAGTTTTTTTCAATTAGTACAACATCAATTAAACCATCATCAAGTCTAACTGTATTATTTCTAATTTTAAATCCTGCAACTTTATCAGAATTTAAAACCAGTACTGTATAATAACTACCACTAAACTTTATATCATCTATTTCTATATCTAAATCAAGTTTAGTATATTTAGTAAATTCTTTTAATCCTACAATAAAATATGCAAGACGCCCAAATATTCTCTTTGTCTTACGATTAGCCTTATATGATACATCAGTGTATTTTCCTATCGCAAGGCCATAAGTAAAATAAGAATCATTAATAGCACATATATCAAGAGGCGTACTAACGCCTTTTAATATATTCTCTAATTGTTTTTTAATATTTTTAGAATACTTGAGTAAAGTAGAAAAATCATTACAAGTGCCAGATGGTATAACTGAGAAATCACCTTTATAAGAGGCCTCTACAAGCCCATTCACAGCCTCATTAACTGTACCATCTCCACCTGATACAATAATTAAATCATAATTATTAGAGCACGCTTTCAAATATTTTGTAATAGATTTAACACCATGAGTTTTATAAAATTGAATATTATTATATTTAGTACTTAAAGTACTCTTTATATAGTCTATATTTTTTTCAATCTTATTCTTTTTAGAATAAGGATTGTATACAACTAAACAATTCATAAAATGCCTTACTTAATATTCTTTAATTCTTTTTGTCTTAAGCGAGATAAACGAGAACTAGCCTTATCTAATAACTTTTGACTTTGTTTAAAATCATTGATATAAGAATCAATTAATCTTGTAACATTTTCTTTAGCGCTCTCTAATTCTTGTTCAAGTTTAAGAATTAACTTTTCACTAATCTCTTTAGATATATCTCCACTATATTCTTTACTTTCTAATACTTCTTTTTTAGCTTCATCAATTTTCTTAACTAAAGAATCATAACTATTTAAGAAATTATTCATATTATCATATAGTTGGTCAATCTTTTTAGATATTGTATCAGTAATAGATTCAAGTTCTTTATTATAATTAGTTACAAAAACTTTATAGTTCTTAATTAATTCATTATATAAAGTGATAGTTTCATTTAATGATTTATTTTTTAAATCAATATATGAATCAATCTCTTCAATTTGTATAGCTTCAGATACATCTATCATTATTTAATCACCTCTATATGTAAATTATTAATCTTATCTAATAAAGTATTCTTCTTTCTATCAAAGTATCCAATACGCTCAAACTCTTTAATATCACTATTATCTAGATATTTACTATAATTCTTAATTATATTAGATATTTCTTCATCACTTAATTCCAACTTATTCTCTTTCAAATCAATAATCTTAATTAATTCTTGTTTATCAATTACTATATAAATAATTCTTACTAAATCTAATCTATCAGCTTTCTTAAGTTTATTTAAATATTCAATCAATATTGTATCATCACTCGTTTTATTATAGATATCTAAACCCTCTAATATATTCTTTAAATTATAATGATCGACACCAGTATAGAATGTTAAGTTTTCTTTTGCACCTTCAAAATCAAGAGCTCTAAAAGATTCCAACGCTCTAAAGTAATAATTTATTTTATCACTTAACATTTCTTCTAAGAATAAGTCTACATTTTCATTCTTTAAAGGAAGAATTAATTCTTTTAGAGTAGTGATTGTATTATGACCTAATAGGCTTTCGTCTTCAATTTGAATAAAGTTTGTTTTACATCTAGTAATACCTACATATAGTTGATTATAGAATACCCTAGAGGCTGTAGAATATGATACATTGTGTGAGAATATATTTTCAAACACTTGTGAGTTTGAGGTTGCAATATGATATACAACAACAAATTCTTCTTCCATACCCTTAGCTTCAAAGACAGTATATACACTATCTTCTTTAACTTTGTATTTATTAATAAATTGTTGTTTTTCAGGAGTATTTGCAACAACATACATAATGTTATCTTTCTTAGACTTAGTAATTTGATCTAACATCTTTATTCCAATACCTTGATCTAATACTAAGTTACCATTTGTTTCAAATTGATATGTCTTATTACTAGTAAGTGGTACATAATTAGATAAATCTTCTAGACCAAATAATTCTTTACCTTTCTTTCTTAAAGCTTCTAATTCTTTACATAAACTAGATGAATATCTATAAGTAGAACTTAACATTTGTTTCTTATAATCTTCAATACCATTTATCATAAATAGAGTTTCTATATTTTCATATTGAATAAAAGTAGGATTAATTGTTTGTTCAAAATCACCAAACATATGAATTACGCCACTGTTATCTTCACTATAATTAAGTCTGATAAGCGCATGTATTTCACGTTCTGTCATATCTTGGAATTCATCTAAAATGATATTTTTATATATTCCACTATTAACTATCTTATCAATATTAATACATACTAAATAAGCTAAATCATTATCAGTTAAAAAACTATTGTCTTTACAATACTTTTCAAATGAAACAAATGTCTCATATAAAGTTCTAGTCTCATCTAAAAAGTCTTCTGTGACTTCTCCTCTATAACTTTCAATTAGAGTTGATTCTCTTTTAAATAATAAATAATTATCAATATAAGGTTTAGCTTCGTTTACTGGGTTTGCAAAATCATAATATTTATTAAATGCGTTAAATAAATTATCTTCTTCTCCAATAGTAGATAATTGTTTAAATGAATTAGATAACTTTTTAACACTTGCCTTATACCAATTAGTAAATGATTCTTTTGAAGGTTCATCTGTAGATTCTACGTAATCATCAAGTAAAGATATTAATAATTTAGTTTTTTGAAATCCTAAATGATATAGTGATTCTAAATACTCTATTGTTTCATTCTCACTTACCTTATTAATAACTTTACCCTTAAATATCCCTCTATAGAATTGGTACGCATAATTAATACCTTTCTTTTCTATGATTTTATTTAATGATTCTAATATAGTTTTAGATAAACCTAATGCATTATTATTAATCCAATTAGAAAAAGTATCTATACTTACTAGATTATTAATTAAACTATCTTCATTCGTTAACTTCTTGCCCTTAGTATAAGATGAACCTATTAAGTTATATCCATCTATTTCTATTGAATGAGAGGCTAAAACTGATTCAAAGAACTCTGAAACTGTAAATACATAAGGTTTAGTCTTTATATGCATATCAGATAGTATTATATCAAGTTCATCTTTAACATATTTAGCGAGTGTTCTAGAATAAGTAATAAATGATAATTCTTTAGAATCAGATTTATCTAAATTAATATTATTAATATAAGAGTACATTGCAACATCAGTCTTACCTGTACCTGCAGCACCTAATACCACATTATAATCTTTCTCATGTGCAATCTCATCTTGAGTTTGGTTTAGTACATATTCTCTTTTCCACTCATGACATTCATCAAGGAGCTTCTTAATGTTAGATAGTTCTTTTAACTCACTATATTTATTTAAAGATATTATTTTAAATTCTATATTAGAAAATAATCTCTTAGACTCAACAAAATATAATGAATATAAATCTTTAACATTATAAGAATATAGGCCTTGATAAGTATTTGATTCATCTTTAATTTCACTAGATTTATTTAAATAATCTTCTAATTCATTATCTTCACTAGTTTTTAAGAATTCAATGAATCTAGTAATACTTTTAAATACATTTCTTGAAAAATCTTTATCAAATGTATTAGAAAGTAGTGGATCATTTTCAATACCTTCCTCTATATGAGTTTCTCTTTCTCTTAAATTATCATAAACTTCTTTATATAAATATATTTTTCTATTCTTCATATAATCCTCTTTTTAAATATTTACTATATTTTACCTTATTATTTGCTTTTCTTCTAGAAGTATTATCTTGGGTAAAAATTAATGTTAAATTGTTTAAGAAAGGGATTTTAAATATTCTTCAACATTTTTATACTCAATTCCGTTTTCTAAACATGCATTCTCTCCGCGATAAATAACACATCTTTTTACAATTTTACCATATCTAAATTCAGTACTCTTTAATTTTTCTTCATCAATTAAATGCCTATACTGCGCATTAGCTTTTTCTTTACTATGTTTTACTTCATATATTTCACACGTATTATTTTTAGGATCTACTACAACCATGTCAAATTCACCAATTGCAAACTGAAGTTGGAATACTTCTTTGTCAGGATTAGCAAATTTCGTTTCAAGTAATACAATATCTTCCATCATTCTTCCCTTTATATCGCTTAAAATTCTTTCGATAACTCTATTTCTTTCATCTAATGAAAGTTCTTGAAATACACTATCTTCAAGTAATGATTTAACAAATTCCTTTGCTTGAGAATATCTCATTCCTGGTTGTGTGAATATAGTTTTATATCTTTTTTCCCGACCAACTGGTAATGTTTTAATATCTATATCAACTGTCAAATCTAAAGCATCAAGATATTCTTTTATTTCTCTTCTATTTTCTTCTTCTATTCTAATAGTCTGTTCTTCTTTGTTTTTAATAGAAAGGAAGTTTTTAAGTCTTTCAGTAAATTCTTCTTTGTTAATTCTATCAAGTATGTCATTTGCCTCTTTCCGGTCATTTCTTAAATTTCTTTGTGAAATACCTAAATCGTGAGATATAAAATCTTTTGTAAGAACATCTATAGTAAAACGATGATTAACATCTTCAACAACTCGGTTGATAGCACTTGTTAACTCGTTTTTCTCATATAATTCATAAAGCGAACGAAAATGATTACTATATTGATAATATTTAAGAGAATGCTGAATATTTTTAGCAATTGCACTATCAACATATTCATCAACACTTTTCTTAGTTGCAAATGTGGACTTTTCATTATAATGATTTCCACTAAGGCTCATCGTACCACCATAACAAATATATTCATCTATACCCTTTATACCCAGGACTTCCTCAAATTCCTTATATGGAATAAAGGTAGTATGAAGAAAAATTGAGCGATCATACAGTTGTTCATCTTCTGAAAAGAAAAAGCCTAGGGAATCAGTGCCTGACAATACCACTTTCATTCCAGATGAGGCAAAAACATCTGAAAATAATGCAGCTCCTTCAATAAAATCTTCAATTAGTGTTACTTCATCAATAAATACATATTTAAATCCTGATTTTAAAAGGTATTTAAGGTCTTGGTTTATATCACTTAACGTAATACTAGAGTTTGCTTGAATAAATGCTGTTCTATTGAAATCATCATCATCCATTTCAGATATTATTTGGCGTATTAGTGTTGTTTTACCAGTACGTCTTAAGCCATAAAGAATAAGAACTTTATCACTAACATTTTCATAAATATAATCACTTAAATTTTTATAAAGATTTCTCTTTCTATAGCCTTTAACTTTCTCTACAATTTTATTTAATTCTTCATTAATAATAACATTGGTTTTAAAAGATATTACATCCGCATCGATATCTTTCTCTTTATAATTTGAAAGTATTAATTTCAATTCTTTTTCTTTTGTTTGCAAGTTTTTTCTTTTTTCAATCTTTTTTCGTAATTCATCAATTAATAATTCATCAACATACTTACTTTTCTTTTTGCCATTTTCACTCCATTGAAGATAATATCTTATTTTAGAATTTATATTCTTTTTACTAATATATCCTTTAGGTAATTCACTAATTTCTTTTTGAGTATTTGCTAGTTCTTTTTTTATTTCTTTAATATCCATATTAACCTCCTTTATTTGCTTACTACATTTTATATTGTACTATACCTATAAATCTAATTTCTAAATTTATATTTTTTATTAATATCAATACCAAGTTCTAAGTCTACATTAATCTTATAACCTCATTATAACCCCTTTTTTATTTTCTAACAAGGGGTTATAAATTAAAAACAAAAGAAAAAGAGGCAGTATCAACTCACCACCTCTTATGCTTGATCCTAATAAGTTATATAACTTAATCAATTCCTTTTAAAGATTCCACCATATCAATTTTCTTAGTCTTTTTAAATAGTTTTAAACTAACTAAAATCATTATTCCAATAGTAAATATTATAGTTAATATATAAGTTAGAGGTTTAATATTTAAAACAAACTCATAGTTAGATGTGAAAGCCTTTATCGCAAGTTTAACCATTAAATATCCTAATGGGATACCAAATGTAATACCTACTATACCTAAGAATACATTTAATTCAGTAATTATTTTATTTATCTTAGAATCTCTAAATCCTATTACTTTTAAGGTAGAATATTCAATATATCTTTCATAGAAGTTCATTACTCCTAAGTTATATAGTACTATAAATCCTAATGACATAGATAATATTACAAGAAGAGTAATAGATATATGACTTAATTCCATCATTTGATTATAAGTATTAAGTAATTCTTGATGAGACATTACCGACTTAAAATAAGATTTATTAAGTTTCTCTATATCACTTTTAGATACATCTGTATAAAGTGTATCAGGTGTAAGATTGTTTAATGTGTTATCTATTGATTTTAGATAATCAAATGTTAAACATATAGTATTACTAATAGGGGCTAATGTATAACCAGCTATATTTAAGCTATATGTTTTATTTAATCCTTTAATAGTTATATCTAGTTTATCTCCTATTCTATATCCTTTATCATATAGTCTTCTTGAGATATAAACACCATCATTAGATAAATTTACCTTATTTTGAGAAAAGTCTATAAATCCATAATAATCATGACTTACATTAAATACTTCAAATACTATAGTTTCTTCTTCTACATCTGTATATAAGATGCTAGAATAGTCATAATCTTCTAATTCACTCATTGATATAGAATAATTAGTATCAAGTTCAATTTTAGTTTCATATAAATAGATGTCATTATCAAGTATATCAATAAAGTTATCAAATGAATTTCTAAATGCTAAACATCCAAATACTAATAAACTTGAAGTGATAGCACCAATCAAGGCTACTAGTGTTCTAAACTTATTTCTTGATATATCATTTAAATTCCAACGAATAGAAAAATTTAATTTCTTAGATATCTTAAATTTATCTAATAACAATCTTTTAGCTTTATTAGGCTTATAAGACCTTAAAGCCTCCGCTGGCGCAATATTTAATATTTGTTTAACACTCAATATGTTTACAAGTATTATAATTACTATCATTAATAATACAATTAGAATTGCATTAGGTTGTATAGCGTATTTCCATCTAATTACATCAAAATAGTTATCCATAGCGCTTTTAGGATATATTATAAAACGTAGTACTGCAAACGCTAAGATAAACCCTAAGATAAGTGCAAATATTGATATAAATATACCAAAAAATGTATAGGATAATAGAATATATCTATCTTTAAATCCTAAGGATTTTAAGATACCTATTTGAGTTCTTTCACTTTTAACTATTCTATTCATTGTAGTAACTAGTGTTAATAAGGATATAGCTAAAAATACAACTGGTACAATACTTGATATAGCTTTTCCTTCTTCCATTTCGTTTTCAACGAGTTCATAATAAGTAGTTTCACTCTTAGGTATAATATTAATATTATCTATAAAACTTAAAGACTTACTTAATTCCTCTTTAGTTAACTTAGAATTAATATTAATCTTTGTATATTGTATATTGCAAATATCTTTAGCAGTCATAGGACTAATAATACCATAGCCATATATTGTGTAATCAGGCATTATTTGGTCATTTGTTAGACATGTAAAGAATTCAGTTGATTTACATAGACCTAAGACTTTTAAATTATAGGTATTGGATAAATATTTAATAGTAACAGTATCATATACATTAATACCATGTACATTTGCGTATTTATCTGATAAATATATACCTTTTGATGTAGCACTATATTCCTCTCCACTTACTGTATATATCTTAGTAGGGCTACCATATTCTCCTATTACACCTATACCTAATTGAGAAGAATATTTTGTATCGCTTATATTTGATACATTAAATGAATAATAACCACCAGCCTCATCTATTCCATCTATAGCTTTTATTTTATCTAAAGTATCCTTATTGAACACTCCACCAGTAGATAACGATATGGAATAATCACTATATCCACATTTATTAAAAGTCTCATCACGAGATAATCTTAAGGTTTCTTGCTCACCATTAAAGCCTAAGAAACAACCTATACCAATAGTAAACATGAAAATCATCGATATAAATTGTGCCTTATATAACTTTATAGTTCTAAGTATTTTTTTAATCATTACCAATCAACCTCACTTACATCTAGTGGGTTATCTTGATTATTGATACTTTCAATCTCTCCGTTCTTTACCTTAATAACCATGTCAGCAATCAAGGCTATGTTTTGGTTATGGGTAACAACTACTACTGTTGCATTATTATTCTTTACTAAATCCTTTAAAGTTTTAAGTACTAGAACTCCTGTCTTACTATCAAGTGCACCTGTAGGTTCATCACACAATAATATCTTAGGCTTTTTAGCTATAGCTCTAGCTATACTTACTCTTTGTTGTTCGCCACCTGATAATTCTTGAGGAAACTTATTTGCGCATTCTTTTAGTCCAACACTATCTAAAGCCTCATAAGGATCCATTGTATTGCAAGATAGTTCTTTTACAAGTTTTACGTTTTCATAAGCAGTTAGAGTTGGTATTAAATTATAGAATTGAAATACAAACCCAACAGTTTTAGCTCTGTAATCAGCTAAAGCATTCTTACCTAATTTTGATATATCTTGTGAATTAACTATAATATTACCACTTGTAGGGCTATCTAAGCCGCCTAATAAATTTATAAGAGTTGACTTACCTGCTCCTGAGGGACCTAATATACAAACAAATTTATTTTCTTCTATTTTTAAATTAACATTATCTAATGCCTTATAAGTAATACTTGACTTATATTCTTTTGTAACACCCTTAAACTCAATTAAACTCATATATAACTCCTTTTAAGTTAGTTATAACTAACTTTATAGTTATATAATATACCATCTTGTTAGTTTATGCAAACAAAATGGTATTTTAATAAGTTTAATATCCAATTTAATTATTTCTACTCCATTGATAAGCTATTCTTGGTGAACCGTCACTTACATAGATTGTTCCACATTTAACAAATCCATTTCTTTCAATTAACTTTTGCATAATCAAATTATTTTGATGTGTATCAATACGTATATTATCAGTTAAATCTTTGCAATAATCTAACGCAGTTTTAAATATACCATGAGACTTCCCATCACTTGCAATTCTATGAATGGTTAAATAAAGTTCTTCATTTAGCCATTCACCATCGCATATATTTACATACGTAGGATCAATTCCATCAAATAGCGCAAATACAGCGTGTATTCCGCTCTCATCTTCTATAACCTTACACTTATTATTATTTATATCAGATATAATCAAATCTCTAGATGGATATTCTGATCCCCATTGTGTAGGATTACCATTTTTAATCATAAATTTTTGAGCAATTCTATAAATATTTATTATTTTGTCTAAATCACTCATATTAGCGTTTCTTACATTCATTGTTATATCTCCTTATCTTCGAAATCTTTTCCATTAGCTAATTCAAAAGCATCATCCATATATTTTATACCATTCTCAGTTATACCATTTCTTAAGGCACAATCTTTATAGTTTTCCCTTACTATTTTTCTTATAGAATTAACAATAGATAGTGCCTCTATTTTTGTTAAATCATAATAACAAGCTGTTTCTAACAAATTATCTATACAAATATAGGATGAATTTTGTGTAATATTTAAGGACAAATATTGTGATCCAGGATTTGGATTAATATCGTATATAGGAGATAATTCATTGATTACATCTTCTTGAGTTGGATTATTTGGATTATAATTCCAGTAAATAGTACATGGAGTACAACTTTCTCCTTTAGCTTGATAATTATCTATATTCAATGTCACAGCATTATCACCATGTCTAATTATCAAATTATCTTTTTGATTAATTACAAAAGATTTTTGTTATTCAGTTGTTGTAACGATATGATAAACTATCGAGCCATCATAAAAGCCAAGTGCATAAGCTTTAGTTGTAAACTTAATGTAGCCTTTATTATGAAGATATTCTTGTGTTTGACTATCATATAGATCTACAGCATTAATATTATTTTGATTATAGACTTCGTCAAATTCAATATATTCTTCTTGAATATATACATCAAGAGAATTTGAAGCTTCATTCAAATCAACATCATATTTATTGAATAAAGAAATAGTCTCTTCATTATTGTTTGTAAGGCTTGACGCATTATTATGCTATGAAATTTTAGTTAAATTTTTACTGACTTCTGCTACATTAATATTATTTGTTTCTGCTATAACATTGGTAATATTAAAACACATTAGTTAAACTAAAGGAATTAATATGGTTTTAAAAATCTTCATCATCTTCATCGCTACCTTTATCCTTATGATTCATTTTATGCAAGATAACACATCCAAAAAAAGCAATTTCAGCAAATATGAGTGGTAAAAAAGTGTCAACCAAATCTTGACTATTAGGGGCATTTAATAAAATGACCCAAATAATAATATCAAAGATTGCTAGACCTATAAAGATTAAAAATTCTTTCATATACTTACCTCATGTTATCAATCATAATATAATTTTCATTGTACTTATAATTTAAAAGTTATTTTAAATTTCTTATTACATAGTTAAAATTTTAATTATCCTATTACAAATCATTATATAACATAATCTAATTTTTATATCAATAATTAAACCAGCTTAATAGACAAACGCATTAACTCTGTAAAACATATATATATATAATTTATAAACAAACTAAAATAGATTTTTTTATATATTTTAACCCTATCAATCTATTAGCATACATTCAATCACCCAACTTATATTTGCAGTATACGAGATATGATTATTGTATATTTTATATTCTTTCAATAAGCATAATAACTGGACGAAGCCCATCAACAAATGAAAAACTCCTTTGTAGTCATCTTTCATTCAAGTTCCACTTGGTTACAATAATTAGCCTTGAGAAAGTAATTTAACCATTTCCCGAATTGGCTTCCATGCATATTCGCACAATCTTTCTGGTTTGTTTTCTCCATCACTAATATAAACTTGTCCTGCTTTATGAATTGGACAAACTTCAAAGTTAGTGATTGCATATTTTCAGCAAGTTCCTTATCAATTTTTAATTGTAAACTTATTATCTTCAACTTATATTTTTACGTCCACATTTATTTATTAAAAAACAAAAAAGTCCGACACCTAAGTATCGAACATTATTTCAAAAAATGGTGACCCGTACGGGATTCGAACCCATACATCCATGCGTGAAAGGCATGTGTGTTAAACCGTTTCACCAACGGGCCATATTTTCAAGTCACTTGAACTTGCTTAATTAGTATACCACAAACTTATGTATGTTGTAAAGAGGAAATTTAATATTTTTCTTAATTTTGTTAAAAATTATTTTTTTCACCTATTTCTTTAATACATTTAACTTAAAATTTACTTCTTAAATACTGCTATTAATAAGCACTATAATTTATCTGTTATTAAAAATAATCTATAGTTCTTTAACAAAAGAAAGAAAAAAGTTGATATATTTCTATACCAACCTCATGCTAATAAACTAATGGCGTGGCAGCAGGGATTCGAACCCTGGCACCAGTTACCCGATCTACGTCCTTAGCAGGGACGCCTCTTGAGCCTCTTGAGTACTGCCACATTCTATAGATCTTTAAGCCTTTTCATTATATACTATATTTAACCTCAAGTCAACACAAAAATAAAAATAGGACCAATTAAGGTCCTATATCTTATTGTTTAATCATTGAAAGTGCAAGTTTTTGTTTCTTTAAATCAATTCCTATTACATAAACTTTGACTATGTCTCCAACCTTAACTAAATCAGAAGGATGCTTAACATAATTCTTACTCATCTTTGAAATATGAACTAATCCTGCTTCATGTAATCCACAGTCAACAAATACTCCAAAGTCTACTACATTTCTAACTGTACCTTCAAGTTCGTCTCCAACATGTAAGTCTTCTAGATGAGTTTGATTAGATTGTAATTTAGCACTAGTAAATGAATCTCTGATATCTCTTTGAGGTTTCTTAAAGCATTCTAAGATATCATCTAAAGTATATTTATCAACATCAATATGTGTTAATACATCTTCTTTATTTGCATTATTTACTATATTAACTACTTCTAGAGTTCCTAGTTTAGATAGATCAATATTTAAATAATTTGCAACTTCCCTTGCCTTATCATAACTTTCAGGATGTATTGGAGTTTTATCCAAAATATTTGCTGACTCATAAACTCTAATAAATCCAGCACATTGTTGATAAGTTTTATCTCCAAGTTTTGAAACTTTCTTTAGTTCATTACGTGATGTGAATTTACCATATTCATTTCTATAAGAAACAATGTTTGCAGCTATAGTCTTGTTTAATCCAGATACATATTCAAGTAAAGATTGACTTGCTGTGTTAATATCGACACCTACGCTATTTACACAAGATTCAACAACCTCACCAAGCTTACTATCTAATGCCTTTTGGTCTACATCATGTTGATATTGACCAACACCGATAGCCTTAGGTTCAATTTTAACCAATTCAGCTAATGGGTCTTGAATACGACGGGCAATACTTACAGCACTTCTCTTCTCAAGTGTTAAATCAGGGAATTCATCTTGAGCTATTTTACTTGCTGAATATACTGAAGCACCTGCTTCAGATACAATGGTATACTTACAAGATAAATTATATTTCTTAATAGTATTAGCTACAAACTCTTCACTTTCTCTAGAAGCTGTACCATTACCAATAGTTACTACATCAACATTGTATTTCTTAACTAAAGTAGTAAATACCATTTCACTTCTATCTAGTGTTTCTTTCTTTACACCACTACCAGGATATTCCTCAGTAGGATGAATTACAGCTATCTCTAACAGTTTACCAGTTTGGTCAACTACAGCTAGTTTACAACCTGTTCTAAATGCAGGGTCTAAACCTAATACAGTTTTCCCCTTTAGAGGTGGTTGCATTAACAAATTCTTTAAGTTAAGACTAAATATGTTAATCGCATCAGTCTCGGCTCTTAAAGTTAAATCAGCTCTTATTTCACGTTCAATAGATGGATATATTAATCTCTTATATGCATCTTTAATCGCATCAAGTAATTCATTTGCAAAAATAGTATCTCTTAAAATAACCTTAGACTTAATATATAAAATATTATTATCATCATCTCCTACTAATGACACTGATATAATATTCTCATTTTCAGCTCTGTTTATTGCAAGAATTCTATGATTTTTTATTGTAGTAATACTTTCAGAGTAATCATAATAATTAGTATATAATTCTTTTTCATCAACTGCATTCTTCTTTAATTTAGTTACAATGGTTGATCTTCTCTTAGTATTATTTCTAACGATCTTTCTAAAGTTAGCATTATCTGATATAGTTTCTGCAATAATATCTTTAGCATATTGTAAAGCTTCTTCTTCTGTTTTAACATCATCATTTAAATAAGGCTTAACTATATCACTAATATTTCCTTCTTTAGGACATGTTAACATATATTTTGCAAGAGGCTCTAATCCTTTTGCTTTAGCTATAGTAGCACGAGTTTTCTTCTTTTCTTTATATGGTAAATATAAATCTTCAACTTCTTGTAATTTATTTGCAGAGTCTATCTGACTAGCAAGTTCAGAAGTTAATAAACCCTTTTCATCAATAAGACGTTTAATATCTTCTTTTCTTTTAAGTAAATTATTTTGATATTCATATTCTTTATTAATTTCTCTTATTTGATTTTCATCAAGTGCACCAGTTACCTCTTTTCTGTAACGTGCAATAAATGGTACAGTTGCACCCTCAGCTAGTAAGCTTAATACAGCTTCTATTTGATTTTCTTTAATATTTAAAGTCTTAGATAAAGATAAAATAATATTATTATCCATTTTGTTTCTCCTTCTTTTAAAAAGAGAGTGCTTTAGCACTCTCTATTAGTTCTTATTCAGTAATATAACTTGAGTAAGCTTGATTTAGATAATCTTTAATAGTCTTAATTGTATAAGTAAAGCTTGTAGCTGAACTACCACCTGAAAGACCTGTTTCGCCACTTGAAACTACAACACTAGACTTAATATATGTAAGTTTATCATATGTTGTTGAATCATTAACTCTACCTGCCATGAATGTTAACATTGCAGGAGAAGTAAGTGAATCATAATCATCATTTTCAGATAATTCTTCATTTACAGATAAACTAGTGTTAACCATATAGAAACCAATTTCTTGTTTCTTAGAATCAGCTAAAGTAGTTGTTGTCTCAGTTGTATCAGTAGAATCAGCTTCTGCTTTAGCTTTATTAATCTTATCAACTAAAGTCATAAGACCCTTTAATTCTTCAGTAGCTTCCTTATAATTTAAATATGTTTGATATTCAGTACTTGTCTTATCACAATCAGGTTCATCAATAACATAATTGTTATTGTATACAAATACAAACATCTTATTATGTTCATATTCACCTTTACTATTATCAAGTATTTTCTCTAATTCATTATAATTAATTTTATATTGTGTATATTCACTAAATATATTAGTTAAATCGGCTGTATTATATTCACAATACCAAATTAAGAATCCTACAATAGAACCTATAATTAATACACCTAAAACGCTTGAGAATATAATCCAAAACTTTTTAGATTTAGCTCTCTTTATTTTTTTGACAGAACGTGCCATTTAAAGATCAACTCCTATTTAAAATGTATGAAATTATTATAATTGATTAAATTATAATTTACAAGAGTTATGAACTTAAAGCACTCTTAACCTTCAAGTTCTTGCTCCTGATTATTTTCCTCAATCTCTTGTGCTAATTCCTTAATCTTAATAAATCTATGATTTAATCCAGATTTAGTAATATGCTCATCATATTGATTATTCAATATATCAATAAGTTCATTAAGGCTTGCATCAGGATTTTCAAGTCTAACCTTCATTACAAGTAAAATCTTTGGATCTAGTTGTTCTAAAGGATAATTATATTCAATAGTATGAATATATTTAACTTGTTTTTTAGCCGCAGACAATGTTTTCATTTGATTAGCTATTTCAGCATTCATCAATCTTTGAATACCAGCCTTATAATCTCGCTTAATTACTAGATTTTCTATCTCAAATACCATCTTAGAAGCACCAATAATACGAAGTACATCAGTAATTTCTTCAATATCTTTTAAATAGATAACAAAGTCATTACGTCTTTTAACTATCTTTGCATTAAGTGAATAAGATATTAATAATCTTTGAATAAATACAGATTCTTCTTGATTAGATGTAGCTATCTCAAAATGATATCCGCCCTTTTTAGGGTCATTAATTGAGCCCTTAGCTAAGAATGCAGCTCTAAGGTAAGCTTTCTTTAACTCATCTCTTTCTTCTATCTTAGAGTGATTAAGTGAAGCACCTAGTAAATTTAGAGATTTAATTATAACATCACTTGATGTATCTATGGTTACATTATAGTGTATTCCTAAATTTAGTTTTTCTACTTGATGAGTTAATAAGGTGGTTTTTGCATTATATAACTTCTTAACTATTTCTAAGAATCTTCTAGCTACATAAGCATTTGCTGATTCAAATGAAATAATAAAAGATAAATTTCTTAATATTATTTCACTTGATAAACGCAAATAAGCTTCAAGTTCTGTTTCAATAGAAGCATTACTTCCAATAGGTAGTTGTGCTACTTCTGTTTTACAATCTTGTGCAAATGACATATTAACACCTATTCATTAACTATATCTAATATGTTTTCAAGTCCTGAGATTAGATAATTTGGTTCTAATTCTTTTAACTTATCAACTTTAGTAGAATATAGCACACCACAAGTCTTCATAGTTTTAGTCTCTTTGTATTGTTGATAGTATTTTTCTGCATTAGCTCCTGCCATAATATCAGTAGGGGCATCTCCTACATAAATACCATGTTTACTAAACTTAAAGTGATCCATTGCAATTAAAATACCACATGGATTAGGTTTTGGTATAACCTCACCCTCACCAATGATATAGTCAACATATTTAAGCATACCATTAACTTCTAGACCGTATTCAACCATTTCTTTAATCTTAGAAGATACTACACATACCTTATAACCTTTATTATGTAGTGTTCTTAGTGTAGCTTTTGCATTAGGAAATGGCTTAACAAATTCATCATGATGTTCTTTATTATATTTTCTATAAACCTCAATTAATTCATCTATCTTTTTAGGGTCACTTTCATATTTTGAAAATGTATCATATAAAGTAGGTCCGAAGAATGAATTTAGTTCTTCATCAGTTAAATTATGATTTGGAAAATACATTTGGAATACATAAGTAAATGTAGAATCAATTAAAGGCTTTGTATTAAGCAAAGTACCATCTAAATCAAATATAACTGTATCAATATTGTTATTAGTTTCACTTTCTATAATATCTTTATAATAATCAGATTTCATTTGTTTTATATGTCTCTTTAATATTAAGAATAATATACCTAAAAGAATAAACAATATAGACATTAAGATAGATACTGATACATTACCTATCATAAGTGGTTCATCTACACCACTATTTAATCTAATATTTTCTGTAACAATTCTTACACATCCATACCAAACTAAATAAATACCCATTAAATCCCCTGATCTTAGTTTTGTTGACTTTCTTCTTAAGAATAACATAATTATTAAGCCTAATAAGTTAAGGCTTGATTCATAGAAGAATGCAGGATGACGATAAGACCCGTTAATATACATATTTTCAGTAATCCATGAAGGAAAGAAATATTGAAATAATGTAGTATTATTAACTTTAGCACCATATAATTCTTGATTAAAGAAATTACCGTATCTTCCGCATATTTGACCAACTAAGAAGCCTGGCGCTACAATATCTAATATTCTATATAAAGATATTTTCTTTATATGAGTATAACAAATAATAGAAATTAAGGCTGCAATGACTCCACCTTGAATTGCAAGTCCCGCAAGTCCTACAAACTTGCCATCTTGAAATCCTAAAACTTCACCGAAGTTTTTAAAGCTAGATAGATTAAATAACACATACCAAAGCCTAGCTCCAATTATTGAAATAGGTACAATTATAACTACTCCTAAACCAATATCAGTCTTCTTTATTCCTAATCTTTTTCCTTCTTTAATACCCATTACATAGGCAATAATAATACCTATTAAAATACATACAGCATAAAGATTTATACCAAATATTTTATTAGGAAGAGAATATATCATGTTTATCATTCATCTTCTTTCCCTTCTTCTGCTAATTTATTAATTGAATTAGTAAATTCTAATGCTGAATTAATACCAAAATACTTTAGTTTTTCATTTAATGCAGCAGATTCTACTAGTAGTGCAAGGTTTCTACCAGGAAGTACTGGTATAACTACCTTATGAATATCAGTATTAAAGAATCTCATAGTTTGAGTTTCAATACCTAGTCTATCATAATATTTTCCCGCTTCCCAGTTTTCAAGTTCTACTACAAGTCTAACTCTCTTAGACTCACGGAAGGCACCAGCTCCAAATAGATTTACCACATCTACAATACCTATACCTCTAAGTTCAATATAATGACTTAAAACCTTAGGAGCTTTACCAACAACATTACCTGGTTCTTTTTCAATCATATCTACTCTATCATCAGATATAAGTTGGTGTCCTCTCTTAATTAACTCCATTGCAGTTTCACTCTTACCTATACCACTCTTACCCATAATAAGAGTACCCATACCATTAATATCCATAAGTACTCCATGAACAGTTTGTACAGGAGCAAGCTTTTCTTGTAAATAATTATATAATTTAGAAGAAATTGCAGTTGTTCTAAGTTCACTCTTTAAAATTGGTAAATCATATTTATTACCAAGTTCAATTAAGAACGAAGGAACTTCTACATTTAAAGAACAAATCAAACATGGAGGATTCATTTCAAATATCTTAGATATTCTAGTTTTTGCAATATCCTCATCAATTGTTCTTAAGAAGCTAGCTTCTTTTGATCCCATTAGAAGGATTCTCTTTGGTTCAAAGAATTCAAAGAATCCTGCAAATTCAAGACCTGGTCTAGTTACATTAGCATCCACAATCTTTCTTACTAAACCCTTCTCACCAGCTAAAACAGAAAGTTCACAATCACTAACTAATTTTTTTACTGAAATCATTTTATAAACACCTACCTTAATAATTTATTTATTGTATGTTTAGTTATATAGTACTTACATATAAATACTATAAACTCTGCACCAAAATAATATAATAATAAATAAAATATATTCTTGAATATTATTAAATTAATACTATCTAGTATAAAGTATACTAATACAATAGATACTAATAGAAATAATCCATATTTAAATCCATTTTTATGTAATGGTTTATCAAATATAAATACTAGTTTTTTAACTAGTACTTGATACAAAGATAATATTAATATAAATAGTATAAATACTAATCTATTATCATATTTTATTTGATTTATAAGTATACCGTATAAAGCAAAATAAGAAACTATATATAAGAATAAATTAAGAAATATACTTTTTAAAGTATTAATAATCTTATTCTTTCTATTAGTAGGATCTTTTTTAGATATAAATTCTAATACATTTCTTAAGTTTTCTTCGTCTTCTTTAGACATTTCTATATTTTGTTCTTTTTTAATCTTTTCTATTTCTTCATCAATATTAAATTTATTTTTATCTTCTTTTTTCAAAGTGTAATCACCTACTATAATATTTTATCATATTAATATTTATAAACAACAGATAAACTATAAGTTATGTATATATTAATTTATAACTTATAATTAACTTATCTATATAGTATTTTTATATTTATTAGGGTTAGAAAAAGGCTTAAAAGATATATTCTTTTAAACCTTTAATGTACTTATTCTTGATTCTTCCAATCATCTAATGAATCTTTTTTAGTAGCAGTACCTGTAACCTTATTCGTTAATCCACCATCAGATACAAAGTAATAATATACTAAATGAGTGTTTTCTAAAGATCTCATTACGTATAGAGCAACTTCTTTAGTAGTAGTACCATCTAT
>CAVGEZ010000026.1:0-24063 GCA_963628445.1 uncultured Eubacteriales bacterium
ACATTCTATGTTGTAACACAATTAGGCAATTTATTCTATAATACCTATAAATCTAGTTATATAGATTATGTAAAAGGTATAACAAAAGAAAAACCAATTAAAGTTGAAGGTAACGACTATATGTGGGCTAACTTTGATCGTGATTGTGGAGAAACTAAATTTTGGAAACAATATGGTAAAACATTAGAAGAAGCTAGTAAGTTAGAGCATAGATATTATATTAATCATAAGTATCCACATTTAAAGAAACCTTTAGGAAATATTAAATACAAAATACTTAATAAAAAAAGTAATTCGGTATTTGGATGTGGACCTATGGGCGATGCATATGAAATTGAATTTTTAATATTAGATGATAATTCTAAACTATATGTTTATTCAGATGATGCTATTGGAGCATTCTCTCTTACTGATTATAGTGTTGTTGATGCTACTTTAGCTGAACAAGAAGGTAGAGAGGCAGTTTATGGACACGATATTGAACAACTATCTAATTTTAAAGAAGCTAAATATTCTAAATATTATGATCTATATTTAGAAATGGAAAAGTTAAAAGATAATTATTATGATTAATTATAAGTAATAAAGAGTATATTATAGTTAGATTTGATTTTATAAATAAACAAATATATATTCGTTAATATTGTAATATTATCTATAGGAGTTTGCTAATGAGCCTATTCAATTTAATGCATGGCCTAATGTATGAAACGGAGAAGAGAGATAGTACTAGTGCAGGTAATGTTGGAGAAAGAACTATTAAAATAATAATTGATAATACAAAAACTAATCATAGATTAATAAATAATTTGATTTTATTTGATGAGAATGATAACTCTCATCAAATTGATCATGTTTATATTTCTAATAATGGAATATTTTGCATAGAGACTAAGAATTATAAAGGTTTAATACAAGGTAGAATAGATGATAATAATTGGATACAAATACTAAATAAGAAGAAATATATAATAATGAATCCAATAAAACAAAATAATAGTCATATAATACAAATATCAAATATACTTAAATGTCATAATCTAAATTATAAAGTCAATTCATTAATTGTAATGGTTAATAATAATGCTAATGAGATAAAAGAAAATAATGTCATAAATGTAAATGATTTAAGAAATTATTTAATTAACTATAAAGATGATACTATTATTACTAATGATGATATAAATAAAATATATGATGTTTTATGTGCTTCTAATACTAAAATTAGTAATAAAGAGCATGTAAGTAATATTAGACAAACTCAAAGAAATATTAACGAAGGTATATGTCCTAGATGTGGTAAATCATTAGTATTAAGAAATGGTAAATATGGTAACTTCTATGGATGTTCTAATTATCCTAAGTGTAAGTTTACCTTGAACATTAAATGAATCCTACTCTAATAAAATTACCAATTCTAAATTGACATAAAAATAAATAACTCTTAAAATGTATATGAGGTTATAAAAATGAAAAGAAAGAAATTATTAATAATACCATTAGCTCTTGCTACATGTGCTTATGCACTTACTTCATGCAAACGTGCTAATGAGGATACATCAAAAGACAAGACAACTGAATCAACTAATGGAAGTAGTTCAACTACCTCTAACCATGAACATAAATATTCAAGTGAGTGGAGCTATGATGATACAAAGCACTGGCATGCTTCTATTTGTGAACATGATCTAAAGGATGAAGAAGCAGATCACACAATACAAAATGGTCAATGTACAGTTTGTGGATATAAAGAACCTACACAAGGAGTAAGTTATACTTTATCTGAAGATGGTGCTTCTTATATTGTATCAGGAGTAGAAGAAGGAGTAACTTTATCAGGAGAACTAGTGATAGCTAGCACATATGACGGCAAGCCTGTTACAACAATTGGCGAAGCTGCATTCCTAGAATGTTCAAACATTACTTCAATTACTATACCAAGTAGTATAACTAAAATAGAATATGCTGCATTTGGTTATTGTACAGGACTTACTAGTCTTACTATTCCTTCTAATGTAGTAGAAATAGGAAAATCAGCTTTTGCTTATTGTAATAACATAACAAGTCTAACAATAGAAGAAGGTGTTACAACTTTAGGTAAATCAGTCTTTGCTGAATGCACTAAACTTGAAACTGTTACACTTCCTAATAGTGTTACTACAATTAGTGACTCATTATTTTCATACTGCACTAATTTAAAAGACGTTACTTTAGGTAATAATGTTACAAAAATAGAAGATTCAGCTTTCGATAATTGTGATGCATTAACAAATATTGTTCTACCTGAAAGTGTAGAAGTTATTGATAGCTATGCATTCTTTAGCTGTGCAAATCTAACTAACATAAATGTACCAACTAGTGTTACTCAAATAGGATATCGTGCATTTGAATATTGTGATAAATTAAATTATCAAGAATATGATAATGGCTACTATTTAGGAAATACTAATAACCCATATTTAGCATTTGTAAAAGCCAAATCAACTGAAATTACGTCATGTACAATAAACGATAATTGTAAGTTTATATTAGATAGGGCTTTCGATGGTTGTTTAAGTGTTACTAGTGTAGTAATACCAAATAGCGTAATATTTATTAACAAAGATGCTTTCTATAATTGTAATATTTCAAATTATAATGAATATGATAATGCTTATTATTTAGGAAATACAGAAAATCCATATTTAGTACTTATCGAAGCTAAATCTAAAGATATTACAACATGTACAATAAATGATAATTGTAAGTTTATATATGATAATGCATTTGATAATTGCACATCACTTACAAGTATCACACTTCCTGATAGTGTAATAAGTATAGGAAAAATGGCTTTCCAAGCTTGTATATTATTAAATAATATTAAATTATCAAATAATCTAACATCTATTGGTGAATCTGCATTCAAAGTATGTAGAAAACTAACAAGTATTGTAATTCCAACTAGTGTTACTAGATTAGAAGATAACCTAGTATTTGAAAGATGTGATAATTTTAAAACTGTATATTATATGGGAACTATTGAAGAGTGGAATAATATTAAAAATATAGAAGAAAATACTGCTTTAACAAGTAGAGAAATATATTATTACAGTGAAACTAAACCAACTACTGATGGAAAATATTGGCATTATGTAGATGGCACTCTAACTATTTGGACTGAATAATTAGATAATGATGCTTACAAGTATTGTGCTTGTAGGCATTTTTTAATCCCTTTAATTATATTTCATAACACATTCTTCTAGTATTAACCATCTTCAACCTTAGAATTCATATGTTTTTTGTTTTAATCATATTTATGTATACAAATAGGCTTCTTTGTAAAGTTTTGTGACATAAAAAACTTGATATATATATTATTAGTGATAAAATGAAATTATAGAAAGAGAGATGGTATAATGAAAAATTTAAAAAATAAGAAAACATTATATATATCATTAGGATCACTATGTGCTCTTATTGTATTAGTGTTAATTATTGTATTATCAGTTAAATCATGTAATAAAACTGAATCTAATAACGATGATGATAATACTACAGTTACAACACATACTCATACATATGCAACTACGTGGTCTAGTGATGCAACAAACCACTGGTATGCTGATACATGTGGTCACAATACTAAGAAGGATGAAGCTCAACATACTTGGGGTGATGGTGTAGAAACTGAAAGCGGAACTAAATATACTTGCACTGTTTGTGGATATGAAAAGACTGAAACATCAAGATATCAAGTAAATGCAACTAAGTGGAATGAAATATTTACTAGTGTTTCTAATTGTACAATTAATACAGTGGCATCTAGTTCAGAACAAAATGTTTATTATGCTGAAAATGGATTAATGAATGAAGATGTTACTAGTGGATCTAAAACTTTATATGCTGTTGATGATGGTAAGTATTATCAATATATTCTTGGAATTAATGCTACAGAATGGACAAGAACAGAAATAACTGAAGAACAATATAAGAGTGTTACTACTACAACTTTATTTAATATTTTTGTAGATAAGTATTCAAAGTTTACATATGATACAAAGGCAAAATCATATACCCTTGCTGAACTTGATATTGATGGATCTACAAAGTATCAAAATCTTCAAATCTCCTTTGAAGATAATAAAGTTACTAGAATTAAGTATATTATAATTCCTGGTACAAGTACTACAATTCAAGTTGAAATTAAAGAATTTGGTTCAACTGAAATTACTATTCCTACAAATATTCATACACATACATATTCAACAACATGGACTTATGATGATACAAGTCACTGGCATAAAGCTACTTGCGGACATGATTTTAAAAAAGATCAAGAATCACATACAATTGTTGATGGTAAATGTACAGTATGTGGATACTTAGTACCAACTGATGGAATCATTTATTCAAAAGTCACAGATGATACTTGTGAAGTATATGGTTTTTCATCTTCAGCTAGTGCTAGCGGTAAAATAGTTATTGCAAGTACTTATAATGGAATGACTGTAACAAGTATTGGATATAGAGCATTCGCATGGCAAGAAGGAATGACTAGCGTAGTAATTCCAGCAAGCGTTACTAAAATAAGTACACAAGCATTTATGGCTTGTACAAATCTTGAAAAGATTGAATTATCAGAAGGACTTGAATATATTGGTGAAGAAGCATTTATGAGTTGTACTAAAGTTTCAAGTATTGTAATTCCTAAGAGTGTAAAAACTATATGTGCTAATATATTCTCAAGTAGTTCTAATTTTAAAAAAGTTTATTATGCAGGAACTGCTGAAGAATTTGCACAAATTGAATTATATACATCAAATTATCAATTTTTAACTGTTGCTACTAGATATTACTATAGTGAAACTGAACCTACAGATACTACTAATAAATATTGGCACTATGTAAATGGTGTTGTTACTGAATGGTAATAAATTAAATTAAATTTAATTAATGCTTACAGGTATTATGCTTGTAGGCATTTATTTTTATATTTAATAGATTATTAATAGTTCTTTATATTTTTTGTCTGCTATTTATAATGTTGGATTAATTATAAAGGATATTATATCTAAAATTTTTCAAATTATATTAGACTATAGATTATAATGCTACAAAACATATTTTTCACTATCGATTATTATATGAATGCTAAAGATTTAAATTATTGCGTAATTAGTTAGTTGATGTTAAAATGTAACAAATGTTATAGGCATAAAATGAGAGATAATTTCTTGTGCTCAAGTGACATTTATATTTAAATAGGAGGGAAATGTAATGAAAAAAATTATTCAAAAATTTAGCTTTGTTGTATTAAGTGTTTTTGCTTTTTTTATTTTGAATTCATGTTCTAATACTAATATTATTAAGCCTATTGATAGGGTAATTTACATAACTGAAGATAATATTCAAAATGAGGCAGTATTAGAAGATTTTGACAATTATTCTATAACAACAATTGAAAATACAACATACTTTAAGGGAACACAAATTATAAATAATGCAATTTTAAATGAGTTTGAAAATCTTAGTTTGAATGATGAAAATAAATTAATTGATCAAGAGATTAAATATGAATTTTCATATGATTATGATGAAAATCTTGTTACTATTAGAGCATCATTATTACTTGATGATGGTTCTATTTATTTAGATGAGATAAAAGGTATAGCTTTTTATAATTCAAATAGCGATATTGACGCTGTTATGAATGTTGATGGAGAATCAGTTTTGCTAAGTGAATTAAAAAAATCTGGCTTGATTCAAAATTGTGGTTGGTTTAAAAAATGATTAAAATTGCAGTAACAGCAGTTGTTACTACAACAGTTGTAGCAGCTGTGGCCGCGGTAATCGTCGCTACTGCAGGAGTTGCTGCTCCCGCATTAGTTGCTGTTGGAGTTAGTACAGTTTCCGCATCATATGCCGCAGCTGGAATTGCAGCTTGTGCTGGTGCTATTACATATTGCACTTTAGGAAAAGCAATGATTCAAGCTGGTACAGCACAAATAGAAATAATTGGTGATGGATTAGAACAAGTTGTAGAAAAGTCAACTGGTATAGTAAAAGTATTAATAATTACAGGGGTTGAATATATGGTTAGAAAATTAACTGACGCTGTAAGATATGAATTGAAAGATGGTAAATATTATTTAGCTATGATAGGTAAGGATGAAAATGTTTTATACGTTTCACTTGATGAGGTTAATGCTGTATTAGCAACCTGGGCTCTTAAATTAGGTGTATCTGTATATAATTATTACAGTGAAAATGCATATCAAATCGCAAAAGATGCATATCCTTCGCTATCTCCACAACATGATTATGCTAAAATGTATTCAAATGTACATGGTATGTATTTTAATCATTGGCATTTAGGAAATAGGAGCGGTGGACATTCTTTTTATGGCATGCCACTAGTGTATTAGATTATGAGTAAAATTCTTATCCTTGCAGTTGATAAAGAGTATAAAAAAGATATAGAAAATGAATTATTAGATAATAAGATCAATTATATTAAGCCATTTTCAATTCCTAATGAGTACAAAAATATGTATTGTATTCAATTAATGAACATTCCACTAACTTACCAGTTAAGAAATATTTATGAAATCAGTAATGGAAACTTTGAAAAAACACTATTTGATAATTTTATAAATGTTTTAAAAACAATTTTAATTTGTTCATCAAAAAAAATTCATTTGTGTTTACAATGGGATGGAGATAATAAAGATGAAATAAATGATATTTACGAACAAAGGAAAATAAATCTTTTTACATTTATATTTCCTGAAGACGAATTTGAATTTGAGTTTAATGTGGATTACATATTTGTTTATGAAGAATAAAATTATATTGAGTTTAACAATTATTAATTTTTTGTTGAGCATTGTTGCAATTACTTTTACCATTATTATAAGTAATAAGAAAAATATTACAGGAGTTGAAATATTCAATAATAACTTGTTAACAACAGTTGAATTAAAAGCTTCTAGTGAAAATAGAGAATCATTTGGAACTGGCTTCTTTGTTAATGATAAAGGAACAATAATAACAAATGCGCATATTGTTATTTATACAAGTGCTAATATTACTCAGGAATTTGATAAGTATCAAATAAGATTTTCATTTCAAAATAATTATCTAAATGTAAAACTACTTCGCTACGATGTAGATTTAGACTTAGCTATTCTAATAATTGATGAGGACTGTAATTTTGAATATGTTGATTTAGAAAGTACTAATATTTTCAATGGTGAGGATGTCTATACTATTGGGAATATGCAAAATTATGGATTATCAATTGCAAAAGGAATTGTTAGTAAAAAGGAATTAAAGATAAATATTAATAATTATGAAAAATCAGTTATTCAATTGAATATTGCAGTTTCAGATGGAAATAGCGGTGGACCAGTTTTTTTAAGAAATGGAGAATGTATAGGTATTATTTCTTTTCGTTTAAAAGATGAGTTGAATCAACCAAATTATGGCTATTGTTATGCTATTAGTTCGGAAATTATTAAGGAATTTGTTCAAGGGTAAATAAAAAAAGTGAATTTAATTAATAGAAGAGTTTGTATTGCTAAAATAATCTTTTTAATTCATTATACATTTTAGAAAAACCGGCACATTTTGCTTATAAACATTTTAGGAAAATCGGCACATTTTTGATTTTTTTGAAAATCTATTTGATTTTATATCATATAATTCTAAATTATTTTCACAAAATTTACATAAAAATATTATATAAATAATGTATAATATAGCTAGAAAATATAAGAGGTGGTTATTATGGAACAAAACAAAATAAACCTAGTAGAGAAAAAGAATACATTATACATTGATACATTTAAGAAAGTGTTTAATGTATCAGAAAAAGATTTAAATAATTTAAAGACTGATTTTAAGAAGTTATATATTTTATTTGAAGAACAAATGGTAAAAGCTGATGTTAAAACAAAATCAAATGAATGGATAACAGGAAAACTTAATGAATATATTCCTGCATTCAATAGAAACTTTATTCATCACTATAAGAAGATATTATCTAAATCAAACTGCTTAAACAATTTAGATACAACTAAAGTAACTAATTTAGTAACACTATTAAGAGAATATAGTTTATTCATACTTAATGACCAGGAAGATGATAAAGATAGATTACCAGAACAAATCATGTATGTAGATAAATTCCAAACTATGAAAGATGATGATGCGATTAACTTAGGAGTTAAGAGAGTAAAAAAATTAATTAAATCTGGTTTAGAATATTGTTTTAACTTAGAAGAAATGAGTGAAAGTATCATTAAGGCTACTAAAGTAACATTAGGTATTAAAGAATATGATAAGATTATGAATTTAGATTTACAAATTAAGGGTTTAGTAACTCCAAGTGTATTAGAAGCTAACTTTAGAATGAATTCTAAAAATCATGATAGTTACTATGACTCTACTAATGACGTTACATATTTCTTAAAGGATAATATATATTTAAAAACTTTTGGTAAATATGATTCTATTGATAAATTGAATGAATTATATCCTAATCTAGCTGAAGAAATAAAAGATACAGCTGGTATTAATAAGCTTGTAAATGATCCTTTACAATCATGTATCTATGAGGGTGGAATTTACTATTATTCATTTAATAATGAATTCTATAAATCTGATAACTATTATAGTCGTCAAACTTTAGAATTTGAGTTTAATGAGCTAAGAGATAATTTAACAAGAATCTCTACAATTAATGATAAGAAATATCCTAACTTAATTACAGTTACTGACACTAAGCCTCTTGCAAATGATGCAAATGAGGTTAGAGATTTGGCTAAATCTAATGTATTAAAAGTATTAAATAATGTTAAGAATAAAGAATTAACAGTTGAACTTAAAACAGAAGCTTTTAGTTTAATTAAAAATAATCTTAAATCTTACGTTGAGGCTACTCAATATGAACTTGATAACCTTCCTTGGTATAAGAGAATGTTTAAGTTTATCATTAAACCTATCTATAATAGTAAGGTAGATAGCTTAAAGGCTCAAGTTAAGCAAGACTTAAAATTAACAAACTATGAATTTAATGAAGCATTTAATTCAAAATATACTAATTATGTATTTGAATTAGAAAAAGATTTAACTCAAAAAATAGAAAATGTTAAAACTGATGAGTTTGAACTTGCTAAATACACAGGATTTAAGTTAGAAGATAATCTAGTTAATGAAGATTTAGAACATAATATTTTAGTTAATTATAATATCTCTAAAGATGAGATGGAAATTGAACTAGATAAGAAGGTTGGAATTGAGATTGATGAACTTAATGAGAGTCAATCTGATCTAGGTGACATTCATACTGGTATGAGAGAAAAAGACGAAAATTCTATAGATGACATCTCAAGTTCTAAATAAAATTAATAATCTATACAAAACAGTTGATATAATGTAGGTAATTGGCTATAATATATACGCTTTAAAAATTAATAATCCATAAAGAGAAGGCTAGAGACAAGCTCTGTGACCCTTCAGCAACTTGCGAAAGTAAAGTGCTAATGCTTGAACGATGGACAATTCTAAAAGGGTCCATTTTGGACCCTTATTATTTTTTAAGGAGAAGGAGGTATTATGGTAGTAAAAGTTTTAATTTCAAGAAGTGCTCAAATTATGAATCAAACATTTGACTACTCTGTACCTCAAGGACTAGAAGATTTAATTCAAATTGGTGTAAGAGTATTTGTACCAATCGCTTCTAGTAAAGAGATAGGATATGTTTTAGATATAGTTGATAATTCTAGTTTTAAACTAAAAGATATAATAGAGGTTATTGATTTAGAGCCTATTGTAACAACTAAAGAGATAAATTTAGCTAAACTTATAGCTAAACGCTATTTTACCTCGCTTTCTAGTGCACTAGAATTAATGATTCCACTAGGTTTAAGAAAATCAATAACTAAGGAATTGGTAGTACTTGATAGAACTAGTTTACCTAAAGAACTTGCAAACTTATTTGTAACAGATACAATTAAATATAATTCAAGTCTTGATAGTTATAATAATTTAATTAAGAAATGTATTAAAAATCATTCTTTAGAAGTTAAATATGTATTATCAGATAACGCTCGTATTAAACAAATTAAATATATTCACTATGTTAATGATTTAAATGTTACAAGAGATAGTCAGGCTCAAATATTAAATTATTTAAAAGCTAGAGGACAAGATGTAGCTAAAGAAGAACTTATAAGACTAGGATATAGTGATTCAAGTATTAAGACATTAATTAAGAATGGTAATTTATCCGAATATTTACAAGAAGCTTATAGAGAGGTTAGTATAATGGATTCAAAGAGTGAAAACATTATATTAAACTTTGAACAAAGACTTGTATTTGATGAGATTAAATCTCACTTGAATTTAAATTCTAAATATTTAATTCATGGTGTATGTGGTAGTGGTAAGACTGAGGTTTATCTAAATTTAATAGATGAGGTATTAAAGTTAGGTAAAGAAGCTTTATTGTTGGTACCTGAAATATCACTAACTCCTCAAATATCGTCTCGTTTTAAGAATAAGTTTGGGAGTCTTGTAGCGTTAATTCATTCTAATTTATCAGTTGGAGAAAGATATGATGAATACAGAAGAATAAAGCGCGGTGAGGCTAGAGTTGTAATTGGAGTTAGATCAGCTCTTTTTAGTCCATTTAATAATTTGGGTATTATTATAATAGACGAAGAACAAGAGGATAGTTATATTCAAGATTCTACTCCGTATTATGATGCGCACTATGTTGCAGAATATTTAAGTTCATATTATAATTGTCCTTTAGTATTAGGTAGTGCTACTCCTAAAGTAACTACTTACTATAAAGCTAAAAATAAGGAATATAAATTACTAGAATTAAAACATAGAGTAAATAATAAGCCTTTGGAAGAAAGTATTGTTGTAGATATGAGGGATGAATTAAAGCACTATAATAAGTCAGTGTTTTCTCGTGCGTTACAACAAGAATTAATAAATAATTTTGAAAGAAAAGAACAATCTATATTATTTATTAATAGAAGAGGATATTCTCCAAGTTTTACTTGTAGAAGTTGTGGCGAAACTATCAAATGTCCTAATTGTAACTTGCCTTTATCATTTCATAAGATTAATAATAAACTTAAATGTCATTATTGTAGTTATGAAACTATTTCCCCTACTAAGTGCCCTAACTGTCAATCAACTTGGGTTAAAGCGTTAGGCAGTGGAACAGAGAAAGTTGAAGAAGAGATTAAGAAGCTACTTCCAGAAGCTAGGGTATTAAGAATTGATTCAGACACTACTTTATCTAAAGATAGTTATAATAAATATATAAGCCAGATTAATAATCATGAATGTGATATTATACTTGGAACGCAAATAGTTGCGAAAGGATTAGATTTCCCACTAGTATCTTTAGTTGGTGTAATAAATGCTGATTTGAATTTAACTATGCCACTATATAATGCATATGAGAAAACATATGACTTGCTAGAACAAGTATCAGGACGGGCAGGTAGAAAGAATACAAAGGGACTTTGTATTATTCAAACCTATAGTCCTAATACTTATCCGATAGAGATGGCAAAGACTCACAATTATTTAGGTTTCTATAATAAAGAGATATTTTTGAGGAAGAGTGCTTCAAATCCACCATTCTATAATATTTTTGAGTTAATGTTCTTATCTCGAGACTCAAATCTAGCTTATAAGAATGCGTTCGAGGTAAAGAAGGAAATACTATCTAAAAAAACAATATACATATTAGGACCTGTTAGTGATAGAATATATAAAATGAATAATTTATATAGATTTATACTTACTATTAAAACAAAAGAGGATAATTTAAATATATTAAACGAAATAAGTGATAAATATTTAAATAATTCCACTTGTCAATTACGTATTAGAAGGATGTGATAAGAATGAAAATAGTATTTATGGGTACACCTGAATTTGCAGTTAATGTACTTGATGAATTAAATAAGAAATATGAGGTTGTACTTGTAGTAACTCAGTCTGATAAATTAGTTGGAAGAAAGAAAGTTTTAACTTTTTCTCCAGTTAAAGAGAAAGCTATAGAACTAGGAATTCCTGTATTTCAACCAGAGAAGCTTAAAGATGATTACCAAACAATAATAGATACAAAAGCTGATATCTTAGTTACAGCAGCATATGGACAATTTGTACCAACTCGTGTGTTAAATACTTTTAAGAATTGTATTAATGTACATGGTTCACTTTTACCTAAGCGTAGAGGTGGAGCTCCTATTCAACGTGCTATCATTGAAGGGGATGCTACATGCGGTGTAACAATTATGCAAATGGTTAAGGGTATGGATAAGGGTTTGATGTATGCAAAGGTAGAGACACCAATTCTTGATTCTGATAACCAAGACACAATGTTTGCAAAGTTATCAATAATGGGTGCTAAGCTTTTAATGGATAATATTGAAGATATTTATAATGGTACTAATAAGGGTGAGCCTCAAGATGAGAGTCTAGCTACAATTTCTCCAAATATTAGACCTGAGGAAGAAGAATTTAACTTTAATGATACTTCAAGAAATATATTCAATAAGGTAAGAGGCTTATCTCATGAACCTGGTGCATATTTTGTTCATAAAGGTTTAAGAATAAAGGTATATGAGTGTAAGATAGTTGAAAATGATTCTTTACAAGAAGCTGGTACTATTCTTGAAACTCATAAGCATTTAATCATTAAAACTAAAGACTCAAGTATTGAACTTTTAACTATTAAGGTTGAAGGAAAGAAAGAAATGAGTGCTTCAAGTTTCTTAAATGGTCAAAATTTATTTACTAAATTAGATTTAATTAAGTAAATTATTTTGATATAATATTTAAGTATTTTAAAGGTACTTATATGAATGAAATAAAAGAAGAAAGTGAAAAATTAAATAAGAAAAAGAGTATTTCTAGTTTTTTCTCATATATATTTCAAAAATATTTTAGTTTTGAAGCCGGTGTAGATATCTCAAATGATACACAAGTATTATATAGAAGAAATAAAGTTATTAAGAATATAATATTTGTAACCAACTGGTTATATACTATTATATTATTTATAGTATCTTTTACAGATCACACTAACTTAGTGCTATCTGCAATACTCGTACCTGTTACATTCTATGTAAACTATAGACTTGGTAAGGTTATAAGAATGAATGAAGACAATTTATTGAAACAACAGATTGCGATGTATATTCAATGTTTTTATATGTTCTTATCAGCTATTGTAGTCTATGTTAAGATGAAGTATTCAACTAATAATATAGATGAAACAGTAATGTATGCAGAAGTCGGATACGCAATGCTTTATGTATCTCTTGTCGTAGTATCTTTGTATCAAGATAAGAAACTATTACTTGAAATATCTAAATTATTATTACTTTTAGTAACAATAATTCACTTTACCGTAACTTATAATTTTATTAAGATTGCAGAAAATAAGACTACATTTGAAACTATTAAACTAGTAGTTCAGTCTGAAGCTTTTAAAGATATCATTTTAAGAACTGCAGTACTCGGTCTTTTTATGATTATTCTTTATATTAATGTATCAATTTCACATTTCTTACAAGAAGAAAGAAGAAAAGAACTTGTAAAAAGACGTGATGTTGAGTCTGCATTCACTGATGTTGTAATCAACATGTATAATGCAAACTTTGGAGATATGTTTATTACTAAAGAAAATAGAGAAGAATCAGGACTTTTAGCTGATATGAGTTATCAACTTGCATCGTTCCTAGGTCTTAAGATATCAGAATGTGATGATATTAAGCATTTTTCTCATATTTATCTAGATACTGATGTTAATATTGATAGAATTGCATCAATTCCAAATAGTGATGAGAGATTTGAAGTATTAAGAAAAGAGACAGAACTTGGTTCAATTGTAGCTGAGCGTTTATCACTCAAAAGAAAAGTTGAAAATATAGTGCGTACTCATTGTCAAGGTAGTGTTACTCCTGAATTTATTGATTTTTCTAAAATGGTAAAAGAGCCGTGGCGTAATCAAATTATAGCTTTATGTGATATTTATATCTCGCTTAGATCTATAAGAGATTATAAGAGACCATATGATGAGGCACAAACAGAAAGAATACTTGAAACTGATTTTAAGCAATATTTTGATAATATTATATTTGATAGATTTATGACTCTTATTGAAACATTTAAGAATATGTATGAAAGTTATGGTGGTTAGAATGCAAAAGAAAGAATTTATAACAAAAGGTACTTGTGCAAAGAAGATTAGCTTTGAATATGATGATAATATGATTATGCACAATTTAAGTTTTGAAAATGGTTGTCCAGGTAATTTGAAAGCTATTTCAAAACTATGTGAAAATAGAAGTTTAAGTGAAATATATTCACTACTTTCAGGTAACACATGTGGAGCAAAAACTACTTCATGTTGTGACCAGTTAGCAAAAGCGATTAAGGAGGTATTATAAAATGAATCGTTATTTTACTAGTGAATCTGTAACTGAAGGTCATCCTGATAAGGTTTGTGACCAAATTTCAGATGCAGTATTAGATGATATATTAGCACATGACCCTAAAGGTCGTGTTGCATGTGAAACTATTGCAACTACAGGTATGGTTGTAGTATTTGGAGAAATTACTACTAATCATTATGTTGATATTAGATCAATTGTTAGAAATAAATTAACAGAAATTGGTTATGTTCGTGGTAAGTTTGGATTTGATGCAGAAAACGTTGCTGTCTTAACTTCAATTGATGCCCAAAGTGCTGACATCGCACTTGGTGTTGATGAGGCAGAAGGTCATGAACAAGGTGCTGGAGACCAAGGTATTATGTTTGGTTATGCATGTGATGAAACTGATGTTTACATGCCACTTGCAATCACTCTAGCTCACCGCCTAGCTAAACAATTAGCTGATGTAAGAAAGAATGGAACACTTCCTTATCTTAGACCAGATGGAAAGACTCAAGTAACTGTAGAATATGATGAAAATGATAATATTGTAAGAATTGATACAATCCTTATTTCATCTCAACATTCTCCAGAAGTTAGTCTTGAACAATTATCTAAAGATATTAAGAAGTATGTTGTTGATGTAATCGTTCCACAAAATCTAGTTGATGATAAGACTAAATATTTATTCAACCCAACAGGTAGATTTGTAATCGGAGGACCAGCTGGTGACTCAGGTTTAACTGGTAGAAAGATTATTGTAGATACTTATGGTGGATCTGCTTGTCATGGTGGTGGAGCATTCTCAGGAAAAGACCCATCAAAGGTAGATAGATCAGCTGCTTATATGGCTCGTTATATTGCAAAGAACATTGTAGCTTCAGGTATTGCAAAGAAGTGTCAAATCGAATTATCTTATGCAATTGGTGTAGCTGAACCTATTTCAATCTTAGTTGATACATTTGGTACTTCTAAGGTTAGTGAAGATTTAATTGCAGAAACAGTTAAGAAGAACTTCCGTCTAACTCCAAAGGGTATGATTGAATCTCTTGATTTATTAAAACCAAGATATTCAAAGATTGCAGCTTATGGTCATTTCGGTAGAACTGATGTAGATCTTCCATGGGAACACCTTGATAAGGTAGATTGCTTCAAAGCTTTATTAAAATAAATTAACTCAAAAAGACATAAAGTTATAACTATTACTAGTTTCTCTTTATGTCTTTTTTCAACATTATTTTCTAGATTTTGAGTAATTTTTAATTATTAGCTCTATATTATTTATGGGTGATATAGATGAAGTGTGCTATATGTAATAGAAATTTTACAGTTAAATCTAGACTTAAGGACTTGTTTAAAAATAAGAAGTACTATATATGTGATTCTTGTTATAAAAGATATCCTATAAAAATTAATTATAATGTAATTCCTTTAAATAAATATAATTTAAAAATATATTCCCTCTTTGACAAATACTATCATTTTAAAAATGATCCTTTTGTTTTAGAGTTTTCTCATTTACTTGAATATGTATTATCACTAGAAAATGAAAACATATTCATTTATAACACAATTAATATAAATGAACGTAAATTAAGCTATTTTGAAACAATTTCAGATTTAATGGAGTCTGATTTAATAATTGTTTGTGATTTTTGTTCGATAAATTAATTTTTTTGAATTTTATATAAATTTAAAGCGTTTTTACTGAATTGTTATTGTAAATATTTACAAATCGTGCTAATATATAAGTGTGGATAGAAGTTTAGAAAAGGAGTGTTATTATGAAGGTAGAAATAGTAGGAAAGAATGGTTTTAAACCAAGCGAAGAAAACAAGGATTACATCACTAGTAAGTTACAAAAGGTTGGAACTTATTTCAGTGATCAAAATTTAAATGCTCGTGTAGTTGCTAAAGTTTATCCAACTTACCAAAAGGTAGAAGTTACAATTCCAACTAAGAATGTTGTACTTAGAGCTGAAGCTAAAGCTCAAGATGTTTATGCAGCACTTGATCTTGCAATTGAAAAACTTGATAGACAAATTTCAAAGTATAAAACAAGAGTAAAAGATAAGAAGGGTAAAGATGCTTTAAAGGAAACATTTGCTGAAGAATATTTTGCAAGTGTTAAGGCTGAAGCACCTGCAAAGGTAGTTAGAACTAAGAATATTACTTTAGTTCCATTAACTGATGAAGAAGCACTAGACGAACTAGAATTAACTGGTCATGATTTCTTCTTATACTTAGACAGCGAAACTCTAAAGGTTAAGGTTGTTTATGTAAGAGAAGATGGAGACTATGCAATCCTTTTAACTGAATAATTTTAAATAATTAGGCTAGCACATTAATTGTGCTAGTTTTTTCTTCTTTCTTGCGTATCGTAATTATTGATAATTAGTCCTTTTTATTGTAAAATAGAAAAAGATATTGTTTACAATAAAATTATAAGTAATGGAGTATTAATGTATGTTTAAAAAATTATTTGATACAGGATTAAAAGAATTAAAGAGAGACCAAAAAATAGCTGATAAGGTTATGGCTTTAGAACCTGAAATCTCTAAATTAAGTGATGATGAACTTAAGGCTAAAACACCTTATTTTAAAGAATTACTTAAAAATGGTAAAACTTTAGATGATATTTTACCAGAAGCTTTTGCAGTAGTAAGAGAAGCTGCATGGCGTTTACTTGGAATGAAACCATTCTATGTTCAAGTTTGTGGTGGTATTGCAATTCATGGTGGTAACATTGCCGAAATGAAAACAGGTGAAGGTAAATCACTTACTGCATCTCTTCCAGCTTACTTAAATGCTTTATCAGGTAATGGTGTTCATATCGTTACAGTTAACGAATACCTTGCAGGTAGAGAAGCTACTGGTGACGTTGGTAACTTAATGCGTTGGCTAGGATTAACTGTAGGTTTAAACATTAGAGAATTATCTCAAGAACAAAAAAGAGAAGCTTATAATTGTGACGTAATGTACTCTACTAACTCAGAACTTGGTTTTGACTATTTAAGAGATAATATGGCTACTAGAGAAGAAAATCTAGTTAATCTACGTGGTCTTAATTATGCAATCATTGACGAAACTGACTCAATTTTAATTGATGAAGCTAGAACTCCACTTATTATTTCTGGTAGAGCTAAGAATTCAAAAGCAAGTTATCAAGCAGCTGATGAATTTGTAAAATCATTAACTGAAGAAGACTATGAACTTGATGTTGAATCAAAAACAGTTCAATTACTTGAATCTGGTGTTGTAAAAGCTGAAAGAATGTTTAGACTTGAAAACTTATACGATACTGAAAATGTTTCATTAGTTCATAGAATTAATAATGCGATGAAGGCTAACTTAATCTTCACAAATGGTGTTGAATATGTTGTTCAAAATGGTGAAGTATTAATTGTTGACCAATTCACAGGTCGTATCTTAAAGGGTAGACAATATAGTGATGGTTTGCATCAAGCAATTGAGGCTAAAGAAGGCGTAGAAGTAAAACAAGAAACAGTTACTGTTGCGACTATTACATATCAAAACTTCTTCAGAATGTATAAGAAATTATCAGGTATGACTGGTACAGCTAAGACTGAGGAAGAAGAATTTAGAGATATTTACAACATGTATGTTGTTGAAATTCCTACAAATAAACCAGTTATTCGTAAAGATGACACTGATTTATTATTCGGTTCAGCTGAGGCTAAATATCAAGCTTTAATTGAAGAAGTTAAGATTCGTCACGCAAAAGGTCAACCTATTCTAATTGGTACTGTTGCAGTTGAAACAAGTGAATTATTAAGCCAAAAGTTAACTGCTTGTGGTATTCAACATGAAGTATTAAACGCTAAGAACAATGAACGTGAAGCTGAAATTGTTGCAAAAGCCGGTCAATTAAATGCTGTTACTATCGCAACAAACATGGCTGGTCGTGGTACTGACATCAAACTTGGTGAAGATGTTAAAGAAGTTGGTGGTTTATGCGTATTCGGTACTGAACGTCATGAATCAAGACGTATTGACAATCAGCTAAGAGGTCGTTCTGGTAGACAAGGTGACCCAGGTTATACTAGATTCTATACATCAAGTGAAGACCAACTTATGATTCGTTTCGGTGGAGACACATTCAAGAAGAGACTTGATTATGCAATTCATTTAACTAATGGTGGAGATTTATCAATTCCTCTAGAATCAAAGATGTTTACAAGACTTGTAACTAATGCTCAACAAAGAATTGAGGGAGCTAACTACGATTCTCGTAAAAACGTACTTAAATATGATGACGTTATTCGTTTCCAACGTGAATCATTCTATGAACAAAGAATGCATATTATTCGTGATGAATCAATTGAGGAAATTGCTCGTTCAATGATGAAGAAAGCTGTTGAATCAATTTGTTATTCACACATGGAAGAAGTAGGTCATAATAAGTTTGATATCGATGATGAAGCTATTACTAAAGATTTCAACTTAGTATATTTCGGTCAAGGTTCTTGTGACTTTGGTGTAATCCAAACTTATGATGAAATTCAAATTATTAACTACTTAACAGAAGTTGCAAATAAATTATTAGACCAAAAGAAGAATATGTTCCCTAATGAAGTATATCAAGAATTCTTAAAGATTATTGTATTAAGAGTACTTGATGATCATTGGACAGATCATATCGATAAGATGGATGAATTAAGACAATCTGTTTCTCTTCAAGGATATGGTCAAAATAACCCATTACAAATGTATCAAAAAGAAGGTTTAAAACTTTATAACGAAATGCTTGATGCAGTAAACAAGGATGTTCTTAAGTTCTTAATTCGTTCTCAAATTAGAACTAATCAAGAAAGTGAAAATAGACTTCAAGGTACTGTTACAAATGATTCACATCAAGATTCATTCCATCAAAGCGCTGTTAACCAATTCAAGAATGTTGGCGCTAATGACTTATGTCCTTGTGGATCAGGTAAGAAATTTAAGTATTGCCACGGTAGAAGATAATATATTGCAAGAAAGCTCGAAAGAGCTTTTTTGTATGTAAAGACAAAATTTTTAATAAAAACTTATATAAAATTATCAATTGTTAATAGATTTTAATGATAATTTTATAAAACAAAAATTTTCAAGTTTAGGAGATGAGATAATGGAAAAGTATGAGATAAATAAATATTTAGAAGAATTTTCTAATAAGATAGAAGGTCTAGCTAAGGCTTTAAATGTAGAAAAATTAAAATCTGAGATAGACTTACTATCTAGTGATTGTGCAAGAGATGATTTTTGGCTAGACGCAAAACTAGCTCAAGAAAAAATTGGTACTTTAAATAAATTAAAAGAAAAATATAATACTTATCAATCTCTTAAGTCATCCCTTGAAAGCCTAAAAGATTTACTTGAATTATCAGATGATGCTGAAACACTTGAGGAAGTATCTAGAGAGATTATTGAACTTGATAAGAATTTAAAAGAATTTGAAACTGTTATTTTACTTAATTCAAAATATGATGATTATGATGTGTATTTAGATATTCACCCTGGTGCTGGTGGTACTGAATCAATGGACTGGGCAGAAATGTTATTTAGAATGTATCAAGGTTATTGTAAAAAACATAATTTCAAGATGAAGATTCTAAACCTTGAACCAGGTGAGGCTGGAATTAAAAGCTTATCTGTTGAAATAAAAGGTAAATTTGCGTATGGCCTGCTTCAAGCTGAAAGAGGAGTACATCGTTTAGTACGTATTTCCCCATTTGATTCAAATGCGCGCCGTCATACATCATTTGCCTCAGTAGACATTGCGCCTATCATTAAAAATGACTTAGATATTCAAATAAAAGATGAAGATTTACGTGTAGATACCTATCTTTCATCAGGTCATGGTGGACAAGGTGTTAATACAACATATTCAGCTGTAAGATTAACTTATTTACCACTAAATATTGTAGTAACTTGTCAAAATGAAAGATCCCAACTTAAAAATAAGGATGAAGCAATGAAAGTTTTAAAATCTAAATTATTAGAAATTGAACTTTTAAAGGCAGAACAAAACTTAAAAGAAATTAAGGGTGAACAATTACTTAATGGTTTTGGTTCTCAAATAAGATCATATGTCTTTACACCATACACTATGGTAAAAGACCATAGAACAAACGCTGAAACAAGTGATGTTTATGGAGTAATGGATGGAGAAATTGATTTATTTATTAATGCATATCTAAATTATAAGGCAGGTCGTAATAATGAATAAATTAAATATTATTAAACATATATTAATTATTATAGTTGGCGTCTTTATGATGTCATTTGCTTATTACTTTTTCTTTTCCCCATCAAAACTTTGTTCAGGTGGTGTATCAGGACTTGCAATTATTATAAAAGAAACACCCATCGGTAAGATTGATGGTTATCAAGATTGGATGTTCTTTTATACAATTCAAGCCATACTTGCAGTGTGTGCACTAGTAATGGTAGGAAAAGAATTCTTCCTTCATACTATTTTAGCCTGTATCTTAGACCCTACATTTAATTTAATGTTTCAAAAACTTGGATGTGATCCTGAATATTTCTTACAAATAGTACCACAAACTAACTGGTATTTTGTAACAATGTTTGCAGGAGGAATAATTACTGCAGTAGGTATTGCGCTATGTTTAAAGGTAAATGCCTCAACTGGTGGTATGGATATTATTCAAAAGATACTTCAAACACGTCTTCATATACCATATTCTAAATCAATGTATTTAACAGATTGGTTTATAGTTTTAATTAGTGGATTCTTTATTACTAATTTAAACCAAACTCAAGATATTCATGTTTACAATATCGAAATGATTATATATGGCTCATTAGTAGTTATAATGACAGGCTTTATCTGTGACTATATCGCACTAAACGCAAGAAAGCGTCGTACTGCATTCATTATATGTAATGACCCTACTATAATCAAAAATTATATATTTGATACATTTGATAGAGGTCTTACGATTGTAGAAGCTAAGGGAGGATATACTAATCATGATAAAAAGATGATTGTATGTACTCTTGAAAAAAATCAATGTTATATTTTAAAAGATAAAATAAAAGAATTAGATCCTAATGCATTTACATTCTTTGCAGAAACTAAGGAAATAGTTGGTGAATATGAAAATTACACATATAAAAGCTCTAAATAAAACAAGATATAATATTTATTTTTCTAATGATACCATTCTTTCATGTAATGAAGAGTTAATTGTTGCATATAGCCTGCGCTCTGATATGGTAATAGATGATCTTGAATATGCTGAAATTTTAGAAAAAGCAGTAGTATATGATTATTACTCTAAAGCTTTAAGTTATATTAGTAAGGGTTTAAAATCTAAATTTAAAGTATATACTAATCTTATAAATAAAGGTGCAACTAAAGAAGAAGCAAGTGAGGTAGTTCAAATACTTGAGAAGAAATCACTTATTAGTGATTCAGTCTATTTTAAAACATACTCGCAATATACAATTGAACAAGGTTATGGTCCATTATATATTAAGATGAAAGGTTTACAAGAACAAATAGATTCAAGGATCATATCAGATGTTTTAGATGAAATTAGTGAAAGCGAATATATTCCTTATTTAGATAAATTAATTTTAAAATACTCTGAAACTAAAAAAGGAAAAGATGATAAATATAAATTTGAAATGAAATTAAAGAATTATTTATATCAAAGAGGTTATAAATTTGATATGATAAATTCTAGAGTAAGAGAGGTATTAAATGAAGATAGATAGTTTGAAAAGTTTAAGAGATGAAACTAATAATTTAATAGATTCAAATAATAAATCTCTTAATTTATATACTAACATTAGACTTGTTGTAATAATTTGTTTAATTGTTACTCTAATTAGTGCTATAAGTAATTCTAATGCAAGACTAATATTTCTAATATTATCATTAATACTTTTTATTATAAGTATCATACTTACTTGTATAATGTCTCATTATAAAAAAATAGATAATCATTATAATTATAAAAATTTAGTTATTAAAGATTATTTATCTAGATTTGATAATTCTTATAAATCATCAGATACAGGTCTTGAATATTCCCGTGGTGAATATTTTGAACAAGATCTAGATATTTTAGGTAAGAATAGTATTTATTCATATATTAACTTTTCAAAAACAGCTTATGGTAAAGAAGAAACTGCTTATTTATTATCTACAGATTTAACACTAGCTACTGATTTAGAAAGAAGACAAGAATCGTCAAAAGAATTAGCAGAAAATTTAAGTGATACACTGGATATTTTAAGTAGTGCTTATGAATATGAAAATATTAATTCAAATATCAAAGTTAAAGATATAGATGGGGCACTTCAATTACTTGATAATAAAGTAGAAATATCTAAATCAAAATTAATACTTGCACCTATATACTTTGCATTATTTTGTTTAGTAATTGTACTTTCTATATTAAAAATAATTCCTGTATTTAGTCCTATTATAATGATGTTTGTAGGATTTATTCTATCAAACTTCATTTATTCAAACGCTAAAGCACTAGCTTCTGATTTAGGTAGTGCAAGACTAAAAATTGCCGGTTATAAAGATTTAATTGATGTTATATCAAATAAGGATTTTAAATCAAGTTATTTAAATGAATTACAAGCTCCAATTAAATTGTTAAATTCAAAAGCATTAAAACAATTCAATTTAATATCAGGACTTGCTGAATCTAGAAATAATGTATTATTCCAATTCTTATTTGATGGAGCATTACTAATTGATGCATATGTTATGTATGCATATGCTAAATGGCAAAAGAAATATGCAAGTTATTTAAAAGATTCTTTTAAAGCTATTGGTAAGATAGAAGGATTAATTTCTATATCTACTATTAGAATAGTAAAAGAAGATTCATGCACTCCACTAATTTCAGAGACTTTCGAATTTAGTGAGATCAAACATCCATTAATTAAAGAAGATGTATGTATTCCTAATGATTTTAAATTTATAAAAAGAAATATAATTACAGGATCTAATATGTCAGGTAAAACTACATTCATGAGATCTATTGGTACAAATTATACTCTATTTTTAGCTGGTGCAGATGTATGTGCTAGAAGCTTTAAAGCACCTATCTTAAAGTTATTTACATCAATGAAAGTGGTAGATGATGTAAATAATAATATATCTACATTCTATGGTGAAATACTTAGAATAAAGAAAATCATCGAATATATCAAAGAGGGTAGAGGTATGTTAGTACTTGTTGATGAAATATTTAAGGGTACTAATACACAAGATAGAATTGTTGGAGCTAAGAGTTTTATTGAAAAACTTGATAAAGAATATATTTATTCAATTGTAACAACTCATGATCCTGAATTATGTCAAATTGATAATGTATCTAACTATCATTTCTGTGAACATTATGAAGGTGATAAAATCTTATTTGATTATAAGATTCACGATGGTATTTCTAATACAAGAAATGCTATATATTTATTAAAACTTGCAGGAATAGTCGAAAAATAAAATAGATCAATGTTTAGAGTCTATTGATAAATATTACTTAAGTTGTATATAATTAATGATTGGAGTCCAGGAAACTTTCGAAGCCCTGGGCCACTTTTTTATTTTGAG
>CAVGEZ010000027.1:0-23445 GCA_963628445.1 uncultured Eubacteriales bacterium
ACCAAAAGAAAAACCTGCACTAAGGCAGGCTTTAATTAGTCTTCATATAGATCTTCGTATTCATCCATTTTGTCAGCATAATCATCTTCATCAAATAGATTATCTGAATCATCATCTACATAATCGCTAGAATCATCATCGTCATATGAATCTTCAGTTGATTCTTCATCAGAATCCTCATCATCTTCATCTTCCTCGTCATCAGATTCATCTTCTTCATCATCAAGATCCTTATCTTCATCATCGAAGTCATCTGATGCTTCATCATCTTGATTAGCTTTTTCATCTTCACCAGAATATAACTTAGAACCATCCTTGTCATATTCATCTAATGAATGTCTAACTTTTAAGTCCCATTTTCCTTCATTTGTGACTTTATCAACTATATATACAAATTTAGAACTTGAACAAATGTCAATATATAAAGCAGAACGTAATTCTACATCATTAATATCATTACCTGAAGTAGTTAAAGTATTATCTAATAATTCTTCAATAGTAATTCCACCATTGCTTTGTTCAACTAAATCATAAGCAATTTCTAATAAAGATTTTTGTCCCATATTATTCATGTTTAATCCTCCACATAAGATTACAAGATATTTTACATTAAAGTTTAATTTTTTTCAAGGTGTTAAAACTTAAAGTAGTTAAAGAATTTTAATTAATTAGTATCAAATCTTTAAAAAGTAAGGCTATTTTAATGTGAGATACTAAGCTAGATTCATAAAAGTAATCATAATCAATACTAATAGAATTAGAATTTATTTTGATTTCTTTAGTTAGGATATCAAATTTAAAAGTTAAATCACTAGTTTTATAAAGTGAAGAAGTAGATTTATTTTGATTAAATTCCATTAAAGAATTAACTGATCCTTCACGTTTAATTAATACACAAGAATTTGATTTGATTGTAAGTGTAATATAAGTATTTTCTACTGATTTATCTAAAAAACGGTAAGTATTAGGAGATATTACTTCGTATTCAGTTATATAAGAGACATCTTTTTTTCCATCTTGAAAAGAATAAAAATGTACTTTCATTAGTATTTAATTCTTCCTTCTAGCGCTTTTAAGACAGTAACCTCATCGGCATAGCTTAAGTCTCCACCAACAGGAATACCGTGAGCTAGCCTTGTTACAAGAACATCATATGGCTCAAGAAGAGCCTTAATGTATCTACTTGTAGTTTCTCCTTGAAGGGTAGCGTTACACGCAAGAATTACCTCACTAATACTAGTTGTTTTAACTCTATCAATTAATTCTTTAATTCTAATATCATCTACACCAATGCCTCTTTGAAAGTCTATTGCGCCATTAAGTACATGATATACACCTTTATATTCATTTAATTTTTCAATTATAAATAAATCCTTAACAGTTTCAACTACAAGAACTTTAGATTTATCACGAGTATTGTCTAAACATATATCACAAGTCTCATTACTTGATAAATTTCCACAAATCTTGCATGCACAAACATCCTTTTTTATATTGATAAAAGATTGTCCAAATCTTTGACAATCTTCATTACTCATATTAGAGAATACGTGCAAAGCAAGCCGCTCTGCGGTTTTCCTTCCTATTCCTGGTAATAGGCAAAACTCGCCAATTAAATCTTCAATAGGTTTAGGATAGTTCATGGTTTAGAACATTCCTCCAAGTCCACCTAGGTTGAATCCACCCATTAAATCAGAAGTAGCTTTTTCAATTTGTTTAATGCAATCATTGAATGCAGCTTGAATTGCATCTTGAATCATTTCGATATCTTCCTTAGATTCAAAACTTTCAGGATCAATCTTAACTTCAACTACATTGTGAGCTCCAGTCATTGATACAACTACCATACCACCACCAGATTTTCCAGTATATACAGTTTCCTCAATTTTCTTTTGAGCTTCCATCATTTCCTTTTGCATTTTACGAATTTTCATCATTGCAGCTTGATTCATATTAAATTTCCTCCTTAATCAAGTCTTTATCAAATAAATCATCAATTAAATCTTTTGATTCATTAATTTTCTTTACATATTTTAATATTCTAATATTATGGTTGTCAAGTATAGGCTTCTTTTCACCACTTTTATACTTTTGACTCCAATCTTGAAGTATTTCGCTCCACATAGCCTTATTTATAAAATAGATATTCTCAAATTTATTGTCATAATAATTAGAGATATTAGAATGCATAGGGTCTTGCATCATCCTATTACACATTCCTTCACTTTCAAGTGTAAATATTATACTATCTTTACTAGCACAAGCTACTTGTACTTCAGTTAATAGCGGATTGATGTTAATCAAGCCGGATAGTTTAAAAGCTACATCAGACTTAATTTGTTTATCTCCACTATTTATTACGTCATTAATTTCCTTAATATCAATACACTTAGAATTATCAAATTGAATATTTGATCTATCGATATCTTCAAATTTAGGGATGTTTATTTCTTTTTTTGTTTGAGTATGTTCTACTCCATTAGTTTCAAGATTTACTATCCTACGTTCAAGTGCATCTATTTTTCTAAGTAGTGCATTATAATCTAGTGTTTTCTTGTCACACATTTTTATAATACATATTTCAAAGAATGCACGTTTTTGATTAGTGTATTTTATATTATTTAGAGTTTCATTAAGTAAATCTAAATATTTAAAAATAAGAGAATTATCTAGTTGATTTGCAAATGTTATGTATTCACTACTTGAATATAATTTCTTAGTTGAATCTATTTTATTTATCTTAAAAAGTAAAATATTTCTTAAGAAGAAGGTAATATCTGAAATAACTTTAGATATTTCTTTTCCACCTTCTAAAATAGTAGATAAAATATCTAAGGCTTCACTTTCTTTTGACTCATTAATTGATTTCATTAAATTTAAAATATTAGTATCAGATACATTACCTGAAATTTCTAAGACATCATTTTCTGTTATATGATTATCTGTTGAATATGAAATAGCTTGGTCTAAAAGTGACAAACTATCTCTCATACCACCTTCAGAGATAGATGCAATCAAATGAAGGGCCTCAGTATCTACATTTAGATTTTCACTTTTAACAATAAGTTCAAGTCTTGAAACAATATCAGCCTCACCTACAGCTTGGAAATCAAATCTTTGACAACGAGACAATATTGTTGCAGGAATCTTATTAGGTTCTGTTGTTGCAAGAATAAATATAACATTATGTGGTGGTTCTTCAAGTGTTTTTAGAAGTGCATTAAATGCACCTTGAGAAAGCATATGAACCTCGTCAATAATGTATACTTTATATTTGCATAAAGAAGGAGCATATTTTACGCTATCTCTTAAATCTCTAATCTCATCAACGCCATTATTACTAGCTGCGTCAATTTCAATAACGTCAGATATACTACCTTTGGTAATACCTTTACATATTTCACATTCATTACATGGATCTGTTGTAGGTCCTTTAGCACAATTTAGTGCTTTAGCCATAATTTTAGCCATAGTAGTCTTACCAGTACCACGAGGTCCTGCAAATAGATAAGCATGAGCTACTTTATTAAGTTTTATTGCATTTTTTAATGTTTGAATAATAGGCTTTTGACCTGCAACTTCTAAGAAAGTTTGAGGTCTATAAGCTCTATATAAAGCTACATAAGACAAGGTATCACCTCACGATATTTAGTATAGCATATTTTAGTATTTAATTAAAGAAAAAAGGCTAAAATAGCCTTATAAAGTATAGTAGTAGGATATATTATTTTCAAACTTCTTATATCCTATTAATTTCGTTTTATTTGACGCTGCAATATCTAATACGGTAGTAGTTCCTAAATCATAATTCAAATTTATACCTGCTTTACGAAATGATTTTGAAACAAAGTCTGAACAATATGATTTTTCTTTATAATTTGTTACAAACATAAAGTTATAAGGATCTCCTAACATGGATACAGCTTCATTAAACATAATATAAGATTGTTCTAAAGTTAATTCTATTCTAAAAATATAATAATTAGGATAGAAGTAAGTGTCATCCCATGAATTTGAATTAATATAATAAGCTCTATCATTCTTATTATCTAGGGTTGTTTCAAGGGTAGTATTATAACTAAATCCAAAATATTCATCTTGATATTTCATTCCACAAATTGCAACATGTCCACCAATTGTCCAAGAAACTAATTCATGTAAAATTGGTGCTTGAGGTGCACCTGATGTGGTAAGAATTACATCACAAAAATTACCAGGATTTAAATATTTTCCACTAGAATAATAAGAAGAGTCATAATGATAATAATACTTATTATTTGAATTAGATTTTACTTCATCAAGTATTGAATTTTCTAAGAATTCATCAAGTTTTTTAGCTATTTTCACATTTTCATAAATAGAAGTAACAAGAATAAATAAAAACGTTGGGAATAGGATAAAAAACGCTATTTTTTTAAGTATTTTCATGAATATATTATAGTTTTTAATTTTTAATTATACAAGTGGTTAGATGTTTCACGTGAAACCTTTTTAAACTTAATTTTTTAGAACAAGTTTCACGTGAAACTTTAACAAAAAGAAAAAACTAGGTTGCCCTAGTTTAATTCTATTTTTCTAAATTTGGTTTTACAACGATAGCTCTATTTTCGCCTTCACCCTCAGATTCAGTATAAACATCTCTCCAGTCAGATAACTTTTGATGTATTACAAGTCTTTCATAAGCTGACATAGGTTTTAACTTAACACTTTGTTTAGTTTGAGCTACTTCTTTAGCAACCTTAGTTGCAAGAATTTCAAGTTGACGCTTTCTATTTTCTCTGTAAGATCCAATATCTAGAGTTACTTGAATATGTTCGTTTGTAAAAGAAGAAATTAAATTTTTAAGAAGTGTTTGAATAGCTTCTAAAGTTCTACCTTTTAAACCGATTAATAAAGGATTTTGATTAGAATCTACTAAATAATAAATTTCAGTTTCATTATTTAGAGTACGAACTTCAATGTTATAATCAACACCGATATTTTGTAATATATTTTCAAGGTATTTCTTACCTTCTAAAGCTAAACTAATATCAAGTAAAGCTTCATAAGTTCCATTTTCTAATTCGTTTACGAAGATATAATCTTCTGAAACGTGAAACTTTGCAACTGCAAGTTCTAATGCTTCTTCGCTAGAATTTGCGGAAATTTGAATTCTTTTTTGCATATTTTCACTCCCTTATTTCTTAGAAATTATGTTAGATTCGTTTTTTAGCTTATAGTATCTACGTTCATTCATCTTTCTACCAACAGCTGATTGGAATAATTGATAAATACCACCAACTAACCAGTAAACACCAAGAGCTGTAGAAGATAAGCAGAAGTATGCAAACATTAACATCATTACAACGTTCATAATGTTCATTGTACGAGCTTGTTGTTCTTGTTCTTGAGTCTTAACTTCAACTCTGTTCTTTTGCCACTTTGGTTTACGTTTAGCAAGTTGTTGACTTAAGAAGTTAACACCTGCAAATAATATTGCAATTACAATACCAAAGATAATATCTTTAGGCTCAGTTGCCTTAGGAACATCATAAGATCCACTTGATAATACAGCAGAGTTAATTTCAAATACACCAAACAACTTAGTATTAGTTAATGAGAAGATACCAGCAGTAGTCTCTGTTAATACACCATTAGCACTTGTAGTTACAGTTGAAACATTAATACGTCTTACTGTTTCATACATAGCCATGAATAATGGGAATTGTATTAACATAGGTACAATACATCCTAAAGGAGAAACATGATACTTTTTATAAAGTTTTTGCATTTCTTGACTCATTTTTTGTCTAGATTCTGCATCTGTTCTTCCTTGATACTTTTGTTGAATTTTTGTCATTTCAGGTTGAATAATTTGCATATTAACACTCATAGAATTAGTCTTTGAGTAGATAGGCCATGCAAGAGTTCTTACAATTAAAGTAGTAAATACGATACCCCAGAAGTAAGATCCACCAAGTGCATTACCAATAAGATGCATCATCCAAGCAATCGGATAAGATAGAAGTGATACAGGCCAACCTAATAAGGCTTGTCCAAAATCAAATCCGCCATCAGTACCTGTAAAAATAAATTCATTACCCCAAGTTGTATATGGTTTAACATACCAGCTTTGAGCATTTGTTCTACAGCTTGATAAGGCAATAACAAAAACAAATAATAAAGAAACTAAAATAATTTTGTTTAAATTTCTTTCAATTGTATTTTTCATTCAATACCTCAGTCTATAATATGTAATTTTTTTAGTAAATAGCTAATTTGTTTAACATATTCATCAAATGTTAAGTCATTAACAGTTGATTTAGCTACGATGAAAACATCCATATTTTTTAAAGATAAATTTAATCTATCTACTACACTTCTAATTCGTCTTTTAACTAAATTACGTGTAACAGCATTACCTATCTTTTTTCCAACACTTGTCGCAAATCTAAAATGATTGGTTTCGTTATTTTCTAATTTATATATGACAAAATATTTAGAACTATATTTAAGTCCCTTTTTCATTACTTTTTCAATTTCGTCACTTTTTTTGATGCGATATTGTTTATTCATGAATATCTCCTATTAAAATAAAAAGAACCACCATAAATAAAAATCAATTTAAAATTTCATTTGAATCTGGTAGTTCTAGTATTTATCAAATATTTATTAACTTTTTATTACTTAGTTAATTGGTAACGACCTTTACGACGTCTAGCAGCAACAACTTTACGACCGCTCTTAGTAGACATTCTTGTAAGGAAACCATGAGTTACTTTTCTTTTATGTTTATTTGGTTGATATGTTCTCTTCATATTATAACCTCGCTTTCGTACGAAACCATGCAATCAAAATTATATATAAAAAGCAAGCCGTTGTCAACGACAAATTTATAAATCTTTTTACAATTCGATTAATTATATATATTTTTTCATTATTTTTGGCCGTTTTACTATATCAATATTATATATTTTAAGTGTTTTTTAAGTTGTTGAACTAAGATCTGATTTATATACTTAATAGACATTTTAAATATATGATTTTCTTCGTAAAACATGATGAATATTTATTATACAATCAATGTTAATTATTTAGTTTTTAAACTATTATTTTTAAAAACATAAACACCCAGTTATTAATATTGTATATGCAAAAAATTCTAATTTTTTTAGAAAATATGGAAAACTAAATGAAGTCCAATTTTCAATTTTTATCTTAAAAAACTTTACTAAATAAGGTAGTTATCCACATTGAAATAGGGAAAAACACGAAAAAATGTGGATAATTTCAGGGGTAAAATGTGGATAACTTTTCAATATTCCACTTCAAATGTGGAAATGTGGATAAGTCTTGCTTTTGCTTTAGGTAAAGGATTTTTTTACAATGTTTTCCACAAAATTATGGGGATAAGTCTAAAACGAGACAAAAGTTATCCACATTTTATATGGAAAACTTTTTCTTTTTTATATATTTTTAAAATGATATAATCAAACCAAGCTAAATTTTGATAAAATTTTACTAAAAATAAGGAGATAAAGTTATGGATTACCAACAACTTTGGACTCAGACAAAAGATGAGATATCTCACTCTATAGAACAATTTAGTTTTCAACAAACTTTTGGGGAGGTTAAAACTGTTCTCAAAATGCAAAATGGTTCTATTTATGTTTTGTGTCCTAATAATTTAATACAAAGAAAACTTAATACATTATATATAAATCAACTTAATGATATACTTGAGACTTTAACTAGTGAAAGATTAAGATTTAAATTTGTAACTAGTGATGAGGTTGCACCTAAGGAAGACGTTACTGAAAAAAAGAAAGATTATTTATTTAAATCTAATTTAAGACCCGAATATACTTTCTCAAGCTTCGTTGCAGGAGATTCAAACAAATTAGCACGTCGTAATGCGTTCCAATGTGCTCAAGAAGGTGCAAACGCAGCTAACCCACTATACATATTTGGTGGTGTAGGACTTGGTAAAACACATCTTATGCAAGCTATAGGTAACCAAATGATTGATGATGACATCAATAAACGTGTTTTGTATATTGAAACTCAAGAATTTATTGATGATTATACTAAGGCTGCAAGAAGCAATAAATTTGATACTTTTGAAGAAAAATATTCAAATCTTGACGCACTTTTAGTTGATGATATTCAGATGCTATCAGATGCACCAAGAACTCAAGAACAATTCTTTAGCATATTTAATAAGATGTATAATGATTCTAAATTAATAGTTATTGCATCAGATAAACCTTATAATAAATTAAATATAATGGATCGTTTAACATCTCGCTTCTCATGGGGTCAAATTGTAGATATTGAAAAGCCTGATCAAACTTTAAGAGTTCAAATATTAAAGCGTAAAGTATCTGAAACAACCCCTCAAATAGTACCTGATGAGGTATTAGAGTTTATTGCAAGTAATTTTACATCTAATATAAGAGAACTTGAGGGTGCACTAAGACGGGTACTTGCTTATGCTGTAGCATTTGATTTAGATGTTACACTTGATACTGCTAAAGAGGCTTTAAAAACATTAATTAAGGTTCAAGATAAGAATAATGATAATAATGATTTTGAAAAATTAATTAGTATTGTAGCTGATTTTTATCAAGTTGATGTAGCTGATATTTTAAGTAGTAAAAGAAATGCTAAATTTACTACTCCAAGACATATTTGTATGTACATATTAAAGACTAAATATGAACTAACATTTAAGAAAATTGGTTCTTTAATGGGTGGTAGAGACTATACTACTGTAATAACTGCTGTTGAAAAGATTAGTCAACAGATGGTTTTAAATAAAGAACTTGAATTAGCTATTACAACTATACTTAAAAAAATTGGATAATTATAGGGAAAAAAGAAAGTTATCCTACCATTTATCCACATAATATGATATAATAAAAATGCGATAGGTAAAGGAAAAAAAGGACTTTTCCACATTTCCACATTGACCTATTATTATGATGATTATTTAAAGAAAGAATAAATATATAAGGAGTTAAACAAAATATGATTTTTTCAATCGACAGAACTGTTTTACTAGATAATTTAAATATGATCTCTCATGGTCTTCCTACAAAATCACCACTTCCTGTTTTAACTGGTATTTTAATTGAAGCTACTGAATCTGATCTTTATTTAACAAGTTCTAATGTAGACTTATCTATTGAAACATTAATTAGTGATACAAGCTTAAAAATCGAAGAAAAAGGTAAGATTTGTGTACCAGGTAAATTCTTCATTGATATTATTAGAAAAGTAAATTCTAAAATTATAACATTCTCTACTATAGAAGATAAAACTCTTTTAATAGAAGCTGATAGAGGACAATATAAATTACATTTAATGGATTATATGGACTATCCATTAATTGATTTTGTAACTTTAGAAAATCCTCTAAATCTTGATTCTTCTGTTATTCAAAAATTAATTAGACAAACAGTATTTGCAACAAGCAAATCAGAATCTAATCCAATCATTACTGGTGTTAATTTTAAACTTCAATCTAATGAACTTACAGTAATTGCAACAGACTCATTTAGACTTAGCCAAACTAAATTACATTTAGATGAAGAATATAATGATTTTGAGATTAATATTCCAGCTAAGTCATTAGATGAACTTAACAAGGCTATAGATTCTTTGAATGATAAGGTATCTTTATATTTTAGTGATAAGAAAATCTTATTTAAGTTTAAGAATGTATTATTCCAATCAAGATTATTAGATGGTACATATCCTAATACATCAAGAGTTATTCCACCAAGCTATATTGCAAGTATTAATTTTAATAAGATTGAACTTATTGATGCGATTGAAAGAGTATCTTTACTTTCACCTCATGATAAGATTAGTGATAAAGAAATTAACTACTCAATTATTAAATTAAGTATTACTGATGATAAGAGTTTGGAAATTTCAACAACAAACGCTCAAATCGGTGATGCAAAAGAAATTATTACGCCAACTAAGGTTTCAGCTGATCAAACTTTAAGAATGGGATTTTCAAGCCAATATTTACTTGATGCGCTAAAATGTGTTCAAGCTACAGAAGTTGCATTACACTTTGCAGGAGATATTAGACCACTTATTATTGATAGTGAATCTGATCAAGAATTAAAAGAAGTTATTCTTCCAATTAGAATTGACTAATATTTATGGCACTCTTTTATAAGGGTGTCTTTTTTTCTTTAAATTTGTTCTTTTAAATACTAATAACTCTTAAATTGGCTTAAATTTCAATTTCTAGGCGTTTCTTGCTTAAAACGATATAAATATTATTTTTTGATAAAACGCGAAAAAACTTTATATTTTATATAAAGTGTGATATAATCTATAATGTGGTGATATAAATGATAACAATTGAAATTAAAGAAGATAAAGAGTTTATCACATTAGGTCAATTACTTAAAATTGAAGGTTTAATTTCTACTGGTGGAGAAGCTAAATTATATCTTTTAAACAATACTGTTTTAGTTGATGGTGTTAAGGAAGATAGACGTGGAAGAAAGCTTTATAGAAACACTAAGGTTGAATTAAATGGTAATGTGTATAATCTAATTTAGTATGATTACTAGATTTGAATTAAAGAATTTTAGAAAATTAGAAAATTTAGAAATAGACTTTAATCAAAAACTTACAATACTTACTGGTAGGAACGCTGTTGGTAAAACATCGGTTCTTGAAGCTATTTATTTAATATCTACTTTAAAAAGTGAAAGAGTTAAAAAACTTGAATATCTTATTAAATATGATGCACCTTTTTCTAAGGTGAAACTAATTGATGATAATACAACTTATGAAGTAGTATTAAGCAATAAGAGTAGGAAATGTTTTATAAATGGTAAAGAGATTGATAAAGCTAAGGAATTTGTAGGTAAGTTCTCATCAGTTTATTTTTCACCTGATGATACATTACTTATTACTGACTCTCCTATTGTGAGAAGACATTTTATGGATTTAGAAATATCTATGCTTAACAAAAAGTATTTAGAAGCTTTAGTGAATGCTAGATTCTATCTAAAACAAAGGAATGAAGCAATTAAGTCTGAATCTGATAGTACTTTATTAAATCTTTTAACTTCTGAGTTTTCTAAAGAAAGTGTAAAAATTTCTAAATCTAGAATGAAATTTATTGAATTACTTAATCAAAAGTTAAAGGTAATTCATCCTCTAATTTCAAATGGAGAAAATTTAGAATTAGTTTATATTGCATCGTATGATTTAAACAAGCCTTATGAGTCAATTACTAGTAATTTATCAAAGGATAAGATATTTAAAACGACTACTAAAGGATTTCATAGGGATGATTTTAAAGTGTATTTGAATTCTAAAGAGGCAGTTAATTATGCCTCTATGGGACAATTAAAAAATATAGCTTTATCAATTAAACTTGCACTTGTAGAGGTTTATGAAGAATATTTAGGTAAAAGCCCTCTTCTTTTACTTGATGATGTGTTCTCTGAACTTGATAAGGTAAGACAAGCTAATTTGATAAGTTTTATTAATAAAAGAAACCAAACAATTATGACTACTAATTACTTAGATGTTATACCTAAAGAATTAGTTAGTAATGCAAAGGTTATAGAATTTAAGGAGTAAATTTATGGCAAATATTGATGAAGAAAATAAATATGGAGCCTCTTCAATAAGAGTACTTGAAGGACTTGAACCTGTTCGTGTAAGACCTGGTATGTATATTGGATCTACTTCTAGTAGAGGATTACATCACTTAGTATGGGAAATAGTAGATAACTCAATTGATGAAGCGCTAGCTGGATTCTGTACTCATATTGAGGTTGATGTATTACCAGGGGATATTGTCTCAGTTACAGATAATGGTAGAGGTATGCCAGTAGATTTACATCCAAAGACTAAAAGACCTGCTGTAGAAACAATCTTTACTGTATTACATGCTGGTGGTAAATTTGATGGATCAAGTTATAAGGTATCTGGTGGTTTACATGGTGTAGGTGCATCTGTAGTAAATGCCCTTTCTACTGATTTAACAGTTACTGTTAGAAGAAATGGTCATATCTATGAGGAGAAATTTGCACGTGGTAAAGTTGTAAGTGATTTAAAAATCATTGGTGACTGTGATATAGAGGATACTGGTAGTAACGTAACATTTAAAGCTGACCCTGAAATTTTTACTGAAACATGCGTATATGATTTTGAAACTTTAAGAGCTCGTATTCAACAACTTGCATTTTTAAATAAGGGTTTACGTATTACTATTAGAGATTTAAGAAATGAAGAAAATAAACAAGAATTCACTTATAAATATGATGGTGGTATTGTTGAATATGTTCACTTCTTAGATGAAAAGAAAGCTGTACTTCCTAATACACAAAATACTGTAATTTATGCCGATCAAGTTGATGATAAGACTAATATTACAGTTGAAATTGCACTTCATTACAATGGTTCTTATTCTTCTAATGTTTTAACATTTACTAATAATATTCATACTATCGAAGGTGGTACTCACTTAGATGGTTTTCAACTTGCATTACGTAGAGAAATTAATAAGTATGCAAAAGAAAAGAAGCTTATTAAGGATAATGAAGAAGAATTAAAGAATGATGACTTTAAAGAAGGTTTAACAGCTGTAATTTCTATTAAGCACCCTAACCCTGAATTTGAAGGTCAAACTAAGACTAAATTAGGTAATTCTGAAGTTAGACAAATTACAAGTAAGATTTTTGGTGAAGTGTTATATGACTTCTTACAAGAAAACCCTGTAATTGCAAAAGAAATAGTAGATAAGTGTATGACAGCTCAACATGCACGTCAAGCTGCAGAACGTGCTAGACAAGCTACTAGAAGAAAATCTCCTCTAGATTCATTTGGTATTGTTTCTAAACTTGCTGACTGCCGTTCAAAAGAGGCTGATAAATGCGAACTTTACCTAGTAGAGGGTGATTCTGCCGGTGGTTCCGCTAAACAAGGTAGAAACTCAATGTATCAAGCTATCTTACCTCTTCGTGGTAAGGTACTTAACGTTGAAAAAGCAAGCTATGAAAGAGCTGTTCAAAATAATGAAATTCAAACAATGTTGACATGTATTGGAACTGGTTTTAGAGCACATGATGAAAATGGTAATATTATAGATACATTTGATATAACTAAAGCTAGATATCATAAGATTGTAATTATGACTGACGCTGACGTTGATGGTGATCATATTTGTATTCTACTTCTTACTTACTTCTTCCGCTTTATGCCAGGTTTAATTGATGCAGGATATATTTATATTGCAAAGCCACCTCTATACAAGATTCAAGCTGGTAAGAGAGTTGAATATGCATATTCTGATGAAGAAAAAGATAATTATATCAAAGAAATGGGTGAAAGATCATCTATTCAAAGATACAAAGGTTTAGGTGAAATGGACCCTATTCAACTTTGGGAAACTACAATGGATCCTGAACGTAGAACTTTAACTCGTGTTACAATGGATGATGCAGCTGAGGCTGATAAGTACTTTAACATGTTAATGGGTGACGAGGTTGAACCTAGAAAAGAATTTATAAAAGAAAATGCTCAATTTGCAGAAATTGATGCATAGAAAGGATTCTTATGGAAAACGATAATAAAGAAATAAAAGATGAAGAGATTAAAGAAGAAAACGAAAATAATTCTCTTCAAGTTGGAGAAGTAGATCCAAACGAAGAATTCAATCACGGTAATATTGATTCAATCCTATTATCTGGAAAGTTAAAACAATCCTTCTTAAACTATGCGATGTCAGTTATTGTAGATAGAGCCTTGCCTGATGCACGTGACGGTTTAAAGCCTGTTCAAAGACGTATTTTATACGGTATGGACACTTTAAAGATTACATACAATGTACCTCATAAGAAGTCTGCCCATATCGTCGGTGACGTAATGGGTAAGTATCACCCACATGGTGACTCATCTATTTATGAAGCTTTAGTACGTATGGCTCAAGATTTCTCATATAGATATCCTTTAGTTGATGGTCATGGTAACTTCGGTTCAATCGATGGTGACGGTGCAGCTGCATATCGTTATACAGAAGCTAGAATGTCTAGAATTTCTGCAGAAATGCTTAGAGATTTAAGAAAAAATACTGTTGATTTTGTACCAAACTATGACGGTACTGAAGAGGAACCATCAGTTCTTCCTGCACGTATTCCAAACTTACTAGTTAATGGTGCTACTGGTATTGCGGTTGGTATGGCTACAAATATTCCACCACACAATCTAGGTGAGGTTATTGATGGATGCATTGCGTTAATGGAAAATCCTGATATTACAAATGATGAATTAATGCAATATATCAAAGGACCTGATTTCCCTACTGGTGGTATTATTATGGGTCTTGATGGGTTAAGAAAGGCTTATAATACTGGTAATGGTACTATTGTAGTAAGATCTAGATGTGAAATCATTGAAGCTAAGAATAAGCATCAACATACTGAAATTGTAGTAACAGAAATTCCTTACGGACTAAAGAAATCTCAAATCTTAGAGCGTATTGGTCAAGTTGCAAAAGAACATGTTGTTGATGGTATTACTGATTTAAGAGATGAATCTTCAATGAAGGGTATGAGAATCGTTATTGAAGTTAGAAATGATGTAAATCCTCAAGTACTTCTAAATAATTTATTTAAGTATACTCCTCTTCAATCTTCATACGGTATAAATACTATTGCGCTAGTCGATGGTGCACCTGAAGTATTAAGCTTAAAGAGATGCTTATCTGTTTATGTTGATCATCAATTAAATGTAATTACTAGAAGAACTGAATTCGATTTAGATGAAGATTTAAAGAGAATGCATATCTTAGAAGGTTTCATTATTGCATCTGATAATATTGAAGAAGTTATCAAGATCATTAAAGAAAGTGAAAATGGTGAGGAAAAAGATAAGTTAATTCAAAGATTTAACCTATCTGATAAACAAGCTACAGCTATTCTTGATATGCAACTTAGAAGATTATCTGGTTTAAATAGAGAAAAGACTCAAGAAGAGTACGAAGCTCTAGAACAAGATGTTGCAAGACTTAAAGAAATCTTATCTTCTACAGAAAATAAGGAAAAGGTATTAAAGGCTGAATTCCTTGAAATTAAGAATAAATATGCAGATAAGAGAAAATCAGAACTTCAATTACATATGGCATTATCCATTGAAAATGAAGACTTAATTCCAAATGATGAAGTAATGGTTACAATTACTGAAAAGGGATATACAAAGCGTATGAAGCTTGATGAATATCATTCTCAAAACAGAGGTGGTGTTGGTGTATCTCAAATTAAAGTTAAGGATAATGATCATGTTAAGTTATTCTTATATACTAATACTCATGATTATATCTTATTCTTTACAAATACTGGTAGAGTATATAAGTTAAAAGCTTATAACATCCCTGAATCAACAAAGACAAGTAAGGGTACTCCACTTGTTAACATAATGCAATTAAAGGAAAATGAATCTATTGTTGCGGTTACTAATCTAAAAGACATTAAAGATAGTGATAAATACTTATTCTTTGTTACTCGTAAGGGATTAGTTAAGAGAACTCGTATGTCTAACTTCCAAAACATTATGAAGTCAGGTATTAAGGCTACTAATTTAAGAGAAGATGATGAAATCTTTGATGTATTAGTAACTGAAGGAAATAACTATATTACTTTAGCACAATCTAATGGTAAGTCTATTACATTCAAGGAAGAAGATATCCGTGATATGGGTAGAAGTGCTAGTGGTGTTAAGGGTATGACTATTGAAAATGGTTGTGAAATCGTTGGCGCTTCTGTAATAAAGAGTCAAGATGATTTAATTCTTGCACTTTCAGCTAATGGATATGGTAAAGTTACTCCAGCACTTGAATATAGAGTTCAAAGTCGTGGTGGTAAAGGTGTTATCACATTAAAGGTTACTGAAAAGAACGGTAAATTAGTTGATTTAGAAGCTGTTGATAATAACATGGATTTAATTGTTACAACTAATAAAGGTATTACAATTAGAGTACATGTATCTGATATTTCATCAAGTTCTAGAAATAGTCAAGGTGTAAGAATTGTTAAATTACGTGATGGTCAATTCATTACTAATGTAGCAGTTGTTCCACATGATGAATCTGAAGAAGCACTAGAACAAGTAGAACAAATTGAAGAGAGCCAAGAAGCTTAAAAATTTAATAAAATAAAAAAGGTACTAGTTTTACTTACTGTTATAAGCAAGTAATCATAGTACCTTTTTTTAATTGAGTTTATTTTAAATTATATGTTTAAAAATTAATCAATATCAAGTTTTCCAATTTCAAATACATAGTAAATGAAATATGCGTTAAATATTATCCAAATTATTACTGAAATAATTGTAAGTATAAGTAAATATTTAGATTTTTTAATGGTAAGATTTCGAAGAGAAAATATATATAATATTGTAAATACCGGAATAAATGCAATGTATATATAATAGATGTAATTATCTAAAACACCTAATGAGATATGAAATTTATTAGAATCTAAGTGAAATATGTATATAAATATTAAATGGTAAAGAAAGTAAAGTGAAACCAATATAAGTGGTATAGATAGTATTGTTAAAACTACTTTTAAAACAGAAGTCTTACAACTAGTTATAGACTCATTTATATTATTAGTATCACTATTATATTTTTCTTTATCTAAGTTTAATAAATTCTTTTCTTTTAAACTTTCATAATCTTTAAAGTAAAGTGATAATTTAGTTTTGAAATATCCCATTTGCTATACCTCCATTAAAGATCCTTCCATAATCTCATATTTAGTCTTTACTATAGTTACTTTAGGTAAATCATAAGGTGTATTACTATTTGTATAACAATAAAAGTCTCCTACAGCATAAATTGTATCTATTCTTCCACTAGAAAGATAATATATTTTCTTAACTGGATAACTATAATTTCTTTTAATATATATGCATTTTCCATTACTAACTATTTCTTTAATAGTTAAAGCTAGACTATCGTCATTAGTATAATTAATAGATGAACATTCATTATATGAAACATCATTGTTGTATAAATCCATATGTTTACTCATAGGATCGTTGTCATCATATTCCTCGTGAGCGTAGCCTTCTTTTATTGCAAAAGTTGGTGAAAGGTGAAAATACATTAATGCAATCCAATATGCATGTTGAAATGCATTTGCAATAGAATCCTCAGCTGTATAACCATACAATTCTTGAGTTTTTGAAAGTGCATTAGATTTTATATCTTTAAGCTTACAAATATAATAAAAGTATTTAATGAATAATTCGATTTCATCATTTGTAAGTTTCGTACCATAAACATCGACTCTTGAATCATTTCCATCATAATTATAATCATATACAGAAGATGTTCGGTTATACCCTGTTTGGTATATGTAGTCTATAACTTCTGTTTCGGATTTGAAATCTTTATCATAGAAGTCACTATCATACATAACTACGTCGTCTAGACTATAACTTAATCCTTCTGATGTTAAATATAATGTTGAATTAGATGCAAACGTGACTCTATTTATAAAACAAAACATAAAACAAAATAACAAACAAATAATAAACAAAGTTTTTTTCATATAACTCACCTCTTGAATATATATTACATTAAAAGAAAAAAATATTCAATATAATAAAGCAAAAAATAAAGAAAAAAACAATTAAAATAACAAAATAAAATATTATTTGTTTATAACACAAATTTCGAAATATAATTTTTTAACGAATTTAAAGCAAAAAAGTGAAAATAATAAATTAAAAAAATATAAATACTTGGTATATTAAAATAACAAATCTTATATCAAACATTAAAAAAACGTGATATAATTAAATACAACTATAAAGAAAAGGAGAAGATATTATGTTATTAACACAAGCTGGCTTAGATTTTCAATATGTTGCTCAATATGATCCAATTGTTCAGTTTTTAAGTAAGATTACAGGATATGAGTTTGGTGGATTAACTTGGTGGGCAGTACTTATTAGAGTTTTACTTGCAGTAATGCTTGGAGCTATAATAGGAGCTGAAAGAGCTATGAAAAGCCATGCTGCAGGTCTTAGAACCTACATTTTGGTTTCTCTTGGAAGCTGCGTTGCAATGCTTACAAATGAGTTTTTAAGAGGAAATGCTGATGAATCAAGAATTGGTGCAGCAGTAATTACTGGTATAGGTTTTATTGGTGCTGGTTCTATTATTACTACAACACGTAATCAAGTAAGAGGATTAACAACTGCAGCTGCATTATGGACATGTGCTTGTACAGGACTGGCATATGGAAGTGGATTCTACACATTGGGTATAATTGCAACTATTGCAACAATTGTTGCGGTTATGGTAATGCCTAAAGTAGAAGGTAAAATGCAAGCTGACAGCCGCATTTTTGATTTGCATATTGAATTATTTTCACGTCCAGATTTAAAGAAGTTGTTAGATTTATTAAGAAAAAATAATATTCAAATTAAGTCTATAGTTTATGATTCAGCCTATGCAAATACAGGTCTTTCTGTATACTCATTAACTCTTTATTCTTATGGAGAAGATAAAAAGAATTATTTAAAGAAAGCTCAAGTACTAGAAATGATACAAGCTTTAGACTACGTTAATCATGTTGAAACAATTGAACAATAATGTATAGGTATTAAGGCTTCTTTATTGTTATCTCGTCATCTTTACAAAAATATATTATTTTGGTAAAATAATTATCGTATTAAAATGATGATAAAGAAGAGTATCAAACATATTTTATTTATAAGCGAAGATTGTATGGTGAAAGAATCTATAAAACGTTTGAGAAAGACACTTTTGAATAATTATTAAAAATAATTCGTACCAGGCGTTAACGGCTAAAGCTAATTTTATTAGGAAATAAGGTGGCACCACGTTTATAACGTCCTTTGTATATGAGGGCGTTTTTTTATTTAGGAGGATTTATGATAACTAGACCTAGAGGATGTCAAGATATTTTACCTGGTGAGGTAGAGTACTGGCAAAAAATAGAAAATTATTTAAGAAGAGTATGTGCACTATATAATTATAAAGAAATACGTACTCCGATATTTGAATCTGCTAATTTATTCCATAGAGACCAAGCTGATTCAAGTGACATGGTTACTAAAGAAACATATGATTTTAAAGATAGAGGAGATAGAGATTTAACATTGCGTCCTGAAGGTACTGCAGGAGCTGCAAGAGCCTATATTGAGAATAAGTTATACGTTGATAATCAAGTAACTAAATTATATTATATGGGACCTATATTTAGATATGAGCGTCCTAGTCAAGGTCGTCAAAGACAATTCCACCAATTTGGTGTAGAGGCTTATGGTTCTAATGATCCATTACTTGATGCAGAAGTAATTGCACTAGCTTGTACAGCAATCAAAGGTCTTGGACTAACTGGTGTTAAAGTTAAGATTAATACACTAGGTGATGAAGAATCACGTAAGAGATATAAAGATGTATTAGTTAACTATTTCAGCCAATACAAAGATGATTTATGTGAGGATTGTAAGAATAGACTCATTAAGAATCCATTACGTATCTTAGACTGTAAGGTTGATTCTGATAAAGATTATTTCAAGACTGCACCAATTATTACGGATTATCTATCAGATGAATCAAAGGAACACTTTAACAAAGTTGTAAATGCGCTTAAAGATATGAATATCGATTATGAAATTGATCCAACTCTTGTTAGAGGTCTTGATTATTATACTTACACTGTATTTGAAATAGTTGCAAATATCAAAGACTTTGGTGCTGCAAATACAATTTGTGCAGGTGGTAGATATAATAATTTAGTTAAAGATTTAGAAGGTCCAGAGACTCCAGCTGTAGGACTTGCATTTGGTATGGAAAGACTAATACTTGCACTTAAGAGTGAAGAAAAGTTACCAAATGTATCAAAAGCTACTCATGCTTATTTTATAGCTTTAGGAGAAGAAGCTAGAGAGAAATCTTTAAATATTATGAACACATTACGTTATCAAGGTTTAATGTGTGATATGGATTATCAAGCAGGTTCTTTAAAGAGTCAATTTAAGAAAGCTGATAAGAATAATGCAATATTTACACTTATTTTAGGTAGTGATGAATTATCTAAAGGTGTAATTAACGTAAAGAATAATGAAACTGATATACAAGAAACAGTTAATTTGAATGAATTAAGTAATTATTTAATTGAGTATTTAAATAAAGGTAAATGCTCAAAATGCTCAAAGAAAGAGGACTAAAATCATGAAAAGAGTATTATTAAAGAATATTAAATTAGGTGAAGTTAACCACGTTGCGGGATTTGTTGAAAATATCCGTAATAAGAAGAGTATGTGTTTTATCGTACTAAAGGATGTATCAGGTAAACTTCAATTAACTATTGAAAAAGCTAAACATCCTGAACTTGAAGAAGTGCTTGCTCAAATTACTAATGATTCAGTAATTGAAGCAGAAGGACTAATTGTATCAAGTGAATATGTAAAATTAAATGGTATGGAAATGTATCCAGATACTATTAAGATTGATAGTATTGCTGCACCAAATCCTATTGTTGCACCTAAGGGTGAAGAAACAAATATCGACCTAAGACTTGATTATAGATGGGTTGATTTAAGAACTGATAAGAATACATTAATGTTTAAGGTACAATCTTGTTTTGTTAATGCAATGAGAGAATTCTTAAACCAAAATGAATTTACAGAAATTCATACTCCAAAGCTAATTGGTGCTGAATCAGAATCAGGTGCTGGTGTATTTAAGGTTGAATACTTCAATACTAATGCATTCCTTGCTCAATCACCACAATTCTATAAGCAAATGGCTATGGCTTCAGGTTTAGAGCGTATTTATGAAACAGGACCTGTATTTAGAGCCGAAAAGTTTGCATCTAGAAAGCACTCTACAGAATTCACATCATTTGACTTAGAATTCTCATATATTGAATCATATGAAGATGTAATGGCTATGGAAGAAAATCTAGTTACATATGCACTTGAAAAAGTTTCAAATCAATATGGTAAAGAGATTAAAGAAGTATTTGGAATTGATGTTATTGTTCCTACAAAGCCATTCCCAAGAATTGATTTACATGATTTATATGATGAACTAGAAGCACGTTATGGTTATAAGGTACCTGAAAGTGAAAAAGGTGATCTAACTACTGAGGGTGAAAGAATGTGTAAGCAATTTGCTCAAGATAAGTATGGTCATGAATTCTTATTTGTAACTGGTTATTCTAAAGAAAATAGAGCATTCTATCATATGAGAGATGAAAAGGGTGTTCCATGTGGATATGACCTAATTTGGAAAGGTTGTGAAATCACAACTGGTGCTCAAAGAGAACATAGATATGATATCTTAAAGGCACAAGCTGCTGAAAAAGGTCTTGGAAAGGACATCGAATTCTATCTAGAATTCTTCAAGTATGGTGTTCCACCACACGGAGGATTTGCAATCGGTGTAGATAGAATGACTATGTTAATCTTTAACGTAGGTATCAAGGAAGCTGAATTCATCTTCCGTGGTCCAGATAGATTAAATCCATAATGGTGAATATATGTCACATATAAGCTGGGACGAATATTTTATGGGAGTAGCCCTACTTTCTTCATATAGATCAAAAGATCCTAATACGAAAGTAGGAGCTTGTATTGTTAATAAAAAAAATAGAATAGTTGGAATAGGATATAATGGATTTCCATATGGTTGTGATGATTTAGTGTATCCTTGGGAAAACGCAAAAGATTTAAAGTTTTTAGATACTAAATATCCTTATGTAGTACATGCTGAACCTAATGCAATACTAAATTCAAGTGAGCCTCTTGATGGTGCAACACTTTATGTTACATTATTTCCTTGTAATGAATGTGCAAAATTGATTATACAATCAGGTATTAAGCACATAGTGTTTATGTGCGATAAATACCATGATGCAGATTCAAGTGTTGCAAGTCGTAAAATGTTTGATAGTGCAGGTATTGATTACAGACAAATGAAAGAAGTAAACATTGAATTTAAATGTGAGGAATAAGATGAAAAAAGGATTAATAATTTCTATTTGTATAGCTTTGTTTACTATTATATTAGATTTTATTTCTAAAATTATTGTAATGAATAATATGAAAGAATTAGAATTAATTACTGTTATTCCTAATTTTTTAAAGTTTAGATTTGTATATAATACTGGAGCAGCTTTCTCATCAATGAGTGACTCTACAGGCCTTTTATGCGCTATATCTTTTATAGCTTGCATAATACTAGGTTACGCAATGTATAAATATTGTGATTATAAATCAAGACGCTTATTAAGCATTGCAATAGCTTTTGTATTTGGTGGTACATTTGGTAATCTAATCGATAGATTCTTAACTATGATTCACGTTCGTGAAGGTGTTGTAGATTTTATAGAATTATACGCAGGAAATTTTAATTTAGTATTTGGTTCAACATTCAATATAGCTGATGCATTCCTAGTTGTTGGTGTTGTGATGATATTAATTGATATGTTAATATTAGAAAATATACGTAATAAAAAGAAAGATAGTAAGGAGGGTACAAATGAATAAGATAATTATTGATGAGACTAATTCAGGTATTAGAATTGATAAAGTTTTAGTTTCATATATAGACAAATCTAGAACCCAAATTGCTGATTTAATTAAAGACGGATATGTTTTGGTTAATGGAAAGACTGTTAAATCTAATTATAAAGTAGAATTAAATGACGAGATTGAAGTTCTTGAAAAAGAGGTTCAAGATTTATCTTTAACTAAAGAAGATATGAATCTTGAAATCGTTTATGAAGATTCTGATGTAGCAGTTGTAAATAAACCATCAGGAATGGTTGTACATCCTGCAGCAGGAAATCAAGAACACACATTAGTTAATGGATTACTCGCACAAATGGACATTACATCATCTATTAATGGTGTAGCCCGTCCTGGTATAGTTCATAGAATTGATAAAGATACATCAGGACTTTTAATGATTGCAAAAAATGATAAAGCAATGGAATCTTTATCTAATCAATTAAAGGAACATACTTGTAATAGAATCTATGTTGGATTAGTTTATGGATTAATCGGTGAAGATACAGGTAAGATTATAGCTCCTATTGCTAGAAGCAAAGATGATAGAAAGAAAATGGCTATCGATAAAGATGGTAAAGAAGCTATCACACATTTTAGAGTATTAAAGCGATATATGGGTTATACTTTATGTGAATTTAAACTTGAAACAGGAAGAACTCACCAAATAAGGGTACATATGAAGTATATTAATCATCCTTTAGTAGGAGATCCTGTATACGGACCTAGACATATAATAGGTGAACATGGTCAATTCTTACATGCAAAAACTATTGGTTTTGTTCATCCTACAACTAATAAATATATGGAATTTACAAGTGAACTTCCTGAATATTTTAATGAATTTTTAAAAACTTTAGAAGAAAG
>CAVGEZ010000028.1:0-23378 GCA_963628445.1 uncultured Eubacteriales bacterium
ATGTAATTTTCAAGAATATTAATCATATCTTTTCTACTTTTAGATGATTTATTTTTGTATGATTCAACTACAATATAATCATATCGTTTATATTCTACTATGGTTGATTCACCATAAATAGATGAAAATAACCATAAGATAAATCCACTTTTATCATTATCATTTACATAAAGTTTTGCTTGATCACTATCTTCAAAGAAGTATACAAATATATAATCATTTTCAAAGTCTTTATTATATACTTTTAGTTCAGAAATATATTTATATTTATTTATGTCTTCTTCACTAATATTATGAACCCAAGTCTCATATGAAGTATCATCATAGGCTTTAGAAAGAATATCAGCTGTAAGATTTTCTTTTACTATCTTTTTTTCACAAGAACTAAGTAATAATATTAATAAAATACTTATAACTATAAACAGATTACAAGATTTAATATTTCTATTTAAAATCATATTAATCAACTACTATTTATAATCAACTACTAAAAGAAAACAAATACTTGAGTTAATACCATAAGTATTAAAGATACTGCCATAAAGCTAAAGTTCAAAATGATTCTCCATTTATCATCGAGAGTTATTATTGATATTATTGTAAGTACAAAGGAAATTATTAAAAATAAGATTAAAAAGAAATCAATAAATACTATAAATACATATCCAAGTTCAATATTTGTCTCCGCACCCATCTCAATTTGTTCTCTTAACATAGGTATAAACATTAATAAACTAAAGGATCATACAATGCTATTTATAATTAATGCAATTATACCTATTACTACACCTGTTTCATTACTCTTACTCTTCATATTTAAACACTACTCTTTATATTATCATTTTACCAAAAATTTTTTTGCAGATATAGCAGATACAACCATAGTTTTCCCATATTTTTATTAAATCAAAACAATATATTATTAATGATTTTCTAGAAAATATTCATCTAGAATATCTAGACGTATACAATTATTTCAGGATGATATTTCAAATTATGAAATGTTAGAATTAAAAACCTATTTATTTAGCTTTGCCTATTATAAAAGAATTAAATTAAATTATAAGAAACATTTTAAATAATGATTAAAAATGATAACACTAAACAATGTTACCATTTTCTTTTATATTTAATTCTAGGTATTATAATTATTATTCGTGTAGTTTAGTGTAAATAAATAATTAATTTTAACATTAAAACACACGAATATTTTTATAATATTAACACTAAAGTACAGGAATCGTTGCATACATGATTAGCAAAACATTATATTTCATATAGATAATCTTTTATATAGTAAACATTTAATGTTAAATAAAACTCTTTAATTGTTAATACCTTCTTTATTATATTTACTGAATAATTTGAGGGTGTAGCAGTTCATTATAATAATCAAAATATTTTAAAGTATCTTCTATATTTGTGAAAGTTTTAATATTTATAGAATATGCTTGATTAAATTTATTTAATACGTTTTTCAATGTTTTTTTAAAATTAAAGGTTATACCCATATAATATTTATTATTATTCATTAAAATATAAATACCTAATATTGGCAAATTAGAATATTTATTTGCTAAAGATTCATAACTATATTTATTTAATAAAATTAGATTCTTACCATCTTGATTTATATTCTCATATTTTAAATTTGGTTCTTCTTTAATTATTTCATTTAGAACAGGATACTGTTTAATAATAGTTTCTCTAAATGGAAATGAGATGTTTGCAAGATCTTGTTCATAATTTAATCTTTCACATTCATCTAGATAAGAAATTTGGTTTTCATGGTTTCTAATATAGTCTCTTTTATCATTAATCTTTGAAATTAACGTATCATATTTTTTTGCATAATTTTCATAAATCAAGAAATAAGAACACGACTTATGAGTAAGTTTATTGATTTTGTTTTCTAATCTTTTAATCCTAAACTTATAATTACAAATGCCTAATGTTAGAAATGTAAAAATATAGTTTTTTTGATTAAATCCAATAGAAACTTTTTTCTTCTCTAAATTTTTTATTTTATTATTAATTTTGGATATTGATGAGGTATAGCTATTAAGAGAATATTCTAAATCTTTAAGTTCATCCTCTAAATTAGCTAGTTCTATCTTCTCTTGTTTTAAAGCAGTCTTCTCGTTTTGGATTTTATTTAATTGAGATTTGTGATAGCTATCTAATAATTCTTTTTGTAAAAATGTTGGCAAAAGAGAAACATCTTTCATTAAGTAATATATATCTACATAATTATCTCTAACAACTGCATCAGGAGCACTCCTTAAATTTTCTATTACCTGAGGGGTATAATTATAACTGAAGGTTTGCTTCTTCTCGCTCTTTAAAAGTACACCAGTTAAAATAGGATACTTTTTATAATTGACAGTTTTATAATGGTCTATTTTTCTATAATATTCTTTTACGTAATAAGTAACTTTTAATATATTTTTAGTATTGTTATAATTTGCATCAAGAACTTTATAGATTTTTGATGTTTGTGGATAATTAACACGTGGTATAGTGTTATTATCCATCTTTTCAATTAAACTACACTTATATTGAAGACTTTTTATTAAACGTTCGTATGTCTTCATAATAATTACCTATTTATATATTCATTATATACAAAAGTTAATCTATCTTTGACTACTTTGATCATTGACTTTTGAGTAGTGTTTAAGGCTTTTAAGCTAATTCTAAATAAATCTTCTTGATTTAATCCTGGTTGCATATTATTTATTTGATCAAATGCAGCCATAATTTCATACATTGAAATATCTCTAATATCTCTTTCAATAGAATTATAGAACTTATCCATATTGAGTTCATCTGATATATAGAAGAAATCCTTACCAGCATTAGAATCTCTTAAGGCTTTAGAATTTAGATTCATATCTACTTTCTTTTTAAAGTCTTTTTCCATAGTTTTAGTCATCTTTTCACCTAAACACTTCTCTTCAATAATTTTCTTAAGTAAGTCAATTGAAATTGGTGATAATTTATAAATTAATGTCTCACAAGCTTCAATTAAATCAAAATCAAAACCGTATTCATCATTATAACTAATCTTTGGAAGATTGGGAATACTAAAATCAAGAACTTCAAAAGCTGTATTATTAGTATCATTTTCAATATTAATTTTAATATTATCAACTTTATAATTATAAGCATTTGTACAATTAATCGCTTCTACAATTTTATTAATTGTTTGATTAGGTCTTAAGAAATATTCCAAGGCATAAATATATATCACATGCCATTTCATCATTTCTAGAACTGATTCATGTAGATAATATTTATCTCTACAAGTAACACTATCTGATATTGGTTTTGTATCGATAATTATCCCTAATTTATAGTTATTGCTTTCCTTATCTTTAATTGCTAAATCAACAGCGTATTTTCCACTACCAACTAATGTATCAGAGTCATATCCTAGTTTTTTTAAATCCTTTTGAATATAGTAAATAATGTTATTTGTACCCACACGATGATTAGAGCCTTTACTCGTACTCATTTCTTCACAATATTCAATAAATTTCTTTAAGCATCTCTCACCATTATTAACAATCTTAGAATCATCTTTAAATTGTTTTGAAGTTAAGGTGGAAATCAATATCATCTTTTCCTTAGCTCTAGAAGCACAAACATTAAGTCTTCTTTCACCATTGTTATCTCCAGCAATCAATGGCCCACCAAGACGAGCTGTTCCACTTTTGTTTAGACCAAATCCAACACACATAATGATAATATCTCTTTCATCACCTTGAACATTTTCAATATTTTTAACAAACATCTCATCTTTTTTAGAAGCTTTATCAAAGTTTTCTTTAACTAAAAGATTGTTATCAAGCATATTATTTATTGCAGATTCTATTTTATCTGCTTGACCTAAGTTAAATGAAATTACACCTAATGTAAGATTTTTAGTTGAATCATCTAAATATAAAGATTTAACCTTATCACAAATAGTATCTAATTCTTCTTTAGTAATATTCGAATTTACTTTAGGTTCATTCAGCTTTACATGAACGAACTCAACACTTGTTGAAGATATTTGACTTGAAGGGAAAGTATTTAATTGATTATTATAGAAATTACTGTTTGAAAATTGAATCAATGATTCATTTTTACTTCTATAATGATATGTAAGTCTATGTCTAGGAAGACCTATTGCAAGGCATTCATCAAGAAGTGACTCAGAGTCACTAAACTTTGTTTTATCAATAACATTTAAACTTGCGTCCTCAATTTCCTGTCTAGTATAAGGAGACGGTGGCATTTGCTTAGGATCTCCTGCTATTATCAATGATTTACCTCTTGCAATAGGTCCAATAGCTTCATGAACAGGTATTTGTGAAGCCTCGTCAAAAATAACAATATCAAATTTAGGGAAGTTAGACGAAGCACTTAAATATTGTGCTGCACTTAATGGTGACATTAAAAAGCATGGTAAATAATGCATAATAATTTCACTATAATTAGATAATACTTCTCTAATTGTAATGCCCTTACCAGTCTTACAAGCTTTCTTTAAACCACCTAATAATCCACTATTTCCCATAGTAACATTATTAGATATAAAATCTTTTGATAAATCATATGATAATTTACTTATAGATAATCCTCTATACTCATCAATTAAAGCTTTATAATCAGTAATCTTTTTATTTAATTCTGAACCCACAAAGTTACTTACTTTATCATTCTTACAATAAAGATTCATTATTCCAAATGAAATAGATGCTTCCAACAACTCTTCCATTTCATCAGCAACAATCTCACCAGATGCTACTCTATCCAAGAGAGACAATACTTTGTAGTTATTAAATCCATTTCTAAGTTTATTAATATATGATAATGTTGAAAGATCTTCAAAGTTTTCTTCAAGTGATGCATATTCTAATACTTCTAATAATTTAGCAAAATAATTATCCGCCTTGTTAAGTGCATATTCGTTAATGATGTACTTATTTTTTAGAAGCACATAATCATCTTTAAATTTTTCAAACGCATTATTTGCATATTCATATTCAAGTTTTTCAATTGATGAGTTATTGCTAGATAATGAAATGAAATATTTAAGTAATTCAAAAGAATCATTTTCACTTATATTTTCAATAAAAGTTATCATATCTAGCGTTTCCTTATAAGTTGCATTCACTGTATCATAATCTTCAATTATATCAATCAATTTCAATCCACTAATTGTTTTAACATATGAAATTAATTCATCAATAGATTTAAATTCTTCATTATATTCATCAATATCAATAAAAAATTTACCAACAATTGAAGGTTCTACAGTATAATGAACGATTGGTTGTATTTTCTCAATAACTTTATTAATTTTAGATTTTTTAAATAAGCCTTTCGCATTATTGAATTCTTCCTGTAACTCCTTAGTATCAATTGTATTGATTTTATCTAAATCATATAATTTTAAAAATTCTTTGTGATATTTTACAAAAGTCGAAATTTTACTTAACTCATCTTCGATATCATTTAAATGATTCTTAAGAGTAACTACATCATTTAAATACAGTTTTTTATTGTAAGCTGAATTATAAAAATTAAGCAACTTAATTGTATTTTCAAAATTTATTTTTAATTTGATTGGAAATGCATTAAAGAATCTAGCAATAGACTTAGAGAAGGCTTTAACATCATTTGTAAGGTTGGTTAATTCGTCTAACACATTTTCTTTATCTTTAAATAAATTTATATTTTGTATACCAAAATATCTTAAGGGTGAAGTGTCATAGTTTGAAATATCTACTATACTTGCATTAAAATTATCAATAAGTCCTACAATAGCATTCATATTATTGTAATTAAGTGATTTCAAGAAGTCTTCATCAAATTTAATGTAATTAGAAGAGTATTTAACATATTCTTTAGTTTTAATAATACAATCATATAATGAATAATAATAAAGTTTTCCAATATGCATTCCATTAATATCATTTAAAATATCATTTTTAGCTTCATTTAATTTATCACATATATCCTCATAATTTAAAACATTCTTACTAGGACCATTATCTAACGCGTTATATATCTTTTTAAAGAATTCAGTCTTATTGGCCTTATCACTATGAAGCTCCAAACAAAATCTATCCATTTGGATATCAGCCATTCTCTTGTATACAACGTCAAGCGCTGTTTTCTTTTCAGCCACAAACAATACAGTTTTATTATTATAAAATGCATTAGTGATCATATTTACTATAGTTTGGCTTTTTCCTGTACCGGGAGGTCCATCAAGAATAAATGATTTACCATTTCCACAATCTAAAATAGCTTTTAATTGAGACGAATCATAAGCAAGTGGTGCCACAAAATCCTTATAATTTTCTAATTTTTCTATATTCTCATCATCAGCAATTAATTTCTCTTTAAAATTAATACTACCATTAACAATAGATGAGACTATATCATTTTCAACTAATTCTTCTTGTCTTTCATGCATATCTAAATACATTACTTGATGAGAAAAAGTTAGATTACTAAGAAGGAAAATATTTTCCTCTAATTGTAAGCTTACGCGATATTGAGCACATAAGTTCTTAAATGATTGACAAGCATCATAATATTGAGATAAATCTCTAAAATCATACAACGATTTGAAATCAGCATTTGGTAAATATAATTTTATATATTCAAAAACAGTTTCATTAACTCTTACATTATCAATATCACAAGAAAAATATTCAACCCCATTAGGTTCTTTAATAACCTCAACTGGAAGTAACATGAAAGGAGCGTATAAAAATCCGCTTTTTGGTTTTTTAGTTTTTCCAGTCGTAACTTTTGGATCAGCAAATTTAATTAAACCTAGAGAAATATATAAAGATGGTGCTCCTGTTTCTTCTATTGATGATTTATTTTCCTTTATAAGTTTATTAAAATTGTTCTCTACTTCCATCAAGCCAGCTTCACCGTCTAAGATATTTATATTTAATTCAGTTTGCAGCAACTCATTAGAAGAAAATAGTACGTCATTAACAACTCCTTTTTTAAATCGTATAATATTAATTTTCAATTGAGAATTGTTAACCAGATTCGAAATATCATTAATTAAAATCTTACAAGAATTGGTAAATGTTGGTCGCATATTTACAAGTCTATTGGACTCTTTTAAATCAAGTAGTTTTCTTTCCCAAATTTTAAAACGATCAACTTCATATTCCTTTGTGACATCATTTAAATTCTTATTATCTATTTTCTTTACTGAGTGATCACTGATTTCTTTAGCGTGAATCTTATTACATATTTCTTCATCATCTCCAGTTAAAGAAACAGGCGAATAACAGCCAGTGTGACATTTCGCAACGTTTACTCCTACGAAATATTTACCAAAATTATCTTTAACAGTTAAAAGTGCATTCCTTGAGGATTCATTAAAACTAATATTTTGATCCGCAGAAATATTTGTTGTTTCGATAAAAATGATTTTTTCATTTCCTTCCGAATATAATGGTTGAAGTGCTGCATCATTTATGATTAAATCATTAGACTCATTAGATCTTAGGAATACTCCTACAAATGCATGGCTTTCTACAAATATTAACAATGGTTCATATCCAAGTTCAACAAGACATGAGCAAAACAAAACGCTTGAATCTAGACAAGTAGCTTTTCTATCTTTCTGTATTTCATTTGCAAGCCTAATTTTTTGAAATATTTGGTCTGTTGCAGGCGGATTTTGATATATTATATTTTCTTTATGGATAGCAACGAACAAAGCTTCCAACTCATGTAAAATCGCATCATAATTATCATCATTTTGATATCCAATAATAGGTGATCCGTTATTATAAATTACTGCCTTTTGAGTAATTTGTTTTACAAATGTTTCAGATGGAATTACAAGTTTAGCATATAAACTTAAATCTTCATAGAAATTACTACTAGTTTGACTTAATGGATACAAAACAAAAGAATGTTTGTCAATTTGAAGAGTAACTTCACTATGATTATCAATTACCTCAATACTAACTTCCATAGGTAATGCTGAAGTTAATTTATTAATTAAGTCATAATTCACATTAAAGAAAGGAATATCAACATTATATTCCCCTATTTCAAGAGGTGGAAGTGACACATTTACATCTTTAATGATTTCTGAATTAAACTTAATTCTTAACATTAAAGCTGGTACTGTCTCTTCTCCTTTATTAGTTAACTTAATTGATTTAATAAATTGATATCTACTACCAATTCCCTCTTTAGCTCTATAAACACCATCATAATGATGTTCAACCGCCGAAAAATATTTTTCAACAACTGATTTAAGTTCTATATCTCGCTTTTCTATTTCTTTGTCTTCTTTTTCATAATCTAATTCTATTTCTTCCATATTAACCCCCAAAAATGATTATTTATTATAATAATTATACTAATACAACAGTTATTAGTAAATAGAAATCACTCATTATAAGCCTTATGGAACTATATAATTAAATATCAAGATGTAGGCTTTATTTACACACCAAATACAATTTATTCAAATTATTTATAACAAATACTATTACTAAACTAACCATGAAATTATCTAATGATTTAGTTGTAAACCTTTTCCAAATTTAACTTTAATCGAAAATCTTTTGATTAGTTTTACTATCATTTGGAATTGAGAAATCAATTCATATATCATTTTTCTTTATTATATTTGGCATAAAAGAATACTCTATTTTAATTTCATAAAGCAAGTTTATATGAATCCAATTTTATTTATATAAATAATATATTTACCTTAAATTGGCAGTTTATTGGCACTTTGTTTTATATAATTTAAATATGAAAAAAGGAGAATTATAAATATGAGCAAATTCTATATTAAATGTCCAAATTGTAATAAATATCATCTTGCATCTACTGGATTATTTGCAAGCAAACACATAGATTGTGATTGTGGATATACTATTAAAGTTAAAGAAGATAGATTGTCTTCTTTAACTTGCCCAGAGTGTTCTAATTCAGTTGTTTACGATCAAGCTAAAGCTAAGGATATTGAATGTCCTGTATGTCATAAACACCTAAATCCACTTACAGGAACTTCAAACGCTAATATTCATTGCCCTACATGTAATATTTTAATTACTGTAGATAAAGCAGCTTCAAATTATCTATGTCCAGTTTGTGATACTTTTATTGATGTTCAAAAACAAATTGTTAAAGAAAGTGCGTCTAATAATAACAAGATAAGCATTATTAAATATGAAGGATCAAAGGAAGTTATTTGTTTCAAATATCCAATCGAAGATTTTATAACTGGTTCTGAACTTATTGTTCATGAATCTCAACAAGCTATCTTCTTCAAAGATGGTGAAGCTTTAGATACCTTTGGTCCAGGCAGACATTTCTTAACTACTGATAGACTTCCTTTAATTGGAAAATTCTATAATTTAAATGCTAATCAAAAAGCTCAACCATTCCATTGTGAAATATATTTTGTAAATATGTCAAGCATTATGGGAATTAAATGGGGAACACCAAATAAGGTTGGATTATTTGACCCTCATTCTGGTTTACATGTTGATATTGGAGCTTGTGGTACTTTTAACCTAATCGTTAAAGATCCAAGAAAACTTTTATTTAAATTAGTTGGAACAACTAATTCTATATTTAAAGATGATATTATTGGTGAAAAAGATTTTGCGGGTATTTTTAAAGATTTAGTTATTTCTAAAGTTAAATCTAATCTTGCAAAAACAATTAAATCTAGTGATATCAACATTTTAGAAGTCGATGAACATATCGATGATATTTCTATTTCTTTAAAAAAGGAAATCAACCCTGTAATGGAAGACTACGGACTTTCAATTACTGAATTCTTTGTTACAAACATTCTTCTTCCAAATGATGATCCTAATTTTAGGAAGATGAAAGAGCAATATGCCGAACAATACCTTAAAGTGAAAAACGAAAATATCTTAAAAGATGAAGCTTTAGCTAGACAACAAAGAAGAATGGTTGAAGTTCAAACCGAAGCTAATGAAGAGGTTATGCGAGCTCAAGCTAAGGCTACTGCTTATAAGCTTCAGGCTGAGGCAGAGGCAGAGGAAATGAAGATGAAAGGTTATACTTATCAACAAGAAACTCAAAGACAAGTTGCACTTGGTGCCGTTACTAATCCAGGTACTTCTTCTTCAATTTCTGGTACTGCTTCTTCAATAATTGATTTAGGTGTTGGTCTTGGAATGATGAAGGAAGTTGCTCATACAGTTGGTGATTCTTTAAAGCCTGGTCTTGAAGCTAGTAAAAATATAATGAGTCAAGAAGCAAATCCGGTCCAAGGTTGGGAATGCCCAAATTGTCATTTAAAGAACATCACTTCTAAATTCTGTCCTGACTGCGGCACAAAAAAGTCAGATGAAGAATGGACTTGTCCTGAATGTAAGACTCTAAATATCAAATCTAAATTCTGTCCAAACTGTGGACTTAAAAAAGGAGACTAATTTATGGTAAAAAAAGAAACTTATATATTTACTTTAATATTATCAGCTTTAATTATTCTAGCTTTCTCATTACTATACTTTCTTATTCCATTTCCAATCAAGGATAGAAACTGTTATATTACCTGCTATTCTTTAACACTTATCGGTGCTATTATTCTTGTTGTTTCATTCTTCTTAGGCTATGGAAAAAGAAATAGTATTGAAGGACTAGTATTTAGATTACCACTTGTCAATTTAGTTACTATATTTGAAATAATTAATGTTATTTTGTGTGTAATTCAATTAACTATCAATTGTTTTGTTCCTATCCCATTTTATGTTCCAATCATTGTTTCTTTATTTGAAATTGTTATTTATTTCATCTTATATTTGTTAAAAAAGCAAAATATTAATCATATTGAACATACTGATGATTTTATTAAAGACAAAACTAAAACTATTAAAGATTTAAGAATTAAATCAATTAACATTCTCTCTTTATGCAAAGATGATGTTTCTAAAAATAATATTTCTATTATTGTTGAAAAACTTAAATATTCAGATCCTGTTTCAAATGAATCTATAAGAGATATTGAAACTCAAATACTCTTAAACCTTGATAAAATTGAAGAGGATTTAAAGGATGGAAAAGTTATAGATTCTATTTCAGATATTTTAACTTTAATTGAAAATAGAAATACAGCATGTAAAGGAAGTAAGTAAATTATGTCTCTTTATAAATGTAAATGTTGTGGTGGAGATCTTGATGTTCATGACAATGATAAAGTTGTAACTTGTGAATATTGTGGATCTAGTCAAACTATTCCTAATGAAAAGGATGAGCAAAAACTAAAACTATATGCTAGAGGAAACTTATTAAGAAATCAAGGTGAATTTGATAAAGCTTATTCTGTTTTTTCTCAACTTTTAAATGATGAAAATGAAGATTTTGAAACCTATTGGAATCTTCTCTTATGTAAGTATGGTATTACATATGTAGATGATTATGATGGAAAAAAGAAACCAACTATTAATAGAATGTCTATGTCTTCTATTTTAGATGATGAAGATTATAAAAAAGTTATTTCTTTAGCTGATGTTGTTTCAAGAGAAAGTATTGAAAACGATGTTAAAAAAATTGCTGACATTCAAACTAGTATTCTTAAAATTGTAAGTACTGAAAAACCATATGATATCTTTATTTCTTACAAAGAAACTGATGAATTTAAAGAGCGAACAAGAGACTCTCTTCTAGCGCAAGAAATCTATGATACCTTAACCAAAGATGGATATCGTGTTTTCTTATCTAGAATATCTTTAGAAAAGATAATCGGTAAGGAATATGAACCATATATTTATTCTGCTTTATATACATCTAAAATAATGTTATTAGTTTCTACTAATGTTGACTATATAAATTCAGTATGGGTGAAAAATGAATGGTCAAGATTTATTGAAATGATGAAAACAGATAAATCTAAATCACTAATTCCATGTTATAAAGATATTGATCCTTATGATTTACCAAAGGAAATAAGAAATCTTCAAGGACTTGATATGTCAAAACTTGGGTTTATTCAAGATTTAAAAATTGGAATTGGAAAAATCATTGGAAACAAGCGCAAAGAAGAAAAACAAGAAAAATCAAGCACCAAAATAATTGGTGGCAGTGAAAAAGATATATCATCTTCTTTAACTAATAGAGGTTTTGACTTATTATTAAAAGATAAACCAGATGAAGCTAATAAAATGTTCAATGAAGCTTTATCGTACTGCAAACAATCTAAAGCTTATCTTGGTCTTTTATGCTTAAAATATAATTTATCTTCAATTGAAGAATTATATTCTCTTCATGAAGATATATCTGATCAGCCTCTTTTTATACAAGCATTAACAAATGCGAGTGATGAAGAAAAGAAACTTCTTGAAAATATTTCTAATTCCCTAAAGGAAAAGAAACAAAGAGAAAATCAAGGTATTTATAACAATGCTTTAAACCTATTAAATGAAAAACAGCTATTTGATCAGGCTATACATGAATTTAAAAAAATTCCAAACTTTAAAGATTCTCTAAATCAAATTAAAGAATGTAATTATTTAAAAGCTTTAAATTTAAAAAATAATGGTGATATCAATAGTTTTGATGAAGCTATTAAAATATTTAAAAACATTCCCGATTATAAAGACTCTAATGAACAAATTAGTGAATGTAATTATTTAAAAGCTTTAAGTATTAAATCCAATAACAATATTAATAGTTATGATGAGGCTATTAATATATTTAAAAAAATTATCAATTATAAAGATTCTAAATCACAAATATCAGATTGCTACTATCTAAAAGCAAAAAAATTATCTAGTAAAAATAATTATGATGAAGCAATAAATATATTAAACATAATAGATAAAAATGATGAATCTTATAATAAAGTTTTAGATTTAAAGAATTCAATATGTTATAAAACTGCTAAAGGATTTGCTGATCAAACCAATTACTTTGCTGCAATCTCATATTTAAATAAAATTGAAGGCGATTATAAAGATTCAAATGAATTGTTAAAGCAATACCAAGACGCTTATGTAAAAAATCAAAATGAAATAGCTGAATATAATAGAAAACTTAAAATTTATAATAAATATAAAGATTTAGAAACACGAAAAAATTCAAAAGGTGATTATTTATATGATAGAACTGGGGATTTAAAATACAAAAGAGCTAAATTGAAAAGCATTGCAGGATTTAAAGACTCAGATCAAAAAGTAGCAGAAATCAATGGAGTGTTATTTAAAAGAAAATTTATAATTACTTTTATTTTTGCCTTAATAATTGGTATATTCCTTGCCATCTTCATTCCAATACGTCAAAATAATTTAAAGCAAAAAGCTTATGAAGAAAGACAAAAAGCTTATGAAGAAAGAATTGCAGCTGAATTTAAAACCATGCAAGATAAATATGGTGCACCAATCATCGATTTAACAAATGAAGAGGTAAAATATGGATTATACCCACAAACTGTTATCAATGATGAAGCATTACTTTCTAAACTAAATAATCTTACAGATAGTGATAAGCATACTCAAAATGATTATTATTTCTATAATAATGAATATTACTATAAAAGGGTTGCTTCTCCATATAAAGAAAATTATAAATATGATAATGGAAATGTTATTCAAAATACAACTTATTGGTTTAAATGTGAACAAATAAGTTGGAAAATAATAGATTCAACTGATGACACATTAACATTAGTATCAAACAAATTATTAAACCAAGCTTATTACAATACTAATTCTAGATATATTAATTCATCTATTCGTTCTTGGTTAAATGGTATGTTCTATGAGCAATCATTTGCATTAGGAAATTCTCAAATTTTAGTAACACATGTTGATAATAGCCAAGGCACAGTAGATACTTGTGGTAGTAAAGGTTACACTGATGATACTGATGATAAAGTATATTTATTAAGTTATCAAGATATTAAGACAAGAAAATATAAGCTATCTAATAATTCATCAGATCCTTATAATACTAGTTGTAAAACAACAGACTATATTAGAGCTGTGGGTGTATATTGCGATCAAAAAGATGGCTTTGAATATTGCGGAGACTATTGGACACGCTCTTGTTGTTCTTCATCTAATTTACCTTCTTGTGTAAATTCAAATGACACTATTAACCACTCTGTAAAATCAACATATGGAGCTTGTGCAAGACCAGTTATTACAATATCTAAAACTCTTACACAAGATGAAAAGGAACAAGTGAGTCAAAAACAAGAGAGCCAAAGATTATTACAGACTCAAATTCAAGCTAAAATAAAAGAGAAATTTGGAACCCCAATTCTAAATTCATCAGATAAAACTGTTGAATATGGTTACTATCCACAATCATTAGTAGATGATGCTACAATGATTGATAATTTAAACAATTCTTCCATTTATATAGAAAATAATTTTGGTTATACTTATTATAATGACGAATTCTATCTAAAAGTATTAGCATCTCCATATAATGAAGAATACAAGTTTAGCAATGGCGAAACCATTGTAAGTACTAAACATTACTGGTTTAAATGCGAATCTATCAAATGGAGAATTCTTGAAGAAAATGATGGCGAATACAAATTAATTTCAGATTTACTTTTAGATAAACAGCAATATCATAAATCAAATAGTGATATTACATATTCAACTTCTTCAATTAGAACTTGGTTAAATGAGTCCTTCTATAAATATGCATTCCCTGATAACACTTATATTCAACAAACTGAAATAGGCGGAAATAACGATTTTGTTTATCTTCTTTCTTATAATGAATATTCTACTTATTTTACAAATTCAGCTGATTTAAGCTGTATAGCAAGTGATTATACAAGAGCAATTAGTTGTTATTTAGATGGTGAATATGGAGATTACTGGACTAGAACTTTTTATGGATGCACTTATGCTAGTATGACATATTCTGCTTATTATGTTACTTCTAGAAATGGTGGAAAAATAAATGTTGATGATTCCAATGGAATAACTAATGCAACAAATTGCGTTAGGCCTTCTATAACCATCAAGATTTAAACACTAATAGATTATTAATTTTAAATCTATAAAAATAAAATAGTTTAGTAGGTAGCTACTTTACAATTAAATAATTAAACAAAAAAGTATAAAGGAAATGAAAAGAATTTTAGTAAAATTTATATCTATAGCCTTTATACTTTTTTATATTCAGTTAATAATATTAGAACAAAAGCGTCTAAATCCTTTAAGTAATTATCAAAAGCATCTTTTACAACTTTACTAGCATCGCTAAAATCAATAAGAATATAGCTTTTGTATTCATTGTTAGCAAATTCCAAAGCTATTGTAGACTTTCCAATACGTCTAGAACCTTCTATTACTAATGCTTTCTCACTAAATGACTCTTTTTTCTATGATAACAATTTATCATATATTTCTCTCTTAAACATTTATATCACCATTCATAATTACTTGTTATTCTACTTAGGTATAAGAAATTAACCAATAAAACGCAAGATAATATAAGACGAATTTCCTATAAAACCGCACTCTAAATATTTATTATTTATATGCATCAACAAATGCTTTATAAGTATAATCATTATAAGCACATATTATTACATTATTAATTGATGAATTAGGATAATCATTAATGAATTTCTTTATAGCCTTGATTGCGATAGACAAGCTTTATCTAAGGGATATCCATAAATACCTGTAGATATAGAAGGAAATGCAATGGATCTAATATTATTGTCATTTGCAACTCTTAAACTATTATAATATGCACCAGCTAGTAATTCTTTAGATTCATCCCCAAAATATATAGGGCCTACTGCATGAATAACATATTTAGCTTTTAAATTATATCCTTTAGTTATAACCGCATTCCCAGTATCACAATGTCCAATCTTATCACATTCAGCTTGCATTGCGTTCCACCCAGCTTTACAAAATATTGCACCACACACTCCATCCCCACCTAATAAATCCTCATTAGCTGCATTTACTATTGCATCTACTGTTAATTCAGTAATATCGCCTTTAATAATATTAATCTTCATATTATATATTCCTTTATTTTGTTTCATTTAACCTATTAAATAACTTTTCTAATAAGTTTATACCATATTCTTGATCATTTTCATGGTCTACTAATAATAGATTCTTTCTTTCCTTTATAGTAATTATTCCTTTGTTTTGTAGTTCTTGAGCATTATTGATAAAATAATTCTCAAGTTCATCTATCCACTTTAATGATCTTTTCTTCTTTTGAATCTTAATAAAATAATCTCTAACTATATCAGTTGATAATAACATAGGTTCTAGGTCAGGAAATTCTTTTATTTTAACATCAAAAAACATTAACATCTCTTCAGGCTGAAATTCAAAAAAATGACTAAGATATATATAAGGCGTTATTACAGGACTAGTATTACTTACACTTTTTCCTGTATTAAATGAATATGAAACTCTATTAATTTCACCATGATATTCACTTATTACTGATAACATATACATTTCATAAGTATACATTCTAATCAATGCTTTTTTTAATGATTCATTTTCTTTAATATAAACTATTAAATTACCAGTTTTAACTAATTCTTTTGACTCACTAGTAACAGTTAAAGAAGTATCAATAAAGCTTTCAATCTCATCTTTTCTTGATTCTATATTTTTATAAAATTCTAAATAAATATCATCCTCAACTTGTTCAAGTTCTATTAAAACTTGATCATATTGATCCACTATATTAGTAATAATTTCTGGGCTAATCTCTTCACTTGAAATAATAGTATAATTTACTAATCCATCCTTCTTATCTATTAATTTCAAGTATTCTTTTTCTTCTTTTGTTACTTCACCTCTTTGATTTAATCCAGTAATGCTTGGAGTAAGAGTCTTGCTAAATGCACTTGCCATTTTTTGTCTTATATACTCAATATTTAGATATCCTTTTTTCTTATAAAATCTATAGTTAATTACTATGCATATAAATACTTCTCTTATTTCAAAATATGGTGAAACCAATATTTTGAATGGATGATCATTTACATCAAATGATTTCTTACCCTTCTTATCATAAATCTCAACAAATTGTCTATCGCACCAATAATAACAAGTAGTACGTAAATTTAGTCTATTTACATTTAAGTATACTCTTAAATCAGAGAAAAATTTTTCTTTAAACTTCTTTTCAGCCATAATTAAATCAATTTCATTTTGATATACATTTTTTTGAATATTTTTTGTCATCCAAAATTCAAAAGATCTATCTGTGTAGAATATAGATTTTAAATCTAGTATATGAAAATATCCATCAAATCTTATATAACCATTATAATATAGAGTAAGCATTCTTTCATTATAATATTGTTCAACTATATAATCACTTGATTCATTCATTTCATTAATATGTTTATATAATTCATCTAGATTATCTACTCTAAGTTCTGGTAACAGTGGTATATTTTTTTTAATTATATTTTGAATTTCAAAATATTTATCCTTATCAATAGAATTAACATTTTCAATCGAATTGCATATTTCCTTCCTCATATTTATTAAATTACCATGACATCTTAAACTAGTTATAATATTAAATAAGAATTTAAATTGATTTTTAAGTATTAAATAATAAATATTAGTTATATCTACATTGTTATTATTAATTATTTCTAAATATTCCATTTATATTTCTCTCCTTCATTCTATTCATGATCTCCAACAAGTCTTCTCCATTTAATATGGTTAAGTGATTCATCGCTATCAATTAAAAGAGAGCCAATCCTCTTAAACAAATCATAACTTAATAATAAATGATTGCCTTGTCCAAGATTTAAATAAATCCAATTTTCATTATTAATACTTAAATAATTTAGTATAGGTTTAATAAATGATGGTTCAAATTTAAAACCATCTAACAAAGAAGTCACATCATCTTGATTTACATCTGTTCTTCTTCCATATATACCATCAGTATAATATCTAAAATAATCCTTTGTAATAAGTTCAATACATCCAGGCTTACCAATTGCCCAATCTTCTGAAAACATTAGTCCATTAATCTTAGTTTTATCAATAGTTCTAAGTACTTCTTTTGTTAAATATACATTCTTAAAGGCAGTAAAAACTTCTGGATATGTTTCACCTATTGGTATAACTTTAAGAAAACCTATTAGATAATCAAATAAGTTGTTATCAGCAAATGTACCATTAAAACTTAAATCAATATGAGTATAATCTTTATATGTAACTCTTACATTAAAGCTATATGGTGTATCTATATCAAGTTTTTTATGAGATACATTAAACAAATGATAACATACATCACATAGTCTTTCGAAATCTCTTTCAAAGGTCTTAAATTCAGTTTTATATGACCAAGTAATATTCTTATCATTACTTAAGTTTATCTTTCTATATGACTTCCAGTTTCTAGATATTCTTAATAAATCTTCATATTTATTGTCTTCTTTCATACATTTAGAAACTAAAGATATTTCCTTTATATCTATATAATTATTATTCATAGTAAACTCCTTTATAACTTCTTTTTATAATTAAATTATATAATAGTTATCAAGTCTACTTGGTGTTAACATTAACACTTTTAATTAATTTTAATCATTAATAAAAGGGACTAATTATATCTAGTCTATTTTTGACTACTATATTGTATGAGTTATTACATTATTTTTTACTAGTTCTAATATCATCTCAGCCGTGAACCACATTTTTTTGCCACTCACGGCTTTTTTGATGTAAGTTAGGACTTAAATAAGTGCTTTTCAAGGCATAATTTTCAATAAATTAATAGTAAAAAAGCCGTGAAAGGCATTTTTAACCATCTCACGGCTGTTATCTATTATATTTTCTATATTATAAATTATGAAGCATTTAAAATATTAAGGTTTTATTTTCAAAATTATTTCTCTTAAAGTTGTACAAACTTTTCTAACATTTTTTATATCTTTAATATATACTTTCTTACCATCTTTCAAAGTAAATTCAATATAACCAGAACTTAAAAGACCAATTGAAGCAGCAATTGCACTTCCTCTTGCATTAAAATAATTACAATGTCTTTTTATATCTTTAATATCCTTAAATTCTATAACTTGTTCTTTGTAGGTTTTAAGAATAACTTGTTTGTCTTTAATAGTTATTGCATCTTTCTTTTGTAAAATATAAAGGATAGATAAAGCTAAAAATAAAATATCAAGGCATAAACATACTATAGTCATCACAACAAGTAATGAGTCAGGGTTACCTTTACTACTTGCTAAACTAATAAATAGCCATATAACTACAGGAACAAATAATATAAATAAAAATGTAAATATCCATGCATAAGCTTTAGTTCTATTAAATACCATATCTATCACCTTGTTTTTTATACGTATTGATTATCTATATTATAATTCTTAATGACTTAATTTTCTATTTATTCTTCTCTTTTTAGTAGTTCTTCTATCTAAATCAACTTGATTTGTGCCATTAAAAAAACCTTTTTTGTGATAAGCCTTATAATATTAATTAATAAAACTAATTATTTACATATAAAATTAAAGAAAAAAGCACCAATCAACATATGACTGATGCCTTCATTATTAAAAGTTCAATTTTTTTGGGATTTCATCCATATTCCTTTTTCCATATACTATACGTAGAATATAAATCTTTTTTTCTTCCATATTCACTATATAATACATAATATAATTATCCACCAATTTTTTTCGTATGTTATCTACTTGTAAAAATTCATTTTGTACAAGAGAACCACTTTCTAGAAAAATTCTTATTTGGTCAATATTATTTAAAGTATTAGATATAAAATCAGATGCTGATTGCTGATTCGCAAGATCAATTGCAAAATACGAAACAATTTCATCTAAATCAAATTCTGCTTTTTTGGTTAAGCAATAATTAAATTTAGATGCCATATTTGCTCCTTATATTAGAAATTGCAATGTCACCATCTACGGTATTACCAGATTTTACATCATTCAAACCATCCAAGATTAATCTTGCCTCATCAATCTTTTTCATAGTTTTTTCGTAATAATCAATGTCCATAACAACCAATCTTCCATATCCATTCTTGGTTACGAATACAGGACCATTTTCTTCTGCACATCGTCTTTCCACTTCTACAGTATTTTTTAAATTACGAATTGGGATAATTTGCATAAAACCAACTCTTTTTCTTGTGGCTATATTTAGCCACAGTGCAAGTTTGATATTTTAAATTACCAAATTTTCTATATATATTGTTACTAAACCTTTTTATACAAATCTTAACTGTTTATAAAATCGTACAATTACAAAGAATACCTCCGTTTCAAATGATTAAGCTAAATTTAGTTATCTTTCATTTTCATTGTAGCAACACAATAGTCTCCACATGCATCGAAATTAGGGCATACCTTTTTACTTGTGGGATACGCCTTTCTTGCTATCATAAACTAAGTATGACAATCCTATTTAGATGATTGAAAATATGCCTATGGTTTTAAGCACCCTAAAAGAATCTTATAGACGCCATTTTCATCTTGCAATGCGACATTTTGCGATGTTATAACCATAAGAAATGCTGGCTTTGGGTGTTCTTCTTCATTGATATCCGCTGCTAATTCAACAAGTTTCTTTGAAGCTTCATCGATTTGTTCTTTATCGCTCAATTTTACTTCTACTAGTGCCCATGAACCATCTGTAAAAGAAATTACCGCATCCACTTCTCTACCCGCTTTGTTTCTATAATGATAAACATCTGCTCCGATTGAATCGCAATATATGCGTAAATCTCTAATTGCTAACGATTCGAACAAAAGACCAAAAGTTTTCATATCGGAAAACATACTTTCATGAGTAATGCCTAAGGCTGCAGTCGCAATTGAAGGATCAACAAAATGCCTTGTATTTTTTCTCTAATAGCAGTTTTACTTCTCAAATTAGGATTCCGCGCTTCTAATTCCTCAAAAACATAAAGGCGTTGCAAAGCAAGTAAATATTTTACAAACGTGTCCTTATCTATTTTGTCACCATTTTCTTTTAAATCGGCCTTTATTGACTCATTGGATGCTTCCATTGAAATGTTCCTAGAATACGCTCTTAATAGTTTCTTTGCTCTCTTTTCATCTTTTCTTATAGAAATATCTTTCAAAGAGAATAAATCTTCGGTTACTAATCCATTATAAAATGTTTTTGCTTGTTGCAAATCAATATCAAAGGCATCATCAAATTTTTACACGAACCATAGGTTGAGTTCGTTAATATATGTTCCACTCCGCATATGATGACATTTTTGATACTTGGCAACTATGTCAGTAACTCAACTTATCGACATCTATCGTGGTAACTCAACACTCATGCTTTATGAGCTAATTTACCATCAGATATACCGAGAAACGTTTTGTCTAACCCATATCTATTTCTTCCAAAAATAATGTATTACTTTAATTCAAATTAAATAATGATTTTTTTAGTAAAAATATCAAAAATTTCCTTTGGCTTTGATTATTTCCTTTAATCTTCTGTTATTATCAAAAAAATCCTCAGAAATATTATTAAGGTCAAGCAGGCTTTTTACACACCATTCAGGATCTTGTGTATGGTAAGAATAATATACTGAATCCATTTGTTTATGCTTAAATAACTGCATAATATACTTTGTTGATTGTCCCCTTGTATAAGCAATGTATCTATACATATAACCCATCCAAAATAATGAACCTTTGGAATATTTTTCTTTCCCGTATTCTGAATCTCCAAATTGATTCATAATGCTTCTAATACCCTCTGTCACATCTAAAGTCACTAGTGATGCATCATTTTTGTCAAGTGATTCCAATAATTCAGAGTGCAAAAATCTCCTAATAAAGATTGGACTCGAACAATTAAGCTTTTCAGATGCCTCAAATAGTTTTCCCTGATACTCTGCTAATAACAATCCTGTCTGATCAAATTTCTTCATTTAAAATTTCCTCAATAAACAATCCGTTCTTAAATTCTCTTTTTGCAAGTTTAAGTTTTGTATCAATCTCAAAGCCTCTTGCAATCAAAACATTTCTACAATCTTCACGTTCTTTTTCACATATATAATATTTTTCAATCGGAATTAATTTTTGAATCGATTTTTTTGTTTTAAAGACATATTGAAGACCCAATTTAGAAGCTGAAAGAGAATGTAAAGCCACATCCGCATTGATTTCACCTTCTGTAAACTGGGCCATAACATAAAACATTTTATTATCAGCAATTGGTGCAATTATCACATCAGCACTTTCAACTTCCAAAACTATTTTATTAATAATTTTACTTTTCTTATAATTATTTATAGTTCCTCGGTAATAGCATATCGCTAGCATCCATTCCAGATCACATTCAAACTTCTTAATTTTCAATTCATCCAAGGAGCAATGAAACGAATATACGGAAGAGTTATTTTTTTCACAAACAAATGACAATGCTTGATTATATGTTTCGCCAAGATAAAATCCATTCCCAAAGTCGCAGTTATTTCGTGAGCCATTCTCACTGATTTCAGTTAATCCATCTTTTGAGCCGTGAAATAAAACCAAAGGGTATTTTTCTTTTAGTAATTCTTCTTTTACAGAATTAATTCTGTAATTTTGATGATACGCAAAAGAATATATCTTTTCGCATACATCTCCTCTTGCATTGTTTTTTTTCATTATTTCATCTAATGTTGTTCTGGATACCCTTGTCCCTTTTGAAAATTCTAGCATGTTAATATTTTCAGCTTCTAATAGAAAATCAATATCATCTTTAAGACGATAATCACAATTAACACATATCATTAAATATCCCCCTTTTCTTTACAATTATTATACATCAGCAAACTTGTTTGTTCAAGTTGTTCAAACAAGTTAAATATTTATTTTTTAATGATATCATAATAATTTAAACTTTGATAGTGTCAGAATAAAGTCACCAATTTGGTCCAGCATTTATCGCATTATTTGCGAGATAGCAACACCACCGTCTCCACATGGAATGTATGTAATAAATGACTAAATCAAATAATAAATTGGCTCTTTTGTAATAGTCATTTCTTCTAACGCAGTTTTAGGATTACAGTTCACACCAGACATATAAAATTGTTTTTCTGTTTTATAATCTGCTTCAACATAATCAATAACATTGTGTAAGTCATAATAACTGTCTTTACCATAATCACTATTGATAGTCTTTTCAATATTAGTAGTATAATCTATTACATTATCTAATCTCTTTTCTATTTTCCATATTCCTGTCGTTGCAATCTTTCCCACTCCTTTCATTTTCGGTATAAAAAAAGAGCAAACCATTTCTGATTTACTCAATAAATTGTAATTGAGATTTCACCTGTTTTAAGAGATTTAATAACTGTTATATTTTGTTATTAAA
>CAVGEZ010000029.1:0-23196 GCA_963628445.1 uncultured Eubacteriales bacterium
TATATATTAGGTGAATGTAAAAGTCAAACACTTTTTGTAAATTTTATTTTAAAAATTTATAGTTCAATCATTGAAGCATCAACACTATAGTTAACTTGTTTATTTTTCTTAAATTTAAATATGTAATAAATTATTATATATATTATAGATAAAGTTAAGAGTCCAGCTGTATCTATTAATACATCTGAAAACATAGGGCTTCTTCCGTTAGTTCTAGCTTCTAAAACAAATTCAGTAATGAGTGCAAATGTAAAACCTGTAACAATATGTATAATAATTCTATAATAGTCTTTGATTTTAGTTAATGTCATATAAGAGACAATTGATGCTAAACCAATAAGGCAAAAATACATATAATGTCCAACAAACTTTCCAACCTTCTTTTGAAATTCAGCATTGTTTTCAACAGTTGTACCTGTAATTTGCGAACCAGCATCAGCTATTGCGCCACCAACATTTTGTATTTGCGTTCCTGTCTTTTCACCAGTTTGAAGACACTCATAAACAAATATAGCCAATAAACAAAAATAAATTGTAAATGAAATAATTTGAAATAAAACTTTTTTATTCATAGATTAACCCTCAATAAGTTTTAAATCATCAGTTTTTTCTTTTTTCTTAAATCCATTTGCAAAGAAGGAAACTATCTTCTTAGGCATGAACGTTAAAGTTCCTGCAATAACTTGTGGATATAATACAAGTGCATCTTTAAATGCATTCTTTCTAATATCTTCTTTAGTAATAGATGATCCATCTTTAAATAAATATCTTCTTGCTACACATCCTATACGCAAAGTAAGTAAAGCATTTGCAAGGCCTTGAGTTAAAGATGATACAACTGGTTTAATAAGAGGTATCTCTTTTAAAGTATTATTTACACTTGCAGGTAATATATCGTCCATTGATATTGATTGTAATCCTTCTGCAATTAATGCAGTCGAAAATATTTTAACAAGTAATTTAGATAAATTAGTCATATTAGGTCTAAAACCACACTTAACTACTAAATCTTTAACCATATTAATATCAACACTAAATACAGTAATCATATCAACTCGTGCATTTTGACATAATGCAGTTGAAATTAGTACAGTTTTAGCATGTCTAATCATGATCTTATTTAGTTCAGGTCTAACTTCTTTTTCAAATACTATTTGTAAATTAAGTTGAAGTTCATCATAACTTTTATATTTTAATAATAGAGTTTGATTTTCTTCGCTTAAATTATTACTTTTTGCAATATTTCTTGCAACAAGTCGATACGTTTTTCTTTGTTTTCTGGATTTGTTATCGCAAATTTCAGAATCAAATGATGGACTACATACTATAATTCTTATAGGATTGATAATTCCAAAGAATACAAGTAAGACTACAAGTACATAAAATGCGTATTCTAAATAAACATTTATTTTTCTTATTTTTTCACCTAAATCTAGAACACAAGCCACAAGAATTAATGCAAACAATACTAATACACATATTGAAATTAATATCCATAATTTTTTAGCTTTTTTATTCATGCTTATATCCTCCATTCTTGTATTCTTTTAAATGTTTTATTTTAGTATATAAAATGATACTACCTACTGCAAAATATATAATACCGATTACAAATCTACTCCAGGCTACAACTTCACCATTTGCAAGTATTAATACAAGTGCAAACATATATTTAACAGAATCTAAAAATACTTGGTTTATTTTAATTCTTGATATGATAATTCTAACAATCAATGGTACAAGATAAAGTAGACCTAAAATAATAGATAAAATATAATATTTTTGCCCAAAGTTTAGGGCTACAACACCAATAATACCTGTATTTAGAGCTTCATATAAATCTAGATAATATTGACTATCTTGACCAGTTTTTTTACTTAACAAGGTAAATTGTACTATAGAAAAAATAAGTAATAAGGTACAAATTAAGTAATAAGAAAATGGTAAGCAATATTTACTTGGGATAAAGAAATAAAATAATGATATTACATAAAATATAACCATAAATATAAATGATGTTCTTTTGAAAAAATTATATTCCATAATACCACTTCCTTTTTGTAATAATTATATTCTAAAACGCAAAAAAAAGCCACAATTAATTATGTGACTTTTTACTCATTAAATATTTTTTTATTTCAAGTGAAGCATTTGCACCATCACTTACTGCTTTTGATACTTGAAGTAGGCCTCCAATGACATCTCCTCCTGCAAATATTCCAGGAATATTTGTCATAAAGTCTTTAGTGACAATATTATCTTGATTATCTAGTTGTAAACCTAAATGTTTTGCAAAAGATTGAGCGTTTGCTGTACCGTAGGCAATAAATATTCCGTCTAAATCATATTTATTGTTTTCTGTTTCAATGCCATTTACAAGTTCATTTCCATAAACTGATACAATTTTTTCACTAACAATCTTATCAGCTTTAATTGTAGTATCAAGACCATTAGTAAATAATGTAATATCATTGGTAAACTTCTTTAGTGTTTCGTATTCACCTTCTGCAAAAGCACCATTTCCAATAAGACCTAGTTTCTTTCCTCTATAGAAGAAACCATCGCAAATTGCACAATAAGAAATTCCTTTTCCTTCGTATTCTTTTATACCTTTTACTAAAAGTTTATTACGAGCCTTACCTGTTGCAAGAAATACAGTTGTTGCAATAAAACTTGATTCTTTTGTAGTAACCTTAAAGCCTAAAGCATCATATTCTATAGCAGTAACTTCGTCATTAACTATATCAATACCTAATGACTTAGCTTGATTAAGTCCTTTTTCGGCTAGTTCACTACCTTTGATATGTTCTAATCCATAATAATTATCAATATAAGTTGTCTTACCTAAAGTGCCAAAATCCTTATATATAATTAAAGGATTATAATTAAATCTCTTTAAATAAATTGCAGCACTTACCCCTGCAGGACCTGAACCAATTATAATTGTGTCGTACATACTTTATTTTTGAAAGAAACCTTCAACAAAAGCTTCATCATGTAGACCTAGGAATGAATCTACAACTTCGCCATTCTTAATCTTAACAACAAATGGAATAGATGAAATCTTAAACTTAGCACAAAGATCTGGGTTTGAGTCAACATCAACTTTTGCAAATGTTACATTAGGATAATTCTTACTAACTTCTTCCATAATAGGACCAAGTGCTCTGCATGGTCCACACCAAGTAGCCCAAAAATCAACAATTAATGTATCATGAGTACTAACTGCTTCTTCAAAATTCTTATCATTTAATTCTAACATATTAACATACCTCCATATTAATTTGCCTATATCTTAACAAATGACTTTAATTTTATCAAATGTAATGCTTAAACTACTTAACTATTTCCCTTAATATATTTTTTATAATCATCTTAAATTGCAAGAAACAGTAAACCAAACATTTAAGAAAAAGATTTTTAAATTTTCTCTTGACTTAAAGCAATCTTTTAATATATAATTATTAAGCAATTTAAATACACATGCAGCAGTCGTATAATGGCTATTACTTCGCACTACCAATGCGAGGATACGGGTTCGATCCCCGTCTGTTGCTCCAAATTTAATATGCAGCAGTCGTATAATGGCTATTACTTCGCACTACCAATGCGAGGATACGGGTTCGATCCCCGTCTGTTGCTCCAATTGTGTTTATTAATCAACTTGAAAAAGTTGATTTTTTTATTTTTAAATCTATGAACTTAAATAGTTCGTATTTTTTTATATCAATATTATAAAAAGGACTCTAGATTAAATTCTAAAGTCCTCTTTTTTATTATTGCATATCTTTAATATGATTTAATACTTCCTCATATTTAGCTTGATATTGTTTTAATTTATTTCTTTCTTCATTTAGTTTAGCTTCAGGAGCTTTTGAAACAAAGTTTGGATTAGATAACATCTTATTAGATCTTTCTAATTCTTTTTCAAGTTTCTCTTTTTCCTTATTCAAATCACTTAATACTTTTTCTTTATCAATTAAGTCAGCTTGAGGAATATAGATTGTTGCGTTATCTAATACAACAACTACATTGTCTTTTGCATCAACGCTCTCTGTTGTAATATCTAAAGTCTTTGGATTTAAGAAACGAGTGAAATAAGGTCTTGCTTCCTCAAATGATTTTAGTGTCTTATCATTCTTTACAAATAATGTAACACCAATAGGCTCTTTTGGAGCTTTATTAGCCTTAGCTCTTTCATTTCTAACTGAAGTTATAACTTCAATTACAGAATTAATACATTCTTCTTCAACCTCAAAGTTAAAGTTAGAATTAACACGAGGCCAGCTAGAGATTGTAATAGATTCTTCAGTATGAGGTAATAATTGATAGATTTCTTCTGTAATGAATGGTGCAACAGGGTGTAATAGTTTAACTATTTGCATTAATACATAAACTAATACATTTTGAGTAGTATTCTTATTTTCTAGATCACTACCTTGTAAATCCACCTTAGAGATTTCTACGTACCAGCTTGCAAAATCTTCCCAAATGAAATTGTATAATGCTTTATTAGCCTCACCAAATTCATACTTATCATAGTTGTAATCAACAACTTCAATAGTCTTATTTAATTTATTTAAAATCCACTTACTAGCTAAGTTTAATTTAGCAGTATTTAAATCAATTTCCTTATATCCGTCAATGTTCATCATTACATAACGAGATATATTCCATAATTTATTTAAGAAGTTCCAGCTTGAAGCTACTTTCTCTTCTTCATAACGTAAATCAAGACCAGGAGCTGAATTAGTATTTAAGAAGTAACGAAGAGCGTCACATCCATACTTATCAATTACATCGAATGGGTCGATACCATTACCTAGTGACTTACTCATCTTTCTACCCTTAGAGTCACGAACAAGTCCATGAATTAAGATATCCTTAAATGGTGCATGATGAGTAAATTCAATACCTTCAAATAACATTCTTGATACCCAGAAGAATATAATATCATAACCTGTAACTAATACATTAGTTGGATAATATCTTTCAAGCATTTCAGTCTTTTCAGGCCAACCCATAGTTGAGAAAGGCCATAATGCACTTGAGAACCATGTATCAAGTACGTCTTCATCTTGTTTCCAGCCTTCACCTGGACATTCAACTTGCACCTTAACTTCTTCTCCCTTATACCAAGCAGGAATTCTATGTCCCCACCATAATTGACGAGAAATACACCAGTCTTGAATATTAGTTAACCAGTTAACTAAAGTTCCTTTAAATCTATCAGGTACAAATCTGTATTCATCATTTTCTAATACTTGTTTTGCAAGAACATCCATCTTAACATACCATTGTTTAGATAGTCTTGGTTCAACAGGTACACCAGTACGTTCTGAATGACCTACTGAGTGAGTAATCTTTTCTAAATGGTCAAATAATCCAATTTCCTTTAAATCTTCAACAAGATTCTTACGACATTCGAATCTATCTTGACCATTATATTTGCCACACATTTCATTCATTGTACCATCATCGTTCATACAAAGTGGCATCTCTAAATTATGTCTTAAACCAACCTCATAGTCATTAGGGTCATGTGCAGGAGTACACTTAACTACACCTGTACCAAATTCCTTATCAACATATTCATCTGATATAACAGGAATTTCAACTGTAGTACCAGGAATATATACCTTCTTACCAATATACTTAGTATATCTTTCATCAGTTGGATTAACCATTAAAGCTTGGTCTGCAAACATTGTTTCAGGACGAGTTGTAGCAATTAACAAACTACCTGATCCATCAGTAAATGGATACTTAAAGTAATAGAATGCACCTTCATCATCTTGGTGAATTACTTCAATGTTAGATAAAGCTGTTTTTGCAACAGGGTCCCAGTTAGTAATTCTATATCCTTGATAAATATATCCTTTTTCATATAATTTACAGAATACATAATTAACTGCCTTGTTTAGACCTTCATCTAATGTGAAACGTTCTTTAGTATAATCAAGTGATAAACCTAAAGCCTTCCATTGAGAATGAATAATTTCTGCATATTCATTTTTCCAAGCCCATGCATATTCTAAGAATTTTTCTCTTCCAATATCATATCTTGAAATACCCATATCTTTAAGTCTTGCATCAACCTTAGCTTGAGTTGCAATACCTGCATGATCCATACCAGGAATCCATAATGCATCATATCCTTGCATACGCTTTCTTCTAATAATCATATCTTGGATAGATGTATCCCATGCATGACCTAAGTGTAGTTTACCAGTTACATTTGGTGGTGGAATAACAATAGTATAAGGAATCTTATTTTTGTCACCTGCTGTAAAGAATCCACCTTTTAGCCAAAAATCATATTTACCACTTTCAACTTTTTTAGGGTCATATTTTGCTTCTAATATTTTTGCCATAATTCTATTTTCCTTTCAAGTTCGTCTTTTGTTAAAGAGTATTCACAGACATCTAAAACATTTCCGTCATACATCTTTTTATATCTTCTTCTAATCCCATCTTTATGAAATCCTAATTTTGTAATTGTATTATCACTTCTTGAATTTCCTACAAAGACAGTCATAGTAAGTATATCTATATCAATCTTAGAGTTAAACCAAGGTATAAATGTTTTTAATGCTTCTTGCATCAAGCCTTGTCCCCAGTACTCTTTAAGTAAGATAAATCCCATTTCATAAGCATTAGGATTACGACGAGATTCATCTTTATAAAAATTAATTTCTCCAATCATCTGATCAGTTTCTTTTAAGACTAGTTTTACATATTGTTTAGACATAATACGATACTGTAAGCTAGAATTACAAGTTTTCAAATCAGGTACAGGTTTAAATCCTGCAGGATATGTTAATTCTTTTAAAGAGATTAAATTGTACAGATCAGCCAAATCAATTGATTCATAAGGCTTAATAACAATTCTTTTACTTTCTAACATATTTTTTCACCAATAAAAAAAGTCCTTAAAGAGTAATAATACTCCTAAGGACGAATTATCGCGGTACCACCTTAGTTCAGCTAGTTAGCTGCACTCTAAACTCTTAACGCGAGTAACGTTATAAACTACTTTAATTTCATCTATAAAGCTCCATGACTACTTTCAAATATTAATACTAGATATTTTCACCAACCATATCTTCTCTATAAACAATATTTAATATTCTACTCTTCACTTCATTGCATTTAAACATTAACAATTATATATTTGTTTTTACTCTTTGTCAATAAACTTCATTGACTCTAAATAATATAATATTTCTAGTACATTATTATTAATATTAAGAGAATAATAATTGATAAATAAATTCTTATCTAATTCTATTACAAATACTTCAAAATGTTTTTCACAAACTAATACTAAAATTTTTGCATTGTTTGATTTCACAAAGCCTTTAGTAAAAGATTTAATATCAGTAAAGTCATTTCCTTTAGATGGAATAAAGTTAGAAACACTATCTAGTGTTGTTTCAAACGCATTACCAAATTCATTTAAAAGGGCCAATACATCTTCATAAGAATAATATTTCTTGTCACCATATTTTAAATTAATGTGAGCTCTGGCTTCAGATAATTTTTTATTTAAATAATCATTAATCATTAGTTCTTAGCTCTATTAATAATAGATTCACAAGCAGTTAAATATTGAGTTGATTTAGGATCAAATAATTTAATATTAGCTATTTCTTCTTCTGTTTTACCATATAAAGGATTTAGATACATAGGATATTTATCAATAAATTCTTTTAATGTTAAAACATCATCATAATAGTAATTAGATTCATCTAAAGCATCTTCTAAATATAACTCATTAACAGCCTTAAGTGTAGGGCAGTATCCTATAGCTTGAGCATTTTGATAAGCATTATCAGGATCCATCATAAAATTAATGAATTCATTAGCTAAATCATATTGTGTACAAGTGTAAGGAATTACCATTGAGTCAAAGAAAGCTGCAGTATTTGATGGAATATTTACATTAAATTCAATATCAGTTAAACCTGAATCATAAGATAGATATAAAGCATCAAAGAAATCACCAAGTTGAACAAAAGCTAAATCAATTGTTCCATTTGCAACATCTCTTTTTAATGCATCATTTCCCCATTCATCAAAGTGAGCAGACTTGATTGCACTAACAATTTCATCTTGTAAGCTATTAGATAAAACGCCTTCGCAAGATTGAGTTGACTTGTCAGTAATGTTTGGATTTAAAGCTTCGCTAAGTAGGTATGCTGCAACATCCCAACGAGATGTATCATACATACCAATCTTAACATTTGAATTATATAAGCTTCTGTCAAATAAAGCTTTAAATCCATTAGATTCAACTACGCTTTCAACCTCAGTATTTCTAGTTGAATAAATAATTGAATAAGCACCCCAGAAATAAGGCATAAAGTATGAATCATAAACATTTCCGCTATCATCTTTAAAGTTTGCATCAATTAACGCTTGTAAAGAATCATTAAACATAGTTTTATATTCTTTAAAGTTTTCATACTTTTCATTTGTTACATCAAGTTCTAGTAACATATTTTCCTTATACATTTGTCTAACTGTATAATCTCCTGGAATTGCTACATCATAAGCAGTTGTACCAGCTTGAATCTTTTGATACATAGCTTCACTTGAAGCTACATCTTCTTCATTAACTTGGCAGTTATATTTTTCTTCAAAAGCTTTAACTAATTCAGTATCAATATATTCTCCCCAGTTTAAGAAGTTAAGTACTGTTTTAGGTGTAGAGATAACGACTACTGCAAAAACAGTAAATAAGATAAGGGATGCAAAAATACATGCAAGTTTTTTCATTATTTCTTCACCTTCTTTTTACTAGATTTTAAAGAAATTAATAAAACAATAAGTAAAGTAATAAATGTTAATAGTGAGTTAAATGCATAAGCTCCAGCAGAGAAGTTCTTCTTTGTATATGATGTATATACATAGTTAGAGAAGTTAGAGAATCCATTACCTTGAGTATAGTAAGAGATTACAAAGTCATCAATTGAAAGAGTAAATGCAATTAAAGCACCAGCCATAATAGATGTCTTTAGAGAAGGAATAATAACCTTAAATAAAGCCATTGGTTTAGAACATCCTAAATCTTGTGCTGCTTCAAATAAAGATTCATCAGTTTGTTCAAGCTTAGGATAAACCATTAAGATTACATAAGGAATAGTAAAGAATACGTGGGCAATTAACATTGTAGGGAATCCAAATACTTGTTTAAAGATTGGTAAATTTGAAAGTAGTGAGAAAATAATCATAATTGAAATACCAGTAACAATTTCAGAGTTCATCATAGGTATCTCGTTTAAGAAATCCATTGCTTTTCTCTTCTTACCTTTAAGTGCATTAATACCAATTGTTGCGAAAACTCCCGCAATAGTTGCAATAGCTGTAGCCCAGAAAGATACAAGTAAACTATCAAGAATAGATAGATATAATTGTCTATTAACGAATAATTCTTTATAGTTATTTAAAGTAAATCCACCCCAAGAAAGAGGGACAATTGCATTTGCAGTTCTATTAAATGATTGATAAACAATTACAAATACAGGCGCATACATTGAAAGTAATACTAAAATAAAGAATACTACTTTAAATACTTTAGGAGCATAATAAGAAAATCCTGTTTTTTCAAGCATTATTTCTTACCTTCCTTTCCTTGAATTTGTCTGAATAATAGTATACAGCAAATTATAATTATACAAGTTAATAATGAAATTAGAGAACCTGTATTGAAGTCTCCTTTTTCAAATAAAGCTTGAATATAATTACCAATTAATTGAACCTTACCTTGACCGATAGTTTGGCTAATTGCAAAACCTGTAGCTGCAGGTAAGAATACCATTATTACACCAGATGAAATACCTGTTAAAGATAAAGGTAAAGTAACCTTAAAGAAAGTTTTAACACTAGATACACCTAAATCCTTTGAAGCTTCAATATAAGATCTATCTAACTTCTCAAGTACAGTGTATATTGGGAAAATCATAAATGGAAGGTATGTAGTTACTGTTACAAATACTACTGCTTTTTCACTACCAGCTAAAGAAAGTGCTTGTAAAGCGTTAGATTGGAATAATTTATACCAAGAAATAATTCTAAGCATTGAATTACACCACATTGGTAATATTAATAAAAGTAAAACTAACATTTTATTTTTAATTTTAGAAAATGATAAGAAATATGCACAAGGATAACCAAGTAATAAACATACAACAACAGTATAGAAAGCTATCTTTAAACTTGACCAAATAGATTTATACAAAGCTATTTGTCCTAGTTGCTTATAGCTTTCAAGAGAAAATACTGCATCGCTAAAATCCATACCATTAGTAGACATGAATGTTAAACAAAACATTACTACTAAAGGTAGTACTACAAGAATAAGTAACCATACAAAGTATGGTATAGCTAACTTAGAAAATTGCTTCATTATTCTGCCTCAGCCATTCCTTCAATATTTTCAGAAATTTTTCTTCCTTGTTCTCTTATTTTTCTAATATTTTCAGGTTGTTCTGAGTCTTCTACTTTCATTAAATGAATTTCGTAGAAGTCTACTTTTAAACCAACCCTTTGTCCAACTTCAACATTTTGATAATCTTCAACAATTAATGTCTTACCTTCAACATCTACCCATAATTCAAAATGAATACCAGTAAATATAGACTTAATTACAGTACCAGATAAAATAGCTGAATCTGGATTTTCAATTTCTAAGTCGAAATCTTCAGGTCTAATAACTGCGTCAACAACTTCGCCAGGAATAAATGTTGTAATATATGTATCAAATACATTATCAAAGAATGCAACTTTTTGGTTACCAATATATGTACCTTCAATAATATTACAATCATCATAGTTTGCAAGAAGTTTAGATCTAGATTCGCTCTTAGCTTCACAGTAAATATTTCCTGGTTCAACAGTAAATCCTAAAGTATCTCCAACTTTATATTTTTCTTCTGACTTAACTAAAATCTTTGTCTTAGCTTCATTATCAACTTCAATTTCTAAATCATAAATATTCTTAGAGAATTTAACCTTAGTAACCTTACCAATAAACTTCGCATTGTCTTCAGTACAAATATCAAAGTCATCATAAGCTACCATAACATAAATCTTGTCATTTGGCATAAAGTCATGAGCTGAAACCTTAAATGTCTTATCTAGCGTCTTAAATCTTCTAGCTTCAGGATAAATACCTCTTAAAATGTTAGCCTCACCAATGAAAGATGCAACAAACTTATTAGCTGGAGTATTATAAATATCCTCAGGACGTCCCATTTGTTGGATTTCTCCACCATTCATTACAACAATAGTATCACTCATTACCATAGCTTCTTCTTGATCATGAGTAACAAATATGAATGTAATACCTAGATTCTTTTGAATTTCTCTAAGTTCAAGACGCATTTGCTTTCTTAATTTTAAATCAAGTGCTGAAAGAGGTTCATCAAGTAATAAAATACGTGGCTTATTAACAATAGCACGTGCTATTGCAATACGTTGCATTTGTCCACCTGATAGACTAGAAATAGCTCTTGTTTCATAACCTGATAGGTTAACAAGTTTTAATGCGGCCTCAACTTCACGTTTAATGATATCTTCTTTAAAGTTTCTAGCCTCAATTTGAGAAATCATCTTATAGTAAACATCATCTTTTGCAATATCAGATAAAAGATTTTTGCACACGCTCTTAAAATTATCTCCGCTTAAGTTAAGTGCAATATCAAGTTCATCTAACTTTTTAATTAAAGCTTTAGAATAATCATCATAAGTCATTTTAGATAATGATTTCTTATTCTCATTAATATATGAAAAAACCTTATAATAATTAGATAAAGACTTAAAATAATCAATTACGTAATTCTTAACATCTTTTGGTTTATTAATATGAGAAAGTTTTCTTGATAAACTATCAATTTCTTCTTCATCGAAACCATAATCTGTCATTAAGTCCATTGTACCAATATCATAAATATTTGAATAAACATTATTTCTTAAACCAAATGCAATATTATCATAGATATTTAAATGTGGAAATAATGCATATCTTTGGAAAACAGTATTGATAGGACGCTTATATGCTGGAATATTTGCAATATCTTCTCCATCAAGTAATAATTCTCCACCTTGCATGTCTTCAAAACCACCAATAATACGAAGTGTAGTAGTTTTACCACAACCTGATGGTCCTAAAAATGTAACAAATTCGTTCTCATTAATTGAAAGATCAAAATCATTCAAAATGACGTTTTGTCCGTACTCTTTACGAATACCTCTTAACTCTAATATCTTGTGAGCCATATTTTCTCCTTATAAAAAATAAAATATTCGTTTTTAATAATATCTAATTCTTATTTAGTACTGACAAAAGCTTTATTTATCTATTAGATATTCTATATAACTGCAATAATTATATTACTTAAAGTTTTGAAAGTAAACACAAAAATTTAATTTTTAAATTTATATTTTCAAGACACAAAAAAAATCCTTTAGGTAAAGGATTTTCTTATATTTTAAAATTATTAATTTTTTGTAGTTTTTTGCTCAATTAATTGATTCAAATCAATACACGTTTTTCCAACTGTTACATGTGCAAAATATTGTCTTGATTTATATATAATTTCAATATCTTCTTCTTTCGAAGATTCTACATAAAGTAAGAACATATCATGTGTTTTATATAAATCAATAGACATATTATTATATATTGGGAATCCTTTTAAAGTATAAGTGTTACACTCTAGAGTTAATCCATTTTCAAGAATGATTTTATTATCAGAATCAATAATAAACATATCTCTTATACCTTTAGATAAAGATATCAAAGAATCCATTTTTATAGAATCCTTAGTAAGGAAGCTTTCAGAATTATTATATTTATTAAAATCAAGTAATGTATTATAAGCTAAATCAGCTTTACCTAAATGAGTATATAAAGATATTGCGTAAGCATATCTTAATGCATCTCCTTCTACAGATAAAGTATCTTTGATTTTATTTAAGCTTGCAACCTTAAACACATTAGCTGATCTTACATGACGAGAAATAATTTGAGTAAGTTCTGTCATTAAAGATTTACTTAAATCAGTACACTCTAAATCACTATGATATAAACGCACTTTATTATCCTTAATTTGTACATGATGTAAATTAAATATAATATCTAAGTATTCTTTATTTAAATCTTCATCTTTTTCTAAAATTCTAGATACAATAATATAATTAAATAAGAATTCGTAAATAACTATATCATCATAACTAGTTCCATTAGTTACACTTAACTCAAAGTTTTTACCATTATCTTCAATACTATACTTTGTTCTTGGATTAACTGAACAAGGCAATACATATTTACCATGCTTATCCTTAACTAATATAGATTTTAAGAATTTAGCATTGCTTTCTAATATTTTATAATTCTTTTTTAAGAACTTAATATCTAAAGTATAGAAATAATATTTATATATAAGACTTGAAAGCCTTACCAAACTTAAAGGCCAAATAGTATTTTCAATCTCATATCCATTTATATAAGTATTACAACTATAATTAGTACTAGAATGGGCTACACTACCTAAAGAGTGATAAAGCATTACTGCCGTTTTCTTACCATTCTTATATAATTTCTTAATAAAAGTTAAGGCATTTTCAGTTGTTTCTTTTAAATTTGATTCTAAAGATAATGAATAAATTAAATTGAAATTAAAATCAATTTTATATGGTATTGTTAACAAGCTATCTTCATTACTCCAAAGAGATGAATCGCTTATGGGTAATTTCCCTAATGAACTAGATATAAGTAAATATCTAGATAAATTATAATAATTATCTAATATATCAAGATTAGTATGAAAACTTTGACGACTATATAATTTTTTATAAGCTTCAACACTTTGCTTAAAGAAGTCATTAAACTTTAAGTTATGAACAGTTTCGTCAAAAAATTTATTCAAATTAAATTTAGAAAACTTTTTATATTTATTAGTAGAAGATGAATAATATATTACTATATTCATACCAGTTAATATAAACTTATTATCTTTAGCCTCAATACGTCCTGCTTTTACATAAATAGTTGAATATAAATTGTTATTAGAAGCTTTTAAATGAAGTGTTTGGCTATTACCATGAGTTTTAATATTCTTTAAATTGTGATTTGAATTAAGTGATACACTAACACTAATTGAGTTTGATGATTTAATATTAATACCTATCAAATCATATTTATTTGAAGCTAAATAAGTTCTTGTAATATGATTTTTATTTATATCATATTCTACCTTAACATATCCTTCAGATAATAATAAACTTCTTGAATAATTAGATATTTCATTCTCACCGTAATCTAGTGTTAATATTCCTGCATTTAAGTAGTATGTATCTTTTACTTTTTTAGGAAGTAAATTATTACTTATCTTTAAAGCATCAGCATATTTATTATTATCTAACAATTCAGATACTTTAGAACGAGTTTTATTGTAATTAGTAAGTATCGATGTAATACCTTTTGTAATATAGAATGTTGAATCATTTAGATATAATTCTTCCTTTTTGCAATCTCCTGATATCATCATTCCTAAGTGAGAATTTCCAATAGGAAATGAGTCAGAATAAGATTTAGCACTACTATTTAATTTTATTTGATCTACTCCCATTTCTTCTCACTCCTTTACTAAATAAAATTTATAATGTAATGTGTGGTCCAAATCCACTGTGTTTCAGGTCTAATCTCCGCTACTCCGTCACCCTTTTGTTCTCCATAGGATCCAAATTGAGCGTGATTTCCACCTTCAATAACATATTCTTTTAAATTTACTAAATTCTTCTTATTTTTATTATATGCATCTAGAGATAATACCTTATCATTTGATCCGTATATAGATAATACTTTAGCATTCTTAAGGCTAGTTAAATCTTTTGTTGAATAGGAAGCAAGTAAAATTAATCCTTTTAACTTATCACTATTTTTAGAATAATACATACTTGCGGCTACTCCACCTAACGAGTGTCCTCCTATGTACCAATCAAGATCTTTGTATTTAGGATTATTTATTACATTATTTGCACTATTTATAGAAAAGAAGGCTAGTGAATAACTCATTGTTGAAATACATGTTACATAACCCAATTGGGCAAGAATATACATTATAGGTAAATAACTTAGTGGGTCAACATAAGCACCTGGATAAAATACTACCCCACTTCCCATTAATTCTTCTTTACAAGGTTCAATCCATATATTTTCATTATTATCTATAGTAATTGAAGGATATTCGTTATTATTATACTCATCTTGTAAACAATCATACTTTGTAAGTTGAGTTAAAAAAATATCTATATCTTTTGCCTTATATGTATTAGTATCTGCCATATACATTATTGAAAAAACTAATGCGTCAACTAAAAACAAAACTACAATTAATACTTTTCTTAATATTTTCATAATACTTAATCCATATACTTTCTTGCTAACTTAAAGCCTTTATCTAGTGAGGCTTTAAAGTACTCATTTGCAACTTCTTTGTGATTGCTATTTAGGTAATAGAATCCACAAATAAATTCATATTCACCTTGGTCTTCGTCAAATATTTCATCCTTGTTTTTGCTAACTAAATTAATATTAGATTCATTAATCTCCATTAATTTAGTTTCTAAATAACAAATTTCTTCTACTTCTTTATCTAGTGAATAAGCCTTAAGACGAAATGGTATAACATCATCTTTACTAGTTATATCTAAAATATTTATAGAATCATTAACAATATTAATAGTTTTCAAACTATTTAATGGGTGTTCAAAACCAGACACATCATATACTTTGTTTGACTCATATAAAAAGTAACAAATAGATTTTCTTCTAATTCCAAGGCAAGTTGATACTGCCTTAAATCTTACAATTTCCATAATTCACCTATTTTAAATTAAGTAACTTAATAATTTCATCTGCTGCTTCTTCGTAATTACCAAAATTTTCTATATTGTAATCACAAATATCTTGATTTTCTTTTTCACAATCAATTGAAATTATTCTATTTACTTTATCTTCATTTGTTGTTTTCTTATTAAGAATAGTATCAATTAATACTTTTCTATCTCTCTTAATATAAACAGTGATTGCATTCTTATAATTTGTCTTTATACTCATGGCTCCACAAATATCCATAGTACATAAAACATTCTTGCCACTATTTAAAATCTTATCAATATCCTCTTTTTGACTACCGAAGGCATGACCAGCATACATAGTTGATTCAATAAAATCTCCACGTTGGTCTTTTTCATTAAATTCATCGATTGAGATGTATGAATACCAATCATTAACTTTATTAGCTGATGGGTCTAATGTAGTATAAGAGATTAATTTTTCAAATGTTTTTAACTTTTTAGCTAGTTCAGCTGCAATCTTAGTCTTACCAGAACCAGATGGTCCTACAAGAATTAAGATACTTCCATGTTTGAATTTAGGATGATATAAAGAATAAGAATTTGCAATAACTTCAACAAGTTTTAAAAATTCATCATAATTCTTTACTGCAAGCATTCCTGTTGCACTTTGATTCCATGGTCTACGCATAAGTACAGGATAGGCTGCATTAGATTTAAATACATTATGCATACCATCATCAAATAAGATATCAGTTGAAATCTTATCTTTTCTAGAACCCATATAAATATTTGAAGGAAGGATTTCCGGAAATTCTTCCATTAATCTCTTAGCTCTAATTCCCATAAACTCTGGTGGAATAGATGTTGAAATGAATACCTCACAAATTTGTGTAAGTTTTTTAACAAATTCTTTTGCTCCTTCAATAACAGGTTGAGTTTCATAGAATGTTGGATCATTAAAATATTCAAATATAACATCAGCTCTTGTGTTTAATTTTCCCCATCTATCAATTTCATTGATTGAAAGTGGTGGATTAAACTGATACTTTTCTTGTGCAAGACGTACTGCATAAGGAATACATTCCATAAGTAAGTCGTCTACATCTAGTGCACATGAAAGTCTAAATTTTTGACTCATAACCTAAGTCCTCCTTTAATCTTTTCTTATTTTAAATCATTTAATATTAAATTATATGCTTTATCTTTTAAATCTTGTGTTGAATCAAAATTACTTGAATCTAGTACATCTAAAACATTTACATAAACATATTGTCTTTTTAAAGATATATGACATTTAATTTTATTACTACCTTTAATTGAACAAACGACTGTTTTCTTACCAGCCTTTAAAGCTGGTTTAAATGAACCGGCATGCATTTCAAGTAGAGGTTCATCTGTTTTATTTCTAGTACCTTCAGGGAAAATACAAACAATTGCAGTATCACTAGCCAATATTTCACTTGCTTTAGATAAAGTTTTCACAGCTTCTCTGTTATTTTCTCTATCTAAAGATAAATATCCTGCTGCACGAATTAAATTACCTACAAAAGGAAACTTAAAGGTTTCTTTTTTAGATACACAGATAAACGCCTCATTTGAAATATTCATCATAATGATAGGATCAAAGTTTGATCTATGGTTTGCAACAAGCAAATACTTCTCATCAGGAAATTTACCATTTACTTTAATCTTTACATGCAGTAAATGCATTAAAATAATATTAGTTTCTCTAAGTAAATGACAAAAATATCTATTATATTTACCACTCTTGTTAAAAATAGCTGACGTTGTTGCAACATAAACTAAATAGACTAAAATATCTAAAATATGATAAATTACAATAAATAAAATCATTAAGAAATATAAATAAGCATTACCAGTAGATTCAACTATTTGATGACAAGTTAAATATGAAAATAGTAAACTAAATTCTAAACATAAAAATTCAACAAAACACATAATATCACCTAATTTAAATATGTAATTAATATTATATATTAATTGAGAAAAAAAAGATATTACACATAGGCAATATCTTTTAATTTTTTTAAACTTTTACTTTCTTTTCTTTGCGATGTACATAATAAGAACAATAATTTCATGTAAGATTAATGGTATTAATGAAACTAATGCAGTCCATAACCATTCACTTACTGTTAAGTTTTCTGTTGAGAATATTGAACTTACAAATGGAACTTCAATTACAAGAAGTTGAAGTACAAATCCTAATATAAAGGCAATTAGCATCATTACATTCTTATCTTTAAATACATGGACGAATGAATGTCTTACATCAGACATACCGATCATATGGAATAATTCACCTAAAGCAAGAGCTGTAAATGACATTGTACGAGCTTGATTTAAAATAGATTGATTATTTTCATATAATTCTTTTATATTTGAAAGTCCTGTAACACCATTACTCCAAGCAGGAATAAAGTATGCAAGAATTACACCAATTGTTAAAATTGCACCATATCCTAAAGTGATTGCAAATCCGCCGTGAGCAAATATACCTTCATTAGGATCTCTTGGCTTTTGTTCCATAACTCCTTCTTCTTTTGGTTGCATACCAAGTGCAATTGCAGGAAGTGAGTCAGTAACTAAGTTTACCCATAATAAGTGAATAGCAATCAATGGAGCAGGAAGACCAATTACAATTAAGAAGAACATTACAAGTACTTCAGCAATATTACTTGAAAGTAAGAATAATACAGTCTTCTTAATATTAGCGTATATTCCTCTACCTTCTTCAACTGCTTTTTCAATAGATGCAAAGTTATCGTCAGCAAGTACCATATCAGCTGCACCTTTTGCAACGTCAGTACCAGTAATACCCATCGCAATACCAATATTTGCTTGTTTCAAGCTTGGTGCATCGTTTACACCGTCACCAGTCATGGCACAAATATTACCATTAGCTTGGAATGCTTTAACAATTTGAACCTTATTTTCAGGAGAAACACGTGCAAATACTCTTGCAGTCTTAACTACTTCTTGAAGTTCTTTCTCACTCATTTGGTCAACATCGTGGCCTGTGTAGCATTCTTCTTTAGACTCACAAATACCTAAATTTTTAGCTATTGCATAAGCTGTATCCTTATGATCACCAGTAATCATAACTGTAATAATACCAGCTTGTTTAAACTTTTCAACAGCAGGTTTAGCTTCTTCTCTTGCAGGGTCAATCATCGCAACAAGACCAACGAATACTAAATCTTCCTCAGTTAGACTATCATTTTCTTTATAAGCTAGGGCTAGGGCTCTTAATGCATTGTCTGCAAAATAAGAATTAGCCTTATTAATATTTTCAATGTCAGATTCAGTAATAGGACGTACCACACCATGATCTAATATTTTAGTTGAGTGTGCTATTACTGAATCCAAAGCACCCTTAGTATAGACAATATAACTATTATCTGATAGAGAATGCTTTGTAGACATCATCTTTCTTACAGAATCAAATGGAAGTTCCTCAATACGAGGAGTATTTGATTCAAGGTCATTTTTATGCATATTAAAATTATTTGCAAATACAACAAGTGCTATTTCTGTAGGGTCACCATATAAACCTTCGTCTACAGTCGCATTTGAACAAAGTGACATACCTTTTGCAAGAAGTTTTAATTCACTGTTTTCGCTCTTTTCATTAAAATCAGCTTCTTTAAAGAATTCATTATTAACATAAGCTTCAACTACAGTCATCTTATTTTGTGTTAGAGTACCTGTTTTATCTGAACAAACAACAGATACAGCACCAAGTGTTTCAACTGATGGTAATTTTCTAACAATTGTATTAGCTTTAACCATCTTTTGTACACCAATAGAAAGAACAATAGTTACAACAGCTGATAATCCTTCAGGTACAGCTGCAACTGCAAGTGATATAGCTGAAAGTACAGCTTCAATCCAAGAATCTGTTTCACCTTGCATACCATCAATAAATATCCAAACAATTTCTGCAAGTAATACAGCAATAACAATACCTAAAGTTAAATAACCTAAGAATTTTGATAAACGTGCAAGTACTTTTTGAAGTGGAGTTTCATCGTCTTCTGCATCATCTAGTGCGTCAGCAATCTTACCAATTTCAGTATTCATACCAGTACTAACAACAATACCTTTTCCTCTACCATAAGAAACAGTTGTAGACATAAATGCTAAATTTACCTTATCACCAATTCCTACAGCACTTGAGAATGTAATATCTGAATTCTTTTCAACAGGAACAGATTCACCAGTTAAACTAGATTCAGTACACTTTAAATTGATTGATTCAACTAATCTTAAATCAGCACCAATAGTGTCTCCCTCTTCAATAACAACTAAATCACCAGGAACTAATTCTTTTGATTTTACTTTATATCTCTTACCTTCTCTAATAACAGTTGTTTCAGGACTAGACATTTTCTTTAAAGCTTCAAGACTTGTTGCAGCCTTAATTTCTTGAACAGTACCGATACAAGCATTAATAATGATTACCGCAAGAATAATAATTACATCTGGCCAGTCACCAACTGTAAGAAAATCAAACTTATTTCCTGCTTGAGCATTTTTAACTGTATCGTAAATAGACACAATGATTGTAACTAAGATAGCTGCAAACAAAACGTAAATCATTGGATCCTTAAGTTGGGAAATAAAGATCTTAAACCATGAATCCTTCTCTTTTTCCTTTAATTCATTAAGTCCAAATTCTTCTCTTCTTTTTTTAACTTCTTCTTCGCTTAAACCATTTTCTAAGTCAGTTTCAAATTGAGTCTTAGTTTCACTGACTGATAACGATTCAGCATTGATCTTGTCTAAATTCATAAAGCCCTCCTAAAATTAAAAAAATCAAGTGTTTCCACACTTGATAAATAAAAGTATGGAAAAAACCATACTTAAGTCTTGATATTTAATGTAAATCCGGGTTATTAAACCGGGTTGACGAATTTACAACCTTATATTAAAGGTCATCTACTCTCTTAAGACTTCTTAATTATATAAAAAATTATATTTAATTTCAAGATTAAGTTTTACTTTTTAATCTCGCTTATTATATATGAAATAATATCTTCTTTAGTCATCTTGTTATTAGAAATAACTTCCTCAGGCTTAAACTTATCTATTATCTCTTTTCTTAATCCAAAGTTCTTAACTAAAACTCTACTATCTCCAAAATATGAAGAAATCTTTTCACCATATCCACCAGATAACATATATCCTTCAATTGTAACAATCAAATCATAATCTTTTAGTGTATCTAAAGTATCAGTATCTAGACTTGATAAACAAACAGGATTTATTAAAGTAGGATAAATACCTTCCTCATTTAAACTATGAGTAATCTCTTCAGCGTATTGATAAAAATCATTAACACCAAATATTGCAACTTTTGATCCTTTAATTTCTACTTTATTCTTTACAACGCTAAAATCAGTATATGGTACACTTTCATCTTCAACTATTCCTTTAGCTGGAACGAGTATTGCAACACTTTCTTTTGTTTGATCAAGTGACCAATTAAGCATATTTATATATTCAGACTTACTTGTAGGTGCAAGTACTTTTAAGTTAGGAATATTTAATAACATTGAAGTAATAGAAATTCCTAAATGAGTTGAATCTCTTCCACCATACAAAGAAGCATTACATACTAAAAGCGTTGCAGGATTATTATCTAGACATAAATCTTGATAAATTTGATCATAACTTCTTTGAAGGAAAGTTCCAGCGGTTGCAAAAACTGATTTTACATGACCCTTTGCGCTAGCGCTAGCGAGTGCTACAGCAGCCTCTTCTGCAATACCAACATCAATAAAATTATCTTTATATTTTATTCTATCTTCTTCGCTAAAGCCTAAATAGAAAGGCAATGCTGCAGTAATAGCTAAAATATTGTCGCCTTTATCAATTCTAGTCTTTAAAATAGAACCTGTAATATTTGAATAGGAATCTCTTATATAAGGTTTTAATTCTTTACCTGTCTCTATATCAAAAGGCATTGTATAATGCCAATCTGATTTAACTTTTAAACTTGGCCCGTATCCACATCCTTTTAATGTGTTAATATGTACAACAATAGGATGATTTATATTTTTAACTTTATTAAAAGCCTCAATTACACTAGATAAATCATTACCATTTTCAACATAACAATAATCAAGACCAAATGTCTTAAATATATTATTTTCACTTTTTCCTTTAGATTCTCTTAAATCTCTTAAGCTTTTATAAATACCACCATGATTTTCAACAATTGACATTTGATTATCATTTACAATAATTATCAAATTAGAATCTAACTCTCCCGCAATATTTAAACCTTCTAAAGCTTCTCCACCAGATAAAGAGCCATCTCCAATAAGTGCAATTACATTACTGTTTTCTTTATTAATATCACGAGCTTTAGCAAGTCCTAGTGCAAGTGCAATACTTGTAGAAGTATGTCCTACAGTAAACATATCGTGTTCTGATTCCTTAGGATTAGTATATCCTGTAACAGTATTATATTTATCAGGATCAGTGAAAGCAACTTTTCTTCCAGTTAATATTTTATGAGTATAAGATTGGTGAGATACATCGAATACAAATTTATCTATTGGCGAATTAAATACATAATGAAGTGCTATTTCAACTTCTACTGTACCTAGATTAGGGCCAAAATGTCCACCACAGACACTCATCTTCTTAATTAAACATTCTCTTATATCAGATGCAAGAACTTGAAGTTCGTCAATATTTAATTTTTTTAAATCAAAAATAGAATTAATATTTTCAAGCATAGATAAAAACTCCTTTATTTTCTAAATTTATTCATATTTTAATATAAAAGAATTATAATTAAAACCAAAATGATTAATTAATTGAACTCGAATATTCTTATAGATATTTATATTAATTTGTTGGCATTCTAAGCAAAGTGATTTTGTGAAATATAAGTAAGGAAATCCCTACCTCGTTATATTTTGATCCATTTTTTTCTTTTGGGACAATAAAACAAAAATGATATGTAATTTTATCACTGATTTCTTGTTCAAAAATATCATATTTATTTTTTCGATATTATATTCTATTGATGTTTTGTATCCTTCCTCTACATTCGAATAATCTTCATACCAAATTTCTAACAAGAAATCATTTTTTTGAAGTTTAATAGAACCAATTGGTGCTATAGTAAGAGTTTCAATTATTAAAACAGAATCTGTTTGTCCCATTATATTTTCACTATTAAAATCATCATATGATACAGTAGCTAAAAGATCATCACCATTATATATATTACAACTCTCATTTAGATTTATAACATCAGGATTTTTGGCATGAGGGCCACAACTTGTTAAG